>NZ_JAIOTY010000002.1:940130-1105130 GCF_019931275.1 Nitratidesulfovibrio sp. SRB-5 | reverse complement strand
CGTTTGCCCTTGCACGAAGTGGTCGGGGCAATCGGTCGCGGCGAAGGGGGTATTTAGGGTATCAGGCGGCCAAGTGTCAACACGGTTTTTGAAAAACGTTCGAAATACACATGCAACAACCTGAAACAACAGTCATTAATAATCGAAAGACGTGGCAGCACCTTCCCCCCTTTTCCCCCTGCCTCTTGCCGGATGCCGCGCGCGCGGGTAACACTGCCCAACTGACCGGGGCGCCTGGAGCGTTTGCCGCACCGTGCCCGGCATACACTTTCCCACATCTGAATGGAGCATCCATGTCGCAGACAAACCGAGCGCAGGGCCGTCAGCAACAGGACGGCGACTACGTCCGCAAGTCCACCATGTACATGGCCGTGGCCGTGGCGCTGGTCGTTGGCGCGTTCCTTGGCGTGCAGGTGACGAGCCTGTATTCGCCCGCTCCCGTGCAGGAAAAGCGCGCCGTGTCCGCCCCCAGCCAGCAGGCCCAGAACGGCCCGGCCAACCAGATATCGCCCGACGTCATGGGCCGCATTCTGGAAATGGAGCAGGCGGTGCTGAAAGACCCCAACGACGTGGCCGCATGGACCAAGCTGGGACACCTGTACTTCGACACCGACCAGCCCAAGAAGGCCATCCCCGCCTACGAGAAGTCGCTGGCGCTCAAGCCTAACGACCCGGACGTGCTGACCGACCTTGGCGTGATGTACCGCGAAGACCACCAGCACGACCGCGCCCTGGCCACCTTCGAGAAGGCCATCGCCGCCAATCCCAAGCACCAGATTGCCCGCTTCAACAAGGGCATCGTGCTGTACTTCGACCTGGAACGGAAGGACGACGCCATGAAGGCCTGGCGCGAACTGCTGGCCATCAACCCCGACGCCAAGGCCCCCAACGGCCAGCCGCTGAAGGAAATGATGCAGTCGTTGCAGCAGCAGAGCAAGTAGGACGGGCACCCGCCCCCATGCACCGTGCGGATGCGCGCGGCGGCCACGTGTCGCCGCGCGCTTTTCGTTTGCGGATCATCTCCGGCGTGGAGGACCTGTTCGCCCGGCATGTCGCAACCGGCCTCCCGTTTGCGACGCATGTTGCACCATTTCCCTGATCCCGACGTTCCGGGGCCGCATATCGCAGCCTTCCGCTGGCGCAACGACCTTGATTTCCACTCGCCCCCCACGCCGAAGTGCGCTATGTTCCGGCGGGGCGCGGCCCAAGCGCCGCGCCGCGCACGGTCAACACGCAACCCGCGCGCCCCGCGCGCCCATGGAACCATGTCGCACGCCCCGACCATCGCTTCGGCCCCCCGCCCGCCCCGCGTCCCGTCGCTTCATACATATACATCCCGCCGCCACACCGTGCTGTTGCAAATGGCTGCCTGGCTGCTGCTGGCCTGTTGCCTTGCGACGTGGCCTCCCATCATTGCGCATGCCGCCACGGCGGCTCCCGCCGCCGCCAATGCGACACGCCCCGAGGCCACTCCTCCCGCCGCCGCGCCTGCGCTTTCCAACGCCACCCGTGCGCTGGACACATTTTCCCTGCTGGCCACCCAGCCGCTGGCCCCGTTCATGGAATTTCTGGTGGACCCCACCGGCACGCTGAGCGTGGACGAGCTGCTCTCGCCCTCGCACCAGGCCGGGTTCACCCCACTGGGTAACGGCCTGCCCCTGTTCCGCTCCGGCTCCACCTGGCTGCGCCTGACCCTGGCCCCCCGCCCCTCGGACGGACAGAACCGCCAGCTGCTGCTGGACCTTGGCCGCGACCTGCCCGGCAACGCCACGCTGTTCCTGGCCAAACGCAATCAGCCCGGCGAACCCAACGAATGGCAGGCGCAGTCCCCCGAAGGGGGCAACGTGTTCACCCTGCCCGACCCCGTGGGCAAGCCGCTGCCCATCTACGTGAAGCTGGACGGCGTGCCGGGGCCGTGGTTCGCGCCCATGCTGCGCACCCCCCAGAATGCCGCCGCCAACAACGACGGACTGGCCCGCCCGCTGGTGATCGGCGTGCTGGTGGCCGTGCTGGCCCTGTGCCTGCTGCGCGGCGTCTTCGAGCGGGGCGAATGGCGGTTGTGGACCAGCCTGTTCGTTGCCGCCGTACTGGCCCAGGCCGTGGCGGGGCAGCCGCCCACGCCCGCGGGATACGTGCCGTTGCGCGGCCTGCCCGGCGTGCTGGCCCCCGGCCTTGCCCTGATGCTGCTGCCCCACGTGGGGCGCCATCTGCTGCGCACCCGCGAACACGCGGCCAGCGCGGACATGCAGTTGCGTGTTGTCTCGCTGGCCGGTGCCGTTCTGGCCCTGCTGCCGCTGGCGCCGGGCATGGCCTGGTCCTCGCGCCTGCTGGCGCTGTGGCCGCTGCTGCTGGTGCTGCTGCTGCCCGCCGCCGTGGCCTGCAAATTCCGCAAGCTGCCGGGGTCGCGCCGTTTTCTGACCGGATGCCTGGCCGCGCTGATCGGGGCCGGGGTGGGCATTGCGGGGCTGGCATCGCCGGTGCCCGCCGTGTGGATTTCCACCGCCCCGCTGTGGGGCCTGGCCCTGCTGGCCCTGCTGGTGGCAGGCACCAGCGCTCCGCGCCCGACCGAGGCCGAGGGCTCCCTGACCGGCGGACGCGGCTACCGCGTGCGCAAGAGCCCGGCGGCGGAACGTCCCGACCTGGACGACCCGCTGGCCGACGAGCCCACCCTGCGCATGATCTCGCCCGAAGAACTGCGCGGCGGGCTGGCCCCGTCTCCGCGCACCCCCGCCGCGCTCGCCACCGGGGACGCGCTGCCCCCCGACGAAACCGCCGCACGCCAAGGCTCCGCCCGCCAAGACTCCGGCCTTGACGACAGCATGGCCGATGAGCCGTTGGAACTTTCCCTTGGCGACGTGCTGCCGGAACTGGACGGCACGCCCACGATGCGCGGGTCGCGCCGCCTTGCCCGCGCGGCGGCCATGACCGGACGGACCGACTTCTCCACGGGTTTCGCCGCTGGCGGTGACGACGGAGACGAGGGGGAGGCCCTGCCCCACGCCGGTTCCAGTCTGGACCCGCTGGCACTGGCCCGCATGGAGGAAGCCCTGCTGGCCCCCATCGACGCCATGCTGCAGGAACTGGACGGCCTGGAAAACTGCGCGCTGCCCCCCGCCGCCCGCAGCCACGCCGAGGCCGTTGGCACCGCCGGTCGCCAGTTGGCCTCCATTGCAGAGGACCTTGGCCGGGTGGCCGCGCCGCAGCGCAGCGCGCCGCGCCGGGCCGTGTTCGACCTGCAACGCATGCTGCGCGACGCCCACGATGCCGTGGCCGACCGGGCGGAACGCAAGGGCCTGGCCATCTCGTGGTTCATGGCGCCGCATCTTTCGCAGCTGTATGAAGGGGACGCGGGCCAACTGGGCGAACTGCTGCGCCTGCTGGCCGAAAGCTCGGTGCGTTCCACGGACAAGGGCTCGGTGCACATGTCGGTGCGCCGCGTGCCCGACAGCACGGACCCCGGCCACCTGCTGTTCACCGTCAGCGATTCCGGCGCGGGCGCGCCGCCGCACAAGCGCAGCGTCAGCGCACTGGCCCGGGCGTGGGAAATGGCCGACGCCGCCGGGGGCACCCTGACCGTGGAAAGCGGGCGGGGCCAGGGCACCACCATTTCGTTCACCGCGCGGCTGGTGGCCCTTTCGGGCGACGCCACGGCGCCGCGCCCCTTCGTGGGCGTGGACCTGACCGACGATCTGCGCGTGGCCCGGCCCACGCCCGATGCCGTGACGGCGGCGGACCACCTGCACCTGGGGCCGGTGGCCCCGCACCGTCCGTTGCAGGTCATCGTGGCCGACGACGTGCCCAGCAACCGCCAGTTGCTGGCCTTTTTCCTGGAAGGGCTGCCCCATGCCCCGCTGGAGGCGC
This sequence comes from Nitratidesulfovibrio sp. SRB-5, assembly GCF_019931275.1. Lineage (NCBI taxonomy): Bacteria > Pseudomonadati > Thermodesulfobacteriota > Desulfovibrionia > Desulfovibrionales > Desulfovibrionaceae > Nitratidesulfovibrio > Nitratidesulfovibrio sp. SRB-5. The sequence goes on along the minus strand of NZ_JAIOTY010000002.1, from coordinate 1,101,269 downwards.
GCGGCGCCACCGAGGCGGGCATCCTGTACCGGCGCGCGCCCTCGGGCCTGATCATCATGGACGGCGACATGCCCGAGGACGACATCGTGGCCGCCCTGGCGTCCATCCGCGCCTTCGAGCAGGAGCACGGGCTGCCCCCGGTGCCGGTGCTGGCCCTTGTGTCGCACGAGGCGCAGGCCGAACGCATGCTGACCGCCGGGTGCACCGAAACGCTGGAAAAGCCCCTCACCCGCAGCGGCCTGCGCGCCGCCGTGGAACGCCTGGCACCGCCCCATGCCGAACCGCAGCCGCAGCCCGAATACGCGGACTACGCCGGATACGGGGCTGCGGCAGCGGAACTGCCGCACGGCGAGGAAGGCGACGACGCCCACGCCGCGCCGCCGGAATTCGCGGAACTGCCGGACCTGTTCCTGTCCGCTGCCGACAACGACGCGGATGCCGGTGCTGCTGGCCATGTCGGTCATATCGGCCATGCCGGGGCAGACGGGCTTTCGCTGGTCGGGGATGCCGCCCCGGCGTGGGATGCCCCCGAAACCACGCGGGACGACGCCTCTCCGTCCGATGCCCCGGCGTACCCCCATGACGACTCGGCCATGGATGCACTGCCGGAATTACAGGACGAGGGGCTTGCGCCCAACGAGACCGAGGCCGACGCGGGTGCGCCGCATGAGGACGCATCCGACGCGCCTGCGCCTGCCGAGCCTGTGCCTGCCGAGCCCACGTCGTGGCATCCCTGGGACCGCCCGGTGGCCGGAACGCCGGTGGCCGGAGTACCGGAACCGGCGCCGCACGCGGCGGAAAACGACGGCGGCAACGCCGACGCCGCCCACGCCATGGCCCATGAGGCAGAACCGGACGAGACCGAAGAGTTGCCCGACCTGTTCGGCGCGGACATCTTTGCCGTGGGCCACGCCGACCCCGCCGCAGGGCAGCAGCCCTCGGCGTCCGGGGTGGCCGCCACCGGCGCACCGCACGGGAATGGCGGACTGCCCGAGGGCGGATCGCTGCTGGACCTCATCGTCACCGACGCCGAGGATTCCGAACCTGGCGCCGATACCCCGACCGCATCGGGCCAAGCACCGGCAGCGCCAGCCCCAACGCCCCCGGCCTCGCCCCTTGCCGCAGGGGCCGCCGCCACTGTCGCGGCTGCGGCAACGCCCACGGAGATGGCTCCCCCGGCCTGGGACGACTATTTCGAGGAATCCGTGGGCGACCCCACTCCCGTGAAGCCCGCCCCGACCCAGCCGGTTGCGGGTGCTGCCGCCGCCACAACCCGGCAGGAGCGCGCCGACGCGCATCCCGAAAACGCGGCCACTGCGGTGCGCAAGCCCGCGGCCCCCGCCGACGGCGGTGAATGGGTGGGCGACCCCATGCCCATGGAGCCGCACCGGTCCACCGCCCATGCAGGGGCCAGCGCCTCTTCGTCCTACGGGGCGGCGGCGCGCCTGGAACGCTGGGAACGTGCCCAGCGGGCCCAACAGCAGGGGCAACGCCCCGTGCCCCACCCGTCGCCGGAGCAAAGGGGGCAACAGGTTGCGGAACAGGCCCCGGCCCTTCCGCAGCCCGACACCCGGCCCATCCGCGACCTGTCGGCTGAAGTGCGCCCCGGTTACCGTCCCAAGCAGCCCGCCGGGCAGGTGACGACCGGACTGGCGCAACCCGGACAAGCGCACCCCGGACAAGCGCAGCCCGGACAAGCGCAGCCCGGACAGACACAGGCCGGACAGCCCCAGCCCGGACAAGCGCAGGCTGCCGCGTCGACTGCCCAGGGAGCCCAAGGCGCCCAGACTGCCCAGACAGGCCAGACAGGCCGGACGACCCAAACGGGCCAGACTGCCCAGACAGGCCCGGCAGTTCCGGCGTGGCCCGCCGGACAACAGACCGGCCCGGCCCTGCCGCCGCAAATGCAGTACACCAGGCCCCAGCCGGGGCAGCAGGCGCCCCCGGCGCCCAGCGCGCAGCCCGGCCATGCCCCCGTACAGGTTTCACCCGGACAAGTTTCGTACGGTCAGGCCGCGCACGCTTCGCCGCACTCGCGGACAGCCACGCCGCCGCAAGCCGCCCCCGCCAAGAGCTTTGCCGAACGCATCGCGGAACGCATCGCCGTGCACCTTGGCCGGGGCGCGGACCGCGCCAGAAGTCCGGAAAACGATGCGACGCGGCGTGACCCGTCGCAGGCAGCCCCGGCCCAGCCCGCCAGGTCCGGCGCCGCACCGGCGCGCCCGGCTTCTCCCGTTCCGCCCGTTGCTTCTGGCGGTCGGCGGACAGAGCCGCACGTGAACATGGGCGACGACATCGAGCCCTTCATCCCCGGCCTGCTGGAAACCCTGGATGCCGCCCTGGACGATGCCCGGCGCGGTCGGGCCGACGGCAGCACCTTTGCCGTGCAGGAAGCGGCGGCGCGCATCGCGGGCAAGGCGGAAAGCTTCGGCCTGCGGGTGCTGGAACGCATTGCCCGCTGCGTGGAACGGGCCGCCACCGCCGACGACATGGAAGCGGTGCGCGACCTGCTGCCCGAACTGGAGGCCGCGGTGGAACGCAACCGCATCGCCCTGGCCCCGCGCGCCGGGCAGGCTGGCCGCCGGGGCTGAGCCGCCCGCCGGACGACACGCCCCCATACCGCCCCGGCCATTCCCACCCAAGCCATTCCGGGCCGGGGCGTACCCTCTGGCGTGCCTTTTCCTGTTCTTTTCATGAGTTGTGCCGCCCGCCAAAGCACGCGCCGTACCGATGTCGGGCTCCTGTTTCGCACGGATTGCGTGAGCGCCCAACACCAACGTTGACACCGCTCATGAGTGGGGTTAGCCTTCTCTCGTTTGAGCGTTCACTCCTCGCTTCTGCCGTATCGCGGCAGACACTGAAAGGATTCCGACATGAAGCGCGACACCATTCTGCTTACCGCCGCCAAGCTGTTTGCCGAGCGCGGGTTCAACAACACCCCCACCAGCCTCCTCGCCAAGGAGGCGGGCGTGGCGGAAGGCACCATCTTCCGTCATTTCAAGACCAAGGACGACATCTTCCTCACCCTGATCCGCAACGTGAAGGATCAGCTCATCAGCGACATCGAGAAGTATCTCGAGGTGCGCGCCCCCGAAACCAGCGTGGAGAAGGTGGTCTCCATCATCAAGTCGTTCTACGTGTTCGTGAAGAAGAACCGCATGGAGTTCTGCCTGATCTTCCGCGACGCGCCCACCCGCTACGGCGAACGGAACGACGACGTGTTCCTGGCCATCAAGGAAATATACTCCTACCTCAACGAGTACCTGCTGGTGGCCCTGCGCGACGGCCAGCGTGACGGCTCGGTGCGCACCGACATCAATGTCGAGGACACCGCGTGCATGATCGTGGGCATCATGGTGGGCATCGTGCGCACCATCCACTTCCAGTTCGTGGAACCCACCGACGATCTGCTGCGCAACGTCATCGACAACGTCAGCCGCTTCCTGAAGCCGTAGCGGAGACATCCGCGCCGTTTTCCACGGGGCCGTTCCGCGCATACGGGGCGGCCCCTTGTCGTTTGTCATGGGGCGACTGCCCCGGCCCAGCTATCGGCCCAGCTGCCGGATCGGTTGCCGGTCCCGCTACCGGATCGGTTACCGGGTCGTTTCCGGGTTGCGGTTCATGCCGCCGCCCGCGCCCCGCACCCACGGGAGGCATCCATGTCTTCGTCCATCCTTCACGATCCCGGCGCGTTGCGCACCGTGCTGCTTGTGCTGCTTCTTGCGGCGGGCGCATGGTTCCCATGGCCCCAGGGGCCAGTCCGCACCGCCCATGCCGCCCAGCCCGACCAGCCTGCCGGAGCACACCAGCCTGCCGGGCCCGTGCGCCTGCCCGCCTGCCCCGACCGCCCCAACTGTGTCATCACCCAGGCCGAAGGCGCCGTGCGGGACGGGCAGTATATCGAACCTCTGCCCTTCACCGGCGACGCGGCCACGGCCATGCGCCGTCTGGCCGTGGCTCTGGGCGCCCTGCCCGGCTGCACCGTGACCGAAATGGACGGCCTGACCGTGCGCGCCCAGTGCCGCAGCAAGGTCTTCGGCTTCATCGACGACGTGGTGTGCGTGGCAGATCCGGCGGCTTCCGTGGTGCACCTGCGTTCCGCGGCCCGTTCCGGCTGGTGGGACTTCGGCGTCAACCGCGACAGGTCCGAACAGTTGCGGCGCAGGTTTCTGGGGTTGTCCCGCTAGCCCTGCCCAGCCCCCAGCCCCGGCGCATTTCCGGTTGCCAAGCGGACCAAGCGGGCGTAAAGCAGACCCCGCAGCGTGCCGCGCCAGATTCGTGGCACACCGGGCGGCGGCCACACGGCCCGCCCGCACCCCCAACAGGAGCACAGACGTGGATTCCGGCGACAGTAGTAGATGCCCCATCGCATCGCACCGTTTCGCAACGACGCACCAGCGCCGCTGCCGCCACCACGTCCGGGCCTGATCCCTTCCCGGTCCGCCCGGCGGCGCTGCGCGCCCCCGGAGGTGGACCATGTTCCGCAGACCGCTTTCCCCGCTTTTCGCATCTTCCCTGCTTTCCGACCGCTCCATCCGGCGCGCCCGCTGCCGGATGCATCGTCGCGTGCTGTCCGTGGCCCGTTCCGCGGACCCGTACTCGTGACGCTCCGCTGCTTCCGCCGCCGCACCCTGCCCTGATCCCCGTGCATCGGGCCTGGCGCGGCGCGCGGCTGTTTCCGGCACGCGCGGCATGCGCCGCGCGCCTGACCACACCCGGAACGGACGCAAGGAGCCTTGCCGTGTTCACCATTCACAAGACCATCGACGGCGCACTGACCCCCATCGACCACATCGAGCCAGACTGTTGGGTCAACCTTTCCAATCCCTCTGACGAGGAACTGCGACGGGCCTCGGTGCTGCTGGGCATTCCGCTGGACTACCTGACCGACCCCCTGGACGCCGACGAACGCGCCCGTCTGGAGCACGAGGACGGCGTACTGCTGCTGGTCATCCGCGTGCCCCTGGAAAACGAGACCGACGTGCGCGTGCCCTACCTTACGCTGCCCATAGGCATCGTGATCACCCGCTCCGCCGTGGTCACGGTGTGCCGCTCGCCGCGCGACATCGTGACCGAACTGCTGAACGGACGCGCCCGCACCATGGACACGGCCCGCCGCCTGTGCCTGGCCATTCACCTGCTGCAACGCACCGCCATCACCTACCTGAACGACCTGAAGGACATCAACCGGCGTACCGCGTTCATCGAGCAGCGCTTGCAGCAATCCATGCGCAATCAGGAACTCATAGAGTTGCTGAACATCGAAAAGAGCCTCGTGTACTTCACCACGTCGCTCAAGGCCAACGACATCATCATGGAAAAGCTGCTGCGCACCCGCACCCTGCGCATAAGCGAAGAGGAAAGCGACCTGCTGGAAGACGCCATAACCGAGAACCGCCAGGCCATCGGCATGACCAACATCTACAGCGACATCCTTTCCGGCACCATGGACGCGTTTGCCTCCATCATTTCCAACAACATGAACACGGTCATGAAATTCCTGACCGGGTTCACCATCATCCTGATGATCCCCAACATCATCACCGGCATATACGGGATGAACATCGACACCCCCCTGCACGATTCGCCGTATGCCTTCGGCATCGTCTCCGGGGTGACCGTGGGGCTGTGCATGGTGGCCTGGCTGGTGTTCATCAAGAAACGCTGGCTGTAGTCGCGCCTGCCTGCGCAGCGACGGGACGCCCCGCACGGCCATGGCCGTGCGGGGCGTCGTGCGCTGGTGAAGGATGGAACTGCGGACGGAAAAGGGAAAGGCCGATGGCAGGCCATTCGGGCGTGACGCAACGGGCGACAGGACAATCCGGACGCAGCCCCTAGCGCTTGCCGTCCTTGTGCCGGGTCTTGGCCTCGGTGCGCTCCGGGTTGCCCGCCAGATGCCGATGGCGCTTCACGGCCAGGCGGGCAAAGTCGCCCGCGATGCGGGGCAGGTCGGAATCGCGCCAGATGTCCGCAAAGCCCGGCAGTGCGCGCACCGGCGGCGCCAGCACATACCCTTCGGTCGCATCCGGCATCAGGGCCACGTCGTCGTGGCGCACCGCACCCGCCGACCCCAGGGCGTCGGCCAGCAGCGTGGCCATGGTTTCGGCAAAGAACCGTCGCACCTCGTCGGGCGATTCGGCGCGGTCCAGCCGTTCCCGAAAGCCGGGCAACTGCGCCTGCTCCAGCCGCGTGAACGAAACCTGTCGGGTCATGGGCACCTCCTTGCCGGGGCCGCCGTGACGAAGAAAGCGGCGGACGCGCGGCCCCCGAAGGGTCCGCCGCCTTGCCACCAGCCTAGCAGAAATGCCCCCCCGCGCAAGCGCGCGACAGGCGCCGCGCGCTCGCTGCGGCCCGCACGCACGCCCATGCCGCGCCCCTGTGGCGCATTGTTATAATTCAGCCCCCACCAGCGGGCGGCTACGCTTGGACGACGCGCGAACACCCCTTGCCCTGCGCACGCCCACCCCAGCGGAGTACCCCATGCCCCACCCGACCCCCGGCCCCGCCCCAGCCCCTGGCGCGGCAACGCCGCTGTCCATGTCCGTTTCCGCCGCGCCCCGCTTCGAGGCAAGTGTGGCGCTGCGCATCATCGCCCTGGCCACGTTCATCGCCCTGCTGTTCATGGCCGCCATTCTCGGCGGATTCCTGCCGCAGGTCCGCTCGGATGCACTTCAGGCCCGGCAGCAAGAACTGCAACACCTGGTGCAGGCGGCCCTGAAGCTGGTGGAAGGCCTGGACGCAAAGGCCGGCCGGGGCGAGATACCCCTTGACGAGGCCAAGCGGCGCGCCGCCGATGCCCTTCGCCAGATGCGCTACGGCAACGGCGACTATTTCTGGATCAACGACGACCGCACCCCCTACCCCACCATGGTCATGCACCCTACCGCGCCCGCGCTGGAAGGCCAGACCCTGGACAAGCCCGCCTACAACCGGGGCACCCACTGGCGGGCCGCGCCCGGCGCCCCGGCAACGGAGTATCCCGGCGGCAACCGCAACCTGTTCCAGGCCTTCGTGGACGTTGCGCACCAGCACGGCGAAGGGCTGGTGGCCTACGTGTGGCCCAAGCCCAGGCAGGGCGGCGGCGTGACCGACCAGACCTATCCGAAGGAATCGTACATCGCCCATTACAAGCCGTGGGGATGGATCATCGGCACCGGGGTGTACGTGGATGACCTGGAGGTGGCCGCAGGCCGCCTGCGCAACATGGTGCTGGCGGTCACCGCCGCCATTCTCGCCGTGGGCTGCGTGCTGACGGTGCTGGTCACGCGGTCCGTGCGCACACCGCTGCACGCGCTGGTGGCCTATGCCCGCGCCGTGGCGGCGGGCGACCTGGATGCGCAGCCGCGCGGCACATTCCGCGCCGAATTGCGCGGGCTGAAGCAATCCATCGCCAGCATGGTGGAATCGTTGCGCATGCGTATCGAAGAGGCCCGTACGCGCACCGACGAAGCCGCCGAGCATGCCCGGCGCGCGCAAGTCGCCACCGCCGAGGCGGAAGCGGCCCGGATGCGGGCCGAACAGGCCCGGCGCGACGGCATGCACGAGGCTGCGGGCATGCTGGAAGGCATCGCCGCCGCCATTGTCGACGTGGCGGACACCGTGGGCCGCCAGGTCAGCCTTGCGGGCGGCGGCGCGGATGCCCAGAAGACGCGCGTTGCCGAAAGCTCGCACGCCATGGAGCGCATGGACGCCGCCGTGGCGGGCATGGCCGGTGGGGCCGCGGGCGCCGCCGATACCGCCGACAACGCCCAGGGCAAGGCCCGCGAAGGGGCCGAGGGAGTGCAGCGGGTCAAGGAGGCCGTGGTTCGCGTGGAAAAAGGCGCGGCCAACCTGCATGCAAGCATGGCCGACCTTTCGCGCAAGGCCGACAGCATTGGCGGCATAATGGCCGTAATCAGCGACATTGCCGACCAGACCAACCTGCTGGCCCTGAATGCGGCCATCGAGGCGGCCCGCGCCGGGGATGCCGGACGCGGCTTTGCCGTGGTGGCAGACGAGGTGCGCAAGCTGGCGGAAAAAACCATGTACGCCACCCGCGAGGTGGGCGAGGCCATCCGGGCCATTCAGGAAGGCACGGCGGCCAGCGCGCGCCAGGTGGATGCCGCCGTGGAGGCGGTAACCCAGGCCAACACCCAGGCGGATACCGCCGGAAGCTCGCTGGACGAAATCGTGCGGCTGGCCTCCGGCGTGTCCGCGCAGGTGCGCGCCGTGGCCACCTCGGGCCAGGAACAGGCGGAGGTGAGCGCGGACATCGTGCGCTCGCTGGGCGACGTCACCACCATCAGCGAAGACACCGCCCAGGCCATGCGCGACGCGGAACGGTCGCTGGGCGACCTGAACACCGAGGCGCAACGCCTTGGCGACCTTGTCGCGCGGTTCAAGGAAGGGTAGCCAGCCCCAAGCGCGACGGGACACAGCCACGCATGCTCGCAAGCACGCATGTCACAAGCACGCATGTCACAAGCACGCATGTCACAAGCACGCACAAAGCCCCCGCACCGTTCCCGGTGCGGGGGCCTTTCTCTCTCTTTCCCGCGACATTATCGCGCGCCGTTTGCGGCGTAAGTTTTGTTCGCTGGCAAGGAAGGCGAATCTTTCATAAAGGGAGCGCACTCTTCGGTACGTGACCGGAATGAAAGATGATGCCTGACAGCGTTGCTCTCGATGTCCGTAAGGCTCGCAAGCTCGCCTAACGGCCACGCTCCGCGCCCTTCGGGTCGGTCCGCCAGCGGGCAAAAATCCGCCGCAAACCTAGCGGGTCAGCTTGCGGAACTTGATCCGGTGCGGCGTGTCGGCGTCCTTGCCCAGGCGCTTCTTGCGGTCTTCTTCGTATTCCGAATAGTTGCCGTCAAAGAACACCACGCTGGAATCCCCTTCGAAGGCCAGGATGTGCGTGGCGATGCGGTCCAGGAACCAACGGTCGTGGCTGATGACCAGCACGCAGCCCGCGAAGTTCTCTATGCCGTCTTCCAGCGCCCGCATGGTGTTCACGTCAAGGTCGTTGGTGGGTTCGTCAAGCAGGATGACGTTGGCGTTGGACTTCAGCATGCGGGCCAGGTGCACCCGGTTGCGTTCGCCGCCGGACAGCACGTCCACCTTCTTCTGCTGGTCCTGGCCCATCAGGTTGAAGCGCGAGCAGTAGGCGCGGGCATTCACCTCGCGGTTGCCCAGCTTGACCGTCTCGTACCCTTCGCTGATCACCTCGTACACGGTCTTGCCCGCTTCCAGCGAATCGCGGTTCTGGTCCACGAAGGCCACCTGAACGGTATCGCCAATCTTCAGCTCGCCCGCGTCGGGCGTTTCCACGCCCGCCAGCATCTTGAACAGGGTGGTCTTGCCCGCGCCGTTGGGGCCGATGATGCCCACGATGGCCCCGGCGGGAATGATGAAGTCCACGCCTTCCATCAGCAGGCGATCGCCCAGCGACTTGGCGAGGCCGGTGGCCTCGAAGACCACCTTGCCAAGGCGCGGTCCCGGCGGGATGTAGATTTCCAGGTCCGGGGCGCGCTTTTCGCTTTCGTGGCTCAGCATGGCCTCGTAGGCGTTGATGCGCGCCTTGCCCTTGGCGTGGCGGCCCTTGGGCGACATCCGGATCCACTCCAGTTCGCGCTGGAGGGTCTTCTGGCGCTCCACCTCGGACTTTTCTTCCTGTTGCAGGCGCTTTTCCTTCTGCTCCAGCCACGAGGAATAGTTGCCCTTCCACGGAATGCCGCGCCCACGGTCCAGTTCCAGAATCCAGCCCGCCACGTTGTCGAGGAAGTAGCGGTCGTGGGTGACGGCGATGACCGTGCCGGGGAAGGTCTGGAGGAAGCGTTCCAGCCAGGCCACCGATTCGGCGTCCAGGTGGTTGGTGGGTTCGTCCAGCAGCAGGATGTCGGGGCTTTGCAGCAGCAGGCGGCACAGGGCCACGCGGCGGCGTTCACCACCGGAGATGACCGACACGGGGGTGTCGCCGGGGGGGCAGCGCAGGGCGTCCATGGCCATTTCGAGGCGGGCGTCCAGGTCCCAGGCGCCCTTGGCGTCCATCTGTTCCTGCACCTTGCCCTGGCGCTCGATGAGCGCGTCCATCTCGTCCGGTTCCATGGGCTCGGCGAACTTGGCGTTGATCTCCTCGAATTGCTTCACGAGATCCACGATGTCCTGCACGCCTTCTTCCACCACTTCACGCACGGTGCGGGCTTCGTCCACCAGCGGCTCCTGCTCCAGGTAGCCGATGGTGAAGCCCGGCGCGAGCACGGTCTTGCCGTCGAAGTTGGGGTCCACCCCGGCCAGGATCTTCAGCAGCGACGACTTGCCCGAGCCGTTCAGGCCCAGCACGCCGATCTTGGCGCCGTAGAAGTAGGAGAGGGAAATGTCCTTCAGCACCTCGCGCTGGCCGTGGCGCTTGGTGACGCGGATCATCGAATAGATGATCTTGTCCGGTTCGTTGCTCATTGGTCCACCTTTCGGGGTTATTGTCTGGTCGGGTTGTTTCCGGGCCGGTGCCTGCCTGCCGGAAGGTTGGCCGGGGCGCGCCGCCCACGTGGTGCGCCAGTCGCGGAGTTCGCATGCTGCGGGCACCGTACGGGCGGCAAGGCGGAAACGGTCCTGTTCGCAGTGTTCGGGGATATGCCGACGAAGCGCGGCCCTTGTGCTTTTGCAGACCGCAGGGATTTTGTCCAGTGCGCGGGCGCGCGCGGGATGACCACGCGGGCGGCGCGGACAGCCCGCACCGCGCGCCGAAGCCGCCGTGCGCCGCCGTGCGCCCCGCCCCCCTGCCGTTCCGGAAACATCCGTGCTATATTGTATGACGTGATGCCCGTCACGGCGCATGGCCGCGCCCGGTCCTACCTTGGTGACACGACCGGCCATGGCGGGAACATCCGGTCATGCGGTTCCGGCCAGACGCCAACCGCACGCCGGGCGCCATGCCGGGCACACGACGAATCCACGAAACCCCACGGGAGGCCCCATGCATCTCGCCCCGTCCACGTCCATACACGATCTTGTCTCGGAGCGCCCCTACCTCATCGACGTGCTGGCCGACTTCGCGCCCGCCTTCGCCAAGCTGAAGAACCCGCTGCTGCGCAACACGCTGGGCCGGGTGGCCACCTTGCAGCAGGCGGCGGACATTGCCGGGCTGGAGGTCAACGGCCTGATGCTGCACATTACGCGCGGCGTGCTGGACCATTCCTCCGAGGCCGTGACCATCGTGCCCAAGGGCGCGCCCGGCACGGGCGCAAAGCCCGGCCCCAAACCCGCTGCCGAAACCGGGGCATCGCCCTGCGCCACCGCCTGCGGCACGCCGTGCGATGCCGGACAGGCGCCCGCGTCCGGCTCGCCCCTGTCCGATGCCACGCGCATGGACACCCTGAAGGAACTCATCCGCGAGCTGCACGCCGGGGCGGACCCGGCAACGCTGAAGGCGCGCTTTGCCGCCGCCGTGGGCGATATTTCCGGCGGGGACATTGCCCGGCTGGAACAGGCCATGGTGGCCGAGGGCCTGCCGGAGGCCGAGATAAAGCGCCTGTGCTCGCTGCACGTGGACCTGTTCAAGGGCGCGCTGGACGAGGCCCCGGCCGTTTCCGCGCCCGCCGGGCACCCGGTGCGCACCTACATGGACGAAAACGCCAAGGCCATGGAAGTGGCCGACGAAATCATCTCGCAGGTGGACCGCATGCACCGCACCCCCGGCGACCGCACCTCGCCCATCGACGAGATGGCCTGGTCGTTCAGCAGCCGCTACGTAAAGGAACTGCTGGAAGACCTGGCCCACATCGAGGTGCACTACACCCGCAAGGAAAACCAGCTGTTCCCCCTGCTGGAGGAAAACGGCATAGAGGCCCCGCCCAAGGTCATGTGGGAAGTGCACGACGACATCCGCGGACTGTTCAAGGCCGCCCGCGCGGCCATGGAAAACCTGGCCGCCACGGCAGCCGCACTGGCCGCGCGCGACGCGGCGGAAGCCGTGAAGGACATGGTGTACAAGGAAGAGAAGGTGCTCTTCCCCATGGCCCTGGAATCGCTGACGGAAGCCCAGTGGGCGCGGGTGCGCCACGGCGAGGACGAAATCGGCTACGCCTGGGTGACGCCCGGCGACGAATGGACGCCGCAGACTCCCTATCTGGCGGGCGTGGCGGACACGGCAGGCCGGACGCGCGCCGGTGGTGCCGCGCAACTGGTGCAACTGGATACCGGCGCGCTGGCGCCCAACGTACTCAACCAGATGCTGCGCAGCCTGCCGGTGGACCTCAGTTTCGTGGATGCCAACGACCGGGTGGCCTACTATTCCGACGTACCGCACCGCATCTTTCCGCGCAGCGCGGCGGTTATCGGGCGCAACGTGCGCAACTGCCACCCGCCGAAATCCGTGCACATGGTCGAGGACATCCTGGCCAGATTCAAGGCTGGCGAACGGGATACGGCGGAATTCTGGATCGAGCTTGGCGGACGCTTCCTGCACATCCGCTACTTTGCGGTGCGCGATACCGACGGCTCCTACCTCGGCTGCCTGGAAGTGTCGCAGGACGTTACGGACATCCGCGCCCTGACCGGCCAGCGCCGCCTGCTGGAATGGAGCTGACGCACACCGCTTGCCGCCCGGCGCCCGATTCGGGAACGGACATGAACAGGCATGAACAGGCAGAATGCCCGACATGACCAAAACCATTCAAAAGGCCCGGCGAAAAACGCCGGGCCTTTTTTCGTGCCGCGCCATGAAGAATCCTTGCGCATCGGCTAAAGTTGTGTCCTAGTCGGCCGAAAAAGTCCTGTAAGCTCGTATGGTGCCCGCTTCCTGCCCTCACCCCTCACCGCACCGCCACAAACCTTTCTCCTTCACTGGGGGACCGCCCGATGACCATACGCCAGAAACTCATCTACGGCCTAGGCACGCTCACCCTGCTCAACCTGGTCATGGGCGTGGCCATGGTGCTGGCTCTCGGCAACATCAACATGCTGGTGGACGAACTGGTCTCCAAGCACGTGGAACTGGAAGAAACCGTGTACGCCATGCGCCACGACGTAAGCCAGCTGCGCCGCTACGAAAAGGACACCCTGCTCAACATCGCCAACGCGGAACGGCTGCGCGGCTACCTGCCCCAGCACGAAAAGGCCGCCACGAACCTTGCCGCCCACACCGACGCCGCCGAACGCAAGCTGCGCGACATACCGGAGCTGGCCAACCTGCTGCAACAGGTTGCCGCCATCCGTTCGCTGAGCGGCCCGTATCTTTCGTCCTTTTCCGTGCTGACCCGCGAAGCCCCCGCCGCCGGCCTCTCCGCCGAGCAGGCCAACATCCGCTTCGATGCAGGGCGAGAACAGGCCCACAAGCTGGAACAGTCCATCGAGGAACTGACCAAGGCCACCATAGAGGCCACCCGCGATCACGCGGATGAAACAAACAACACCGGCTCCATGCTGCGCACCGGGGCCGCCGTGGCCTTCTCCTTGGCAGTGCTGCTGGGCGGCCTGCTGGCCGTGGGGCTGTACCGCACCATTCAGGCCCCGCTGGCGGCCCTGACCGACTTTGGCAGGCGCATCGCGGATGGCGACTTCGAGTACAAGAGCTCCTTCCGCTTCACGGCGGAAATGGGCCAGCTGCACGAAACCATCACCCACATGGTGGACGCCATCCGCGAACGGGTGGCCTACAACCGGGCCATCATCAACCGCGTGCCCGATCCCATCATCGTCACCGGGCCGCGCCGCAACATCCGCGCCCTGAACAGCGCCGCCTGCGCCCTGCTGGGCCATGCGGAAGACGACCTGATCGGCAAGCCGCTGGACAGCTACCAGGGGGCGGACGTGTACGGCGCGGAGCCTCCCATCGACCGTCTGGCCCGCACCAGCGAGGCCGAAACCCAACTGGACTTCACCCGGCAGACAGGCGGCGAGACGCGCTACTTCCATTCCCGCGCGGCCACGGTGCGCAAGCCCGACGGCACGCTGGTGGGGTACATGGAAATCCGCCAGGACATCACAGCCGTGAAGCGCGGCGAACTGGAAGCGCTGGAACGCAGCGAACGCATTGCCGGGGTGGCCCGCGATGCCGACGCCATTGCCACCACCGTGGCCGATGCCGCCAGCCAGCTTTCCGACCGGGTGGGCGAGGCCGCGCGCGGGGCCGACAGGCAGTTGCAGCGCAGTTCCGAATCGGCCACCGCCATGGACGAAATGGCCGCCACGGTACGCGAGGTGGCCCGCAACGCCTCGGACACCAACCGCACCACGGCGGAAATGTCCGAACGGGCCAGGCAGGGCGCGGACATCGTGGAAAAGGTGGCCGCCGCCATCGAAGGGCTGGGCAGCCATTCGCGCGAACTGCGCAGCGAAATGGAAAAACTGGGCACCCAGGCCAGCGACATCGGCAACGTGCTGGGCGTCATCAGCGACATTGCCGACCAGACCAACCTGCTGGCGCTGAACGCGGCCATCGAGGCGGCCCGCGCCGGAGATGCCGGGCGCGGCTTTGCCGTGGTGGCCGACGAGGTGCGCAAGCTGGCCGAAAAAACCATGAACGCCACCCGCGAGGTGGAGGCGGCCATCGGGGGCATCCAGCAGTCGGCACGGCGCAGCGCGGAAGCCACCGACGTTGCCGTGCGCGGCGTGACCGACAGCCAGGCCCTGGCCAACGAGGCGGGCGGCATGTTGCAGGAAATCGTGCACGCGGTGCAGCAGGCATCCGACCAGGTGAACTCCATCGCCACCGCCGCCGAGCAGCAGGCCGCCACCGGCGATGAACTGAACCGCATCATCGCCGAGGTGAACGAAATATCCGGCTCCACGGCCATGCGCATGTCCGAGGCGGAAACCGCCATCGCCGAGCTTTCGGCCCAGGCCGCCGCCCTGCGGCGGCTGATGGATTCCATGACGTAGGCGGACCTGCGTGACCTGCGCTTTGCCCACAAGCCTGAAGGCCCCCGGCATGCCGGGGGCCTTGTCATTCCGCGCCACGCGCGCCGTTCGTCACCGCCCGCATCCATCTTCCGCGAGCGGAGCCGCGCACTTCACCAAACCTTGCCCACCGTTCTCTTGCACTCCGCTGTTCCATGTCCTCCGCTGTCTCTTGTCCGCCCTGCCCCTGCCCTCCACGGCGTCCTGTCAGCCGCAGCCCTTGCCCCACGCTGCCCCTTGTCCCCGTTCGCCGCTCCTTCCCTTACAGGCCCAGCACATCCAGCATTGCCAGCCGCAAATCCTCCACGCTTTCGGCGCGGATGATGGCATCGGCCTGGGCATAGGTGATGGTGTTCAGGTCCAGCGGTTCCGGTTCGGGCGGGCGAGGGGCCGCATCCTCTTCGGCCAGCGCCGCGTACATCGTGTCCAGCGCCTCCTGCGTTGGCGGCGCCTCCTCCAGCCTCCAGGCCGCAATGGCCACGTCCCAATCCGTTTGCGGGCCGCACGCCAGTTCCCACGCGCCTTCGGGGGCATGGGGGTACAGGCGGCACAACGCCGCGTGCAAGCGCATGTTCTTCATGTCAGCGCACCCTCCGTGCAGTCAGGGTGACAGTTCCTGTTCCGCCACTTGTCAGCGCCACGCCCGTACTCGCTTGCATACGTATCACGTCCCCTGTTTTCAGGCTCATGGTGCATTCCGGGCATCCTGTCGTCCATGAATACACATAGGCATAGCAGTAGGAGTGGAGCACGAGGGCGCCGTTTACAGTTATGAATCCGGAAAAATGTCCGGATGCAGCCGCCATCCCCGTGAAGGTACCCCTGATTTCGTACCACCCATCAGATGGTATGGTGATTGAAAGCGAGCCATCAGATGGACCTGTCCAGCTTTCACCAGCCGCGACTGCTTGCCCTCCCTGCGCTGCAACCGTAACGGCCCCGGCCACGGGTATGGTTTGCCCCCCGCCAACACACTTCATGGTGCAGAATTTTCCCACATTGGGGCTGGCAATCGCCGCAAGGGCGTCCAGCCTGTCCAGCGCGTCCGCAAGGTCCACCGGGGCGGCGCTCATGGGGGCATGGTACGCCTTGATGCACGGCACCACAGCAATGTTGCGAGGGCGGTTTTCGGATGCGGTGGGAACCTGCCGCGATGCATCAATGGACAGCGTGGACCACGACATCGCCGTACCTGCACCGAACGGCGAGTTTAGCGTGCTGGCAACCTGAGTGCGAAGCGCCCCGTTTTCCTGACTCGCATTATTCTGGATGTAGTTGTAAAGCGAACCAGTGATGTTTCGGATGGCGTCACCCTGCGCACTGCCCACCACGCGCCCGGCATCCACGCCCCTCCCCAGATCCGCTCCGCGCCGGAACTCGCCGCGAAGGTCGGGCAGGGTGGCGTTGGCCGCCACGGCGCCCCCTGTCAGGTAGGTGACCAGGTCCGGATACGCCACCCGCGTCACCACCTGCCCGGCGCAAACCAGAAAGCCCGCCGGGACGGTGTTCACCGGAAAGTCCAGAATGGCCCCGATGGGCACGAACGCTGCGCAGGCCAGCACATCCTGCCGCGCATCCGCCACGGTCTGGAGCACCTCTTCGCGCAGTTGATGCACGCCGGTCAGGGCCGCATCAAGGCCGGAGGCGGAGGATTCTGCCCGTACCGCGCTGGCCGTGGCGGATGCCGCCCGGTCTTGCGCGTCCAGTGCCGCCAGTTCCGCGCGGCCCACGTTGGCGGTGATGCCCTCCAGCAGCGCGTCGGGCCGCGTGGACTGGTCAGTCATCGGCACCTTGACGCAGCGGCCCACCTCTTCGCGCAGCTGCTGGGCCATCAGGGTCAGCCGGTCAAAGCCGCGCTCCAGCATTTCCGCGTCCAGCACGCCGGTATTGCGCAGATCCATTTCCTGCGTGAAGGGCTGGTCCAGCCACAGTGTCAGATGTTCGCCCGCGTGCACCATGCCGGGCGCGCCCGGCGCAGTGGTCACGCTGCCCCCGCCGCCCGGCAGCGCGGCTGCCACGTAGTCGGCGCCGTAGGCCAGCACCCTGTCGCCTCCCGTCCCGCTCACCACGGCCCGCACGTCCTCGGGCCGCAGGAACGGGAAGGCCACCGGCCACTCCGTCTGCGTGCCGTTGCCGGTGTACAGTTCGACGGTGTTCGTCGATACGATGGTCATTGTCCGCTCCTTTGCATTCCTGTCGGCACTGGCGGGGCTGCTTCTGAATCCGGATACGGTTGCCGAAGCAGAGTCCCCATCAGGATGGCCCTACATCAGAAGGTTGCCAGCTCCCTGCACGGTGTTGCCGATGATCATGCCGCTGCGCCACCCCTGGCGCACCCGCGCCCACGGGTCGTTGGCCATGCCCATCAGCAGCGATGCATTGCTGTCCGCGCCCGCGGCCTGATATTCAAGGGCACGCTGCCGCCGCTCCGACTGCCGCCGCACATCCAGCACGTCGGTCTCGGCGGCCAGCGACTGGTCCTGCAACACGTCCAGCGCGCTGCCCGACCCGGCGTCCATGCCCGATGCCGCCAGCAGCGAACGCACCCCCGCCTGCTGCGAACGCGCCTGGCGCTTCAGGGCCCGCTCGGTGCGCTCGGCATCGCGCTGCGTCTCCTCGATCTGGTAGTTGGCCTGCAAGGCCGCATTGCGCTGGGTGGCGGCCTGGTATTCCTGCTGCGCCTTGGCGGCGCTGGAGGTCCGGTTCGAATCCATCAGGGTGTAGCCGCCCTGCAGAATGGCCGCTGCCACCAGGGCCTGGGGCAATCCGCACATGTCATCCTCCTGTGTTGGTGGGTTGTTCCGGCGCGAAGCTGGCCGCAAGCGCATCGCCGGAGGTAAAGGGATGGAACGGCGCGCCGCCATGGCCCAACGGCATGGGGTGCGCGGCCACGGCAAACCCGCACCGTGCCAGCCAGCGTGCCGTGGCCGGGCGCTCCGCCAGGGCCGGGGCGTGGAGCATGTTCACCAGCCGGGGCCACGCTGCGCGCATGCGCGCGGCGAACAGCGGACCCAGCCGGGCCAGCGCCCGTCCTTCCGCATCCAGCCCCGGCGTGCCGAACAGCCACGGCGCCGCCGTGCCCGGCATGCAGGGAAGGGGCCGCGCGCCGAACAGGGCCACGCACCGCCCGCCACGCAGCACCGCCCAGCGCAGGGGCGACAGGGCGAAGGCCCGCGCCGCCTCGGCCACGGCGCCGCGCGGGCCAAGGGCGTCCAGTTCCGCCCGGTCGCGCGGACGCAAGTGGGGCAACACCTCGTGCAGGTGCTGGCGGCGCGCCGGGACCACGTGCAGCAGGGTGCGGCCACCCGCGCCGCGTCGGGCAAACCCCGTGCGCAGGGCGGACACCGTGGGGCGGAGGACCGGGGATGTCGGAACCGCAGAGGACGGAACAGCCGGGGAATCCGCAACCGCGTGTTGGTGACGCGCGCTCATGACTCGCCCACCTCCACCTCGCTGATCACCGCCAGCACCGTCAGCGGCAGGGGGTCGTCCTGCCGCACGTGCAGGCCGCCCTGCGTGCCCAGACGCGCGTCCAGCGTCACCTCGCGGTCGCCATCGAAAAGCGGAAGGGCCTGCCCCGGCGGATCCTGCGCGGTGCGGAACAGCACCTCGCGCAGGTGGGCCGCGTCCGGCCCGGCCTTGAACCCCGACGAGCGGTACAGCCGCACCCGGGCCCGGCCCACCCGGCGCACCCGGCCCTGAGTGGGGCCGTCGCCCGCCACGAATTCCTGCGTCACCGGCGCAAGGTCGCTGGCATAGCCCAGCCCGGCATGGATCACCGACGCCGGGCGATCCAGTTCGATGCGCCCGCCCGCCACGATGCGCGGCGGATGCACCCAGCCGTCGGCCAGGATGGACACCTCGCGCCCTTCCAGATGTTCCAGCCCGCCCAGCGCGGCCACGGGCGGCCCCTGATACGACAGGCCGGAATCCACGAAGAACGCCGGGGCCGGGGTGTCCGACTCGAAGGCCGGGTCCAGCCGCTCGATGTAGCGCCGCTGCACGCCGTCCACGTCGCGGCGCACCACCAGCCACAGTTCGTCGCCCCCGGCGGGGTCGGACGGCGGGCCGGGCACCACGCACAGCGCCTCCACCGCGCCTCTGGTGTCGTGGCGGTGCCAGCCCGCCACCTGATGCTCGGCGATGAGGGTAAGCCCGGCCATGGTGCCGTCGTCCATGGCGCACCACACCACCGAATGGGGCGACTGCTGGTAGGCCCAGTCCACGATGTTGCGGCCCCGCAGCATGTGTTCGGCCAGAATGGTCTGGTCCGCGCCGGAATAGCCGTCCACGTCCAGACTGTAGCGAAAGTCGCGCACCGCCCGTCCGCCGCGCTGCACGGCCAGCACCCCGTCGCCCACGGCCAGGGGCGGCAGTTCCGCCGAGCCGCGCGCCGACTGGAATTCCAGCAGGCACGACAGGGGCGAGAACGGCTCGCTGCCCTGGCCGGACAGGGTCCATTCGCCGCCGCCGGTGCCCACCAGCAGCTTGCGGGCGGGCATCATCCAGCGCACGGCGCTGACCGTTTCCGAGGCGATGGTGACGGTGACCGCGTCGTCGGTCTGGAGCGGGCGCGAGACGTCCATGTTCTCGTAGCAGCCGGTACGGCTGGCCCAGATGGTCTGCGGGTGGCTGCGCGACCCGGCGAAGCACAGCCGCTGCTGCCAGAACTGCACCGATGACGGATGGTCGTCCGCCCCTTCGAAGGGGTTGCGGTGCTCGGGCGGGCCCTCGGCAAAGTCCGGCGTGCGGCCCGTATCGGCATAGGTTTCGCCCGTGGCGGCGGTGCCCAGCAGACCGTACACCGACGCCCCGCCGCCCGCCTTGTAGACCCGGTATTCGCTGGCCCCCTCCACGGCGGTCCAGGCCAGGTTCACGGCGCTCCCTTCCGCAGGCGTGCCAGCCGTCACGGCCAGTTCCGCCGTGGGCAGGCTTTCCTCGCCGGTGTCCACGGACACGGCGGTGATCACGTAGCGGTGCTGGCGCGTGCCCGACGGCGCCCCCGTGGAGCGCAGCCCAGTGGGCGTGGCCACGCGCGGGCCGAAGTTCACCGCCACCAGCCGCCAGTCGGCATGGCCGTGGCGCTCCAGCTTGCGCGGGGCGGCATGCGGCGTGACCAGGTAGAGCACGTCGGCGGACTGGCACCAGCGCAGCGTGGACAGATGTTCCGCCGCATAGGGGGTAGGCACCACCAGCGGCGCGCCGCCTTCCCCCAGCACCAGCCCGCCGCGCCACCACACCCGCAGGCGCTCGGGGGCGAATTCCAGCACGTAGGCCTGTTCCTCGTTGAACACGAAGGGCACCAGCCGGGGCGGCACGGTTTCATCGACGCAGGCGCCCATGAAGCGCAGACCGGGCCGCCGGAAGGCCGGGCCATGCGGATGCAGCAGCATGTTGCGCAGCACGCGGCAGCCGCTGGCGTAGCGGGCCTGGTCGCCCCGCGCGGCCATGAGGGGCGACAGTTCGCCCGCGTTGAAGCTGTTCTGGATCAGGGTGGTGCGCGCCATGGGTTACCTCGCCATGAGCCAGGGGTTGATTTCCACGGGATCGGACGCGCCCTCGGCGGCGTCGGCCACGCGGGCTGCCTCCAGCGCATCGCCGAAACGCTGGAGCATGGCCTGTTCGGTGCGCGAACTGTTCATGAGCGGCACGGCCAGCGCGGAGGCCAGGCGGCGGGCCAGCGCCTCTACGAACAGCGCCGGAAAGCGGGCGGGGTCGGTGACGCGCACGGTCAGCACCGCCTCCGCCGGGGCCGCGTCGGTGTACAGGGTGCGCGCTTCCACCACCTCGAAGGGTGGCTCGCCGCGCAGACGGCGCACCCGCAGGCAGTCGCCGGGCAGACGGTAGGCGCAGGCAAAGCCGAAGGGCGGCACCGCCGCCAGCGGGGCCAGCGAGGTGTAGCGGGTGGCGAAGTTCCAGTGATGGTGCTCCAGCAGCTCGTCGCGGGCTTCCGCGTAGTAGCGGGAGCACAGGTCCGCCTCGCGCGAGGGCTGGTCCAGGGCCACGATTTCCGGCGCGCCCAGGTAGCGCAGGGCCTTGTTGCAGATGGATACCTCGCTGGTCTGGACGGAACCGGTGATGACGTTCGGGCCAAATCCCGCGCTCATGACCGCCCCCTGCCGCGCGGGCGGCCCCCACCTGTTCTGGAGGACCCGGTCACTCCGCTGGCTCCGGTATCCTCCGCAGCCACGCGCTGCCGTTCGCGCAGGTGGCGGGCCGTGGCCCGGCGCATGGCGACGCTGGGCGTCAGACCCGGTTCCGTCGTCGGGGCGGGGTCGGCGGCATGGCCCGCCGGGTCGGTCGTGCTGGCAGGGCCGGTCGGCACGATAGCGCCAGCCGTGCCCGTCGAGCCCTGCGCGTTCTTCGGGCCGGGCCGGGCAGCCCCGCCCCCCTGTCCTTCCGCGGCGCGCAGCATGCGCCGCAGGGTGGCCTCGTCGGTGGACGGGTCGAAGGCCACCCCCAGCAGGGCCAGCCGGGCGCGCAGGGTCGCCAAGCGGAAGCGGCGCACGTCCTCGCGGGTGGGCGGCTCGGACGTTTCCGCCACATCGGGCAATGGGGCCGACGGGGGCGAAGCGGCCGACGGGGACGAAGCAGACGCCGGGGGCGAAACGGGGGCCGCCGCGACGGGGTCGCACCCTGCCGGTTCCTCGTGTACCGCCGGGGCCTGACCCGGCGCGCCATCCTTGGCCATGTCGATGATCATGTCGTTGGTCATGTGGGGCACCTCCGTGCCGTGGTCCCCGCCCGCCCCATCACGGATGGGGCGGGCGGGGGTTGCGGTCCGTGGCCGCGCTAGCGCGGCAGGTAGTCGAAGACGACGTCCACGGTGCCGGAGGCCCCGGCGTCGTCGGTGCCGATCACCACGCGCACGTGGCGGCGGCAGTCGGAAGGCAGGGGCAGGCGGCCCAGCACCTCGCCCCCGGCCCAGGTGCGCCCGCCGGGGGCGGTGCGCCGGAACGACACCGGCAGCGCGGCGAAGGCGGTGCCGTCGTCGCTGTCTTCCAGCATCAAGGTAAGGCTCTTGCCGTCGCCCAGGGTGACCGGCGTGGCGGCCACGGCGGCCACCTCGGCCGCGCCCATCATCGAGCCCGCGCGCTGCGGGCCGCCGTTGCCCACGGCCTGGGCGTTCTTGGGCAGATTCTGCCCCTTGGCCAGATGTTCGCCATGCACACGCAGCATGTGTCCGTACATGCGTTTCTCCTTGTTCATCGGCACCGCCGGGCGGTTGCCGTCATGGTGTTGCGGAAGGGGCGCGGCGCGGGGCCGCTACAGGGCGAGCACCTGCTCGGTGCCGTCCTTGAAGTTGTAGGAAGTGACGATCTCGATGCCGTTCCAGTGGGTGATCTGGCGGTCCATGTCCTTGCCGCCCGGCACGATCTGAAGGGCACCGGCCTTGTAGCGGTACAGCAGGTTGCGGGCGCGCTCGTGCATGAACAGGTAGGTGGAGCCGGAGGTGGCGCGCACCTGGGCCAGCATGTCGTCGATCATGGCCTCGGTGGGCACGTGGTCGCGGCTAACGTTGACAATGGCCGCCACGCTGTGGGGGTTGGCGATCTGGATGCCCAGGTACGACTTCAGCCGCAGGCCGAAGACCAGCACGCCCTGGTACTGGCCGCTGGTGGCCTTGTAGAGTTCGCCGCCGTTGATGGACTGCACGTCCAGCACGGTGCCCTGCTTGAAGCATTCCGGGCTGTACAGGCCGCAGGTTTCGCCTTCGACGAAGCGCACGGCCAGCATGGAGTAGCAACCGCCCGCCGTGGCCCCGGCGTCGGTGACCTTGCCGTGGTCCAGGGCGAAGGCGCGGAAGTTGTCGTAGATGATGCGCTGTTCAGCCGACATGCCCGAACGGCGCAGCACCTTGGGCATCTTCTTGGAAAAGTACTTTTCCTTGCCGCCGAACATGCGGGCGGTGTCTTCCGGCACCTCGATCTCGCCGCCCAGAATGGACAGGTCCACCTTGCGCAGGTTGCTGGTCACCTCCACCGAGGGCAGGGGCGCGTTCATTTCCACCCAGCCCGCGCCCTGCACCTCTTCCACGTCCTCGTACATGTTCCACAGGCCGTGGCTGGCCTCTTCGAAGGGAACAATGCCCAGGATGGGGGCCTCCTCGGTCAGCCCGTCCACCTGCTGCGGCTGCGTGGATGCCTGCTCGTTGCTCAGTTCCTTCAGCGTCTTGCCCATGCCGGATGCCTCCTGGCGGTTAACGTTTGGCGAACACGACGGTCCGCAGGAAATCCTCGGTGCTCATGGCCTCGCCGCGCGCGCCCGCCGGGCCGGTGCCCGCGCCCAGCGAGTCCTCGCCCATGCGTTCGCCCACCAGGGCCATCAGTTCGGCGAAGGCGGGATGGTTGCCGAGCCCGGCGCGCACCAGCGGGGCCAGCCGCCCTTCCATGCGGGCGTCCAGACTGCGCACGGCGCGTCGGGCGGTATCGATGCACTCGTCGTAGCGGCCCTTCCACAGGGTGCGCAGGCCCGCCTCGCAGCCGTCGGCAGCCAGGCCGCCCGCCGCCTCGTGCTCGGCCACGTAGAAGTTCACGGCGGCGCGGGCCTGTTCCGGGGTCAGCCCCTGGGCGGCGCACAGCGTACGGAAACGGTCCGCCGCCGCCGTATCCACGCTGAGGTGGTCCGGCAGGTCGAAGGCGTAGTCGGCGGCGTTGCGCACGGCGGAGGCGCCCGGCGCGTCGAGGGTCGTGGGCGCATCGGGCAGGCCGGGGGCGGTGCCGGGATCGGCGGGACTGGCTGCCCCGACGGAGGCCGCCGGGACAGTGGCGGGAGTCGCCGAAGTTGCCGGGGCGGAAGGGCCGGACACGATCTGCGGGCCGCTCGCCGTGGCGGGTGATGGTGCCGGGGCCAGTGTCTGTTCCATGGTGTCCTCCGTTGCAGGGTTGAAAGCGTGCGTTTTCATGATGTTCCCGTTGAAGGCGTGGTCTTGCGGCGCGGGCGGAATCAGTCCCGCCGCCCGCTGGGGTTCAGCTGTTCCCCGGCCCAGCGCCGCGCCCCCTCCAACTGGATGCGCAGCAGGCTGGCCGGGTCGGCCATGGCGATTTCCGCCGTGCGGTCACGGGCGTAGTCGTAGAGGGCCGCGGCCCCGTGAATGGCTGGCTCTGGCCGGGACAGGCGGTCGTTGGCGCAGGCGGCGTCCAGCCAGTGGCGCAGCACGCGCACCCCGGCCCCGCCCTGCGTGCGCAGCACCGCCGCAAGGTCGTCGAGGTAGGCGGCAAGGCGGGTGGTTTCCTCGCGCCGGGCATGGCTGGCCTCTTCCACCTCCGGCCCCAGCAGGTCGGTCAGCAGGCCGTCCGTGCCATAGGGACCATTGGGGCCATCGGGGCCGTGGGGGCCTGCGGCGTCCGCCATGGCGGTGCGGGCCAGCAGGTCTGCCAGAATGGCGTCAGGTTGCGGCATGGGCTCGGCCTGCGGGTTGGAATCCGCCCGTGAAGCGGAATCGACCCATGGCGCGGAACCGGCCCGTGGCGAGGAATCGACCCATGGCGAGGAACCGGCCCGTGACGAGGAACCTGAATGACGCCCGCCTTCCGCCGCGCGGGAAGGAACAGGCCGGGAGCGGCGGCTCATGCGCGCGCCTCCCTGACCGGACCTGCCTGACCTGCCAGACCTGCCAGACCTGCCGGGCCAGACGGGCCAGACGGGCCCGCCGAAACAGGCGACACGGGGAGGCGAGATGCCGCAGAAGGCGCAGGCGATGCGGCGGCGTCAGCCGCCCCGCCCCTGTCCTTCCTGTCCTCCCCGCCCTCCACGCCCAGCACCCTGGCCAGCGCGCTGGCGGCGCCCGCCGCCCCGCGCGCCACGGCGGCGCCCTGCGCGGCCAGCCCGGCCTCGCGCGCTGCGCGCAGCTGCAACACCTCGGCGTCGGAGCGCACCACCCTGGCGGGCACTCCGCCGATGGAGGCCAGTTCGTCCACGGCCTGCTCGAAGTCGATCTTGTCCAACACGCCGGGCGCGGTGGCCGACAGGGCCGTGACCTCCGCCGCGAACTGGCGGATGGATTGCGCCGCGCCCAGTCGCTGGGCCTGGGCCAGGGCCGAGACATACTCCACGCGCATCTCCAGCCCTTCCAGTTCCGGCGGGTTGGGCGGCAGCGCCCCGGCCCGGCGCAGGATGCCGTAGGTGCGCGTCAGCAGCGGATCAAGCAGTTCCGTCTGGTGCCGCTCGATGACCGGGCCGAGCATGAGCAGCTTTTCCTGCCCGCGTTCGGCCACCTCTGCCGCAGTGACGTTGGAGCGCCCGTTCGCCGTGAACATCAGAAAGAGATCATTGAAGAACCCTTCGCGAACGGCCTTGCGCACGTCGTCGATCTTCCGCGTCACCGCCGCGATGTCCGGGTTGATCTGGTAGAGCGGGGCCACGGCCTCGGGCTGGCCCGGCGCCACGTAGTTCTGCGCGCCGGGAATAAGATTGAGCCGCTGCTTGAAGCCGGTGGGCACGCGCATGGGCGGGTTGACCACCTTGTGGATGGCCAGCAGCTGACTGCGGGCCATTTCCTGCAACATCTTGACGTCGGGCAGCACGTCCATGCCAGGCGAGCGGCCATACACGTCGCAGCCGGTAACGTCCCAGCGAGCCGCCAGGTGCGGGAATTCCTCGAAGCCACCTTCGTGCAGCAGGTCTCCGGCGGCGCCGTCCGCCTCGAACACCAGCGACTCGAAGGGCATGTGCAGATTGCCGCCGTGGCCGGGGGTGCGCACGGCGCGGGGCCGCACCAGGTGCACCACCTCCACGTGGCGGTTGGGTTCCTTGCGCAGCATGCGCCGCGTGCCGGTGGACAGGTGCGCCTCTCCGTAGCGTTCCGCCAGTTGGCGGGCGGTCATCAGCATGCGCCGCGCCACGGTGTCCACGCGGCCAGCCGCATCGCAGGCCCAGGAGAATTCGCCGCAGGTCAGCGCGGCGAAGCGGGTCAGCCGTTCGGGGTCCACTTCCTGGTACAGGTCGGCGGAACCGAAGGCGGCCAGTTCGGTGTAGAGCGCGTGCGAGGCCTGATAGAAGTTGCTGCGGGCCAGGGCCCAGTACAGCCGCTGCTCCACCGCATCCAGCCAGCGGCGGGCCGGGCCGGATTCCGCGTCGGCCCCGTCGGCCAGACGCAGACGGAACCACGGGCGGGCGGGCGAGGTAAGCCCGCCCTGCATGCCCGCCGCCAGGATGCGCACGGCGCGGGTGGCCGTGGCGTCGATGACGCGCCCGCCGCGCATGTCAGTGGCGCGGTGGGCACCGGACACGCCGGACGATCCGCCCACCGCACCGGGCGCGGAGGCGCCCAGGGGGTCGCGCCCGTGCATGCGCCCCCGCCGGGGCAGGACGTAGGCGGCGATGTCGCGCCACGCCTCCTCCCACGGCGAACGCTGCCGTTCCAGAAAGTCCACCGCCTCTCGGGCGTCGCGCAGTCGTTGGCTGGTCATCCCCGGCTCCTCACAGTCCCAGCAGCGTCTTGCGCTGGATGTCGGGGGTGCCGGGCACGCCCAGCGCCCCGGTCAGGATGGTGCCCTGCCTGCCCCGCGCACGCAGCGCGGCGCGCCGGGCGTCTTCACGCGCGTCCTCCACGGCCTTGGCCTCCTGCTCGGCTACCTCGTCGGCGGCCGGGGGAGCGGGGGGGGCCGGGGGTTCAGGGGCCTTGTACGATTTGCCGCCACCACCACCCATGGCTTTGCCTCCTTGCTTCGGTGCGCGGACGTCTCGCGGGGCCGGACCACCCGGCCACCACGGCCGCGCCGCGTGAGCAGGTGGTACACCCCGCTTTTCCGGCGGATGCGACCGGAAGGGGGTTGGAAGGGGGGCGCGGGGGTGTACGGGGCATGCGCGGGCATGACGCGAAAAAGTTGCGCGGCCCGCAAAACCGGAAAAATCGGGAACGGATGGGGAGGAAACCGCTGGAGGGAATTTGGGGCGAACGCGGGCGGGCGCGGGCACACACGGACAAGCCCGGACACGCGGACGAGCTCGGACACGCGGAGACAGGCGCGGGCACGGGAGGGACGGCGGGTGGCCCCGGGGGCCGGGACTGGCAAGACGGCGCGTCTCCGGGCGGACACGTCACGCGGCATGGCACGGCGGGACACAGGGCGGTGTGCTTCCTGCGGGTTAAGAAGAACCGCAACCCTACCGATACATGGGCATGCCCGGGTGATTCCGGCCACGCGTGGGCCCGGTCCCGCACCATTCCGGCCCCCGCTGGCGCGGGCAATCCGGCAGACCAGGGTACGCCGGGGCTGAAGCCTGTACGGCACGGGACACATGCGAAAGTCGCCGACAGGCGCGCCAACCCTGCGGCAGACACGCATCATGCGGGGTGCCGTACCCATGTGGGGGGCTTTCCCACCTTGGCCGCGCGCGCTGACGCTGTTAGCTGTATTTATTTTTCGTAGACATCCGCACGCTTCAGAGGCTGGAATGCCCATCCGCCACGCGGTTCTGGCCGCGCTTTTGTTCACCCTCATCGTCCTGCCTGCGCTTTCCGCCTTCGCCACGGGCGGCGGGAAACGCTACGAGCAGGTGGGCGAGCACTACGACGTATCCATAAACTATCCCGTGCTGCATCACCCCGCCACGGACGCCGACATCGTGCGCATCGTCTGGAAACTTACCGATGCCTTTCGTCGCATGGCTGGCCACGGACTGCCCCGGCAGTCCGCCGCTGCTCCCAATCCCCGGCAAGACGACGGAACCGCCGGAGCCGACAGGCCCGGCTCCACAGACACGTCCGGCCCCACAGGCAGGGCCGGTTCCACAGGCGCAAGCAACCCGCCCCATGCCGTCATGTCCCATGGCGCGGTACAGGGGACCCCTCGTGCGGACGCGGACGTCTACGCCCCGGCCCGCCGGGACTGGCTGACCGCCACCCACCGCATCTCCCGCCCTTCGGCCAATGCCGTGTCGGTGGTCTTCGAGGTACAGACCGGTCTGTGGGGACGGGACGGAGTCACCGTCAGCCTCGATCTGCTGGCCGTGAGCTACGACCTGGCCGCCGGGCGGCGCATCGAACTTGACGACCTGTTCGGAGATGACGACTGCGCCGGTGCCGTGCTGGTCACCCACCTGCGGCACGGGAACGGCGGCGGCCCGTCGGCTGCGCCTTCCGCCGTGGGGGGCGCGCCGGGCCCGGTCGATAAGGGGGGATCCGGAACAAGCCAGGGCAACGCCGAAACCCCGGTCACCTTCTGGCTCACGCCACGGGGCCTCATGGTGCTGCCCGGCTCGTGCTGCTGGCAGACCGTTTCCGCCGGTGGTTCCTCCAGCGTGCCAGGCAATTTTGCCGTGGACGCCCGCAGGACACCGGCGGCCCCTTCCTCTGCGGTGGAGGTGCCCATCGAGCCGCTGTTGCAATGCGCACCGCACCTCTCCTACTGGGGCAGGGGGCGCTGACTACGCGCCTCCGGTCATGTCGGATCATGTCGGATCATGTCGGATCATGTCGGATCATGGCGGGTCATGTCGGATCATGGCGGGTCGCCACGGGCCACGCGGGCTGCATCGGGCCTTGCCGGGTGGGGGCGCATGCGGTATCTCGCACGTGGACATACCGGAGGTTTCCCATGCCGCGCGGCCACGCGCCCCGTACCCCGATCCACGCCCGCCCCAACACGCCCGGCACCGCCCGGCGCCTGTCGCGCCCCTTGCTGGCCGCGTCTCTGGCCGCCGTCCTGCTGTTGCCCGTGGGCATGCCGCAAAGCGGCCCCGCAAACCTTCCGGCAGGCGCTCTTGGCCCTTTTCTGCCCACGATGCAGGAAGCCCGGGCGGACGAGCCCGCCTCGTATCAGCCCGGCTTTCGCACCATGGGCATCTGGATTCCCGAAACCGGCGAACGGCTCGACGTGGCCGTATGGTACCCCTCCGTCCGCGCCCCTTCCGAAATCCACCTCGGCGACTGGACGCTGGACGTGGCGCGCGGCGGCAAGGAAGTGCCCGGCCGCTTTCCGCTGCTGGTCATCTCGCACTGCACCGCCGGTTCGCGCCTGGCGCACCATGATACGGCGGAAGCCCTGGCCCGCGCGGGCTTCGTGGTGGCCGCGCCCACCCATCCGGGCGACAACAGCAACGACACGTCTTCGCTGTTCCTGCCGGAACAGCTCACGGCCCGGCCCCGGCACGTCAGCACCACCATCAGCAAACTGCTGCGCGCACCGGAAACCGCCCCCATGATCGATCCCGCCCGCATCGGGGTCATCGGCTTCGGCACTGGCGGGGCCACCGCCCTGCTGCTGGCGGGGGCCCGTCCCGACGGCACCCGCTATGCGAACTACTGCGAGCGCACCACCCCCGGCGACCCCTATTGCACCAAGTGGGCCGCCGAACGGCTGTCCCGCCTGCCGGTGGCCCTGCGTCCGCTGCAACCCGGCCCCGGCGACAACGAGCCCGTTCCCGGCGCGCCCACCGCATCACCGGCGGCGCATGCCCCACAGGCCGGACAGGGCTCCCCGGCCCAATCCCCCCAGGGCACCATGGCGGACGCCCGGGTGCGTGCCGTGGCGCTGGTGGCGCCCGGCTACGGCATGCTCTTTCCCCGTGCGTCGCTGGCCAGGGTCACCGTGCCCGTGGCCATCCTGAAGGCCGACGACGACGAGGTGAACCGCGCCCCCCTGCACGCCGACGCCCTGCGCGCCGCCCTGCCCCGTCCGCCCGAATTCACCGTGCTGGCCGGTGCGGATCATTACGCGCTCATGGCCGCCTGCCCTCCCGCCCTGCAACGCGATCTGCCGGAACTGTGCGGCGGGGTGGACGAAGAGACCCGCCAGGCCATTCACCGCGTCCTGAACGCCCGCCTGGTGCGTTTTTTCCTGTCCACCCTGGGCGAGGCCGGACCGCCCCTGCCCGTTCCGCCCCCGGAGCCGGAACCCCAGATACGACAGGCCCCGCCGCCAGCGGTCAACGCCACCGTGCCCAAAAGCAAGGGCAAGGGCGACAAGGACGAGAAGCGGAAAAAAGACGGCAAGCCTCGCAAGCAGGACGAATCCACCCCGCGCTGACCTGTCTGCCGGACATGGCCGGAGAGCCGATCGGAAAATACCGCCACCGGAATCCGGCCACTCCCTGCCCTCAGCCCCGACCAACCTCGGGGCCCTATTCTCTAGAGTCCCCATAGCCAATCAACACCTTGAAAAAACTTGTTTTTTGCAGCCATCGCGCAAGGCATGGCCAAGGGTCGCGCAGCAGCGGGCCGCACGTGGTCGCCATGTGCCCGCACACACTTTGCAACACACTGAAATGTAAGCATTAAAAAAACATTTCTGTACACCATTCCGCACCCTTGACAGGGGCCGTCCGAATCAATAAAGCCTGCACACGTGGCGATACGCCATGCAACACCATCCGAAGGACTCACGGTAAACACCACCATGCGCGGCGACAACGTTCGGCGTGTACCTTGCCTCTTCATATATTTCAGCAATGTAACCGCATCCCGACTGCTGGCATCCTTGCTGGCACTGCTTGTGTTTGCCATGCCCACCGTCACCGAGGCGGAGCGTGGCGACATGCCCAACACCCTGTCAGGCCATGGCCGGGCCGCGGTGAACGGAGCTGGCGACGCCCGTCGCGTGGCTCTGCACTCCTTGGAGCCGCAGACCCAGGCGAGCGACGACGGCTGGATCGACATGCCCGGCGGCTCGCGCCCGGCCTACATCGGCATCCACGGCGGCACCGTGCCGGTCAGCCTGCTGGCCACGCGCGGCGGCAGCACCATGGTGGCCATGGTGGGCGAAACCGGCAGCGACTTCCTGTACGTGCTGCGCGGCGGGCGCAACCAGTCCGCCGCCAACGGCAACGACCAGACGGAGGCCGCCTCCGAACTGCTGGCAGCGGCCAGGGCCTCTGATGGCGCCCACGCATCCACCGTGGCGCTGGACGCCTCGCGCCCGGCGAACATCCCCGGCACCCACACCGCCGCCATGCCCGAACCCGGCGCCAACGGCACGGTGCTGTTCGCCTCCACCCCGGAAGGCAGCGTGCCGGTTATCTACGCTTCGGGCCGCTCGTTCGAATCGCTGGACATCGCCCTGGCCGACTGGACTCCCTTCGGCCTGACCGAAGACCATGTGGCCAGTGACGGCAAGGGCAAGATCATGGCGGACAAGAAGGCCGCCAAGAAGGCCAGGGCCAAGCAGGTTGCCCGCTCGGCCAAGCCCGAACAGGCGGACAAGGCCCAAGTCGGCAAGGCCAAATCCGGCAAGCCCGACGGGACGGACACGGGCAAGTCCGACAGGGCTCCGCGCCTGCCCCGCAACGAAAAGGGCCCGGTGAGCATCCAGGACGCCTCCGGCAGCTTTATCGCCGCCTAGCTCGCCCGGCTCAGCAAGCCATCCCGTTCGCGCAATTCACCGGCTTCACTGCACTGCACTTCCGACGCCCCCGCCCAGCGGGGGCGTCTTTGTTTGCGCCCCCCCTGACTCCCGCGCCCCTTGTCCGCACGCCACCACGCTCCCCCCCAGCTTGACCGCCACGTTGCCGTAGGCCAGCCGCCCAACGCACCGTGCCCTCATCCGGCCAAGCGGGCCAAGCGGGCCAAGCGGGCCAAGCCAGCCAGCCCAGCCAATCCGGCCAATAGGGCCAGACCGACAGGCCCGATATGCCCGATATGGAGGTCATGGCCGCGCCCCCTCGGTACGGTCATCTGCCCCCTTCGCCACCCCGTTGCGGACCGCACCGCCTCGCAAGGGGGGTGTATGCACGTTCTCTCGCGCATGGCGGGCCGGGCATGTCGCCCGGCGGCCCCGGCGCGGAAGGAGCATGACATGGACTGGAAAGGCATCGGCACCACTGTGGCCCGTGTGGCCCCGCTGCTGGGGGCTGCGCTGGGCGGCCCCGTGGGTGCGGTGGCTGGCGCGGCGGGGGCGCTGCTGGGATCGGCGCTTGGCGTCGCCCCGGACCCGGCCAGCGTGGCGGCGGCCCTGGGCGATCCGCAGACGCTGACCACCCTGCGCGAGCTGGAAGTGCGCGAGCGGGCACGACTGCTGGATTGGCAGGCCGAGCAACTGCGGGCCGAACTGGACAACACCCGCGACGCCCGCGCGCGCGAGGTGGCCCTGGCCCGTGCCGGCCACGGCGGGGCATGGGTGACCGGGCTGGTGGCCCTGGTGGTGGTGGCCGGGTTCTTCGGCATGCTGCGGGCGGTGCTGGAGCAACCTTCGGTGAGCGAACCGGCCCTGCTGCTGCTCGGCTCGCTGGGCACGGCCTTCGGCGCGGTGGTCAACTACTACCTGGGGTCGTCGCTGGGGTCGTTCCGCAAGGACGAGTTGCGCACCCGCCCCGAGCAGGGTGGCACGCGATGACAGGCCCGAACGTATCCGGGAGCGACGCCGTGGCACGTGACGACGAACACCGGGCCGCAGGGTGGCGCCTGGACCGCCGGGTGGGCGTGCAGGCGCTGGCGGCTGCGGCCACGGCCTTTGCGGGTGCGGTGATGCTGGTGGCCACGGTGCAGGCCCGGCTGGACGCCATGGAAGCCCGCGCCGCCGCCCTTGACGGCGATGTGCGGTCCGCCCGCGAAACCGCCGTATGCGTTGCCCGCATGGACGAACGGCTGGCCGCCGTGCAGCGCGCGCTGGAAGAGGTGCGTACCGACCTGCGCCATCTGCGCGCCGAGTCCCGCGTGCCTTCCGCCACGGGAAAGGAGGCCCGATGAGCAATACGGAAACCGGCAACGCGGGCTCCGGCCCCCGGTCCACCCGATCCACCCGGTCCATCCGATCCGGCCAGTCCACCCGGTCCACCCGGTCCACCCGATCCGGCCAGTCCGCCCAGCCCGGCCAGTCCGCCCGGTCCGCCCAGCCCGTCGAGAGTGCCGGAAACACGGGAGCGCCACGACGCCCGGCAGATACGCAGCGGAAAGCCGACGAGCGGCCTTCCCGGCTGGGGGTACGCCAGCGCCGCTTCGTGGAGGAATTCCTGGTGGACATGTCGCCCGTGCGGGCCGCCGAACGGGCGGGGTATGCGCCGGTACGCGCCGCGCGCACGGCCTCGCGGCTGCTGTCCTTACCCGCAGTGCAGCAGGCGGTGGAACAGGCCATGGGCCGCCGGTCCCTGCGCACCGGAGTGACCCAGGACCGGGTAGTGCGCGAACTGGCCGCCGTGGGATTCGCGGTGATGACCGATCTGTGCCACTGGTCCGACGAGGGCGTGCGGCTGCGCGACTCCACGGAACTGACCCGCGCGCAGGCCGCCGCCGTGGCCGAGGTGCGCGAAACCTCCACGGCACGCGGCGCACGCGCCACGCGTGCCACGCGTCCGGTGCCCGGCGCAACACACGACACCGGCGAAGACAAGCCCGAAGCGCCCGTGCGCGGCGGCGTGCAGGTGAAACTGCATTCCAAGCTCAAGGCCCTGGAAATGCTGGGCCGTCATCTCGGCATGTTCGGGGGCGCCTCGGCCACCGATGGCGATGCCGCCCCCGGTGAATTCGGTCAGGTCACGCCGCCCGAACTGCCGACGGAACTGCGTGCCCGCATCGACGCACTGTACCCCCGCCACGGGGCCGATGCCGTCCGCAACCATGGAGGGGACTGCGGACGGAACGGCGACGGCGCGGATGAAGGAGATGACAGGGATGCGGAGGATTGGGAGGAGTACGAGGATTGCGGGGATTGCGGGAGCAGGGAGGTCGACGGGTCCGACGGTGAAGGCTGGGAACCCGCATAGACAATGCGCAGGATCGGGGCGGCGGACGGCAGGGCCATGGGGGGGCACGGCGCGCCAACTGGCCGGGCACCCATCCCCGCTGCCCTAAAACGCAGGCTTGACCTGCGCACCGGTCCATACCAGGCCTCTCCGGTCCGCAACACGCCGTACCGGTCCTTGCTTGATCCGGGCCCCATCGGGGACCAATCGGAGACCAAACGGGAACTGGACCGTAACGGGACCGCCCCGGCCTCATCCCGGCGGCATCCCGGCGGCATCCCGGCGGCACCCCCCTGTTACCCCCGTGATACCCCGCTGACGTGGACCGTGCCCGTGGCGGAATTTTTCCGCCACGGGCAACCCGGCGGCACCATGCACACCTTTAGGCGCGGACCGGCATGGCTGCGCCGGTACCCCGGAAAAATAATGGAGGGTTGGCGACGGCAGCCGTACCAAAAGTATAGTCGGCCATGCGTCACCGACGTTCCACTGGGTGAACGCCGGACGCAACCGCAAGGAGCGATCCATGAAGGAACCCATGCCCGACCAGATGACCTGTACCTTCTGCGGACGCAGCTTCGATGCGTCCCCGGAACAGCCTCAACGCGAACTGCGCCCCCTGTACGACGAACACTTCTGCCTCGACTGCGCCTGCCACGCCGACCCCGCCATCCTGGCCGTGGTCGGCGAAGACCGCCTGCTGGATCTCATCGAAAACTGGTACGGATAGCGGGAACACCCGCCAGCCGGACGACACCGGCCCGCCGCCCGCGCATCCGGACGCGAGCGGGGTCTAGCCGCACGTCCGCGCCATGCGCGTGCCGGGCACAACAGGCGTGCCCGGCGTGATCGCCAGCGGATCAAGGCCGGATTCAGCGCCGGGGTTCCAGGCGCAAGCCCACGGGTTCGCCCACGCTGGCCAGCAGGCAGGTTATGCGTACGGGCCGGGCCACCCCGTCCGGCGTGGTCAGCACGCCGTCCAGACGCAGGATGGTGGACACGTAATGCCCGTCCACCACGCCGTCGTACCGTTCCATGGTGGCGCGCCCGTCGTTGATGAAGGACAGGCTGGAAGGCGAGCCGTACTGGCTGGCCAATTCGATCTGGGCGTAGGCAATGCACACGTCCAGGTCCTGGTCGGACACTTCGGCGCGGGCTGCGGGCACCATCGCAGCCGCCAGCATGGCGGCCAGCGCGACGGTGCGCGCAACGGCCAATGCGGGGATGCGCACCAGGCGGCCCAAGGCGGTTCCCGGCGTGCCCAACGCGCGGCGCATACGCCTCCGGAAAGCTGTCGTGCCCTCTGCGGCAGCGGATGCGGCCAATGGTGTTGCAATGGTGTCTCGCATGGCAGACTCGCAACGGGGAGATGGCGCGTGCGACCGGCGCTTCCGGCCGGGCCCCCGTTGGCCACGGACCGGAACCGATGCCCCGGGAGAATGCCGGACCTGATGCCGAACGGCAGGCCACACATCATGCCACACATCATGTCACACGGCAGGCCATGCATCGGGCCATGCATCAGGCCGGACGGCAAGCAGTACACCGCCGGGGCAGCATCCATGCCTGTCACGGCTTGAGCCTGTTACGGCTCCACACCCAGATGATGGGGCGCCGCCGGGCCCCGGTCAACCCGTATCTTCGGACCGGGCAGCCCGAACCCCGGGACTGGCGAACGCCGCTACTTGCAGACGCCCTGCCGTCTGGCGGACTCCATGCCCGTGCAGTCGCCGTTGGAGCAGCCCTTGGCGAAGTCCGCGCAGGCGGCGGCTATCTCGTCTTCCGCCAGTTCCACGGCGGCCCGGTAGTTCCAGGCCCGGTGCTGGGAAGAATCCAGTTCGAGAGACCGCGTCAGATCCTTGCGGGCACCCAGCTGATTGCCCATGCGAAAGGCCACCAGCCCACGCCAGGCGTAGTTTTCTGCCGAAGGATGCTGCCGCACGGCGCGGGTCAGGTCATCGAACGCCTCGTCCCACAGGCCCATTTCGCTATAGGCAAGCCCGCGCCGGGCAAAGGCCTGCCAGTAATCCGGCTGGATTTCGATGGCCTTGTTCAGATAGGCCACGGCCTTTTCCGGTTCGGTGCAGGTTTCGCCGCCCTTCCACAGCACATGGGCCATGGCGAAGTACTTTTCCGCCTCGGGGTTGACCTTTCCGGAAACACCCATGGGGTTGTAGGGCTTCAGCGGCTCCTGCGTGGCGCAGCCCGACAGGGCGGACGCCACGAGCAGCAGCGTCAGCAGAAGCAGCGCGTGCAGCCCAAAGGCCCTGGCCGGGGTTGCGGTACGCGCGTCGCAAGCGCCTGCGGTGGTGGGGGTGCGGAACAACGTGAACGGCATGTCCGTCTCCTGTATGGGCGCGCGGGCCGCAAGGCCCGGGGGGATGAAGGGATGGGGATGGCTGGAATGACAAGTGTCGTGCCACGCAAAGCCCACGGGCACATGGCCTGCATCGGTGCCTTGAACCGGCCAGGGCCGGGCAGGGCCGGGGCCAGACAGAACCGGGCGGGGTCGGGTGCGGGCAACCGCCCCCCTGTCCGCCTGTCCGCCTGTCCGCCTGTCCGCCTGTCCGACCGGCCTGTACAGCCACCCTGTACGGCAGCCTGTACGGCCAGTCCGAACCGGCTGTCCCGGCTGCCCTCGCCAGCCGTTACCGCCGCAGATACGCGCCCATTCTCCAAAGCGCAAGCGGGGCGGGCCAACCGGCCCGCCCCGCACAAAAGGACAATGTCTGCGCCTGCGTCGCGCGCCTAATACACCACGTTGTACGACATGACTTCCGGCCTGTGGAAATGGAATTCCACGCGCCGGTTCTTGCTGCGGCTTTCGGGGGTGGTGTTGGGCTCCATGGGGCGCGTGTCGGCATAGGCAATGCCGCGCAGCCGCGTGGGCTTGATGCCGCCGTGCTCGATGATGTAGCGCACGGCAGCCGCCGCGCGCGCGCCGGAAAGTTCCCAGTTCGAGGGGTACGGGCTGCCCGCGGCCACCTCGCCGCTGTCGCTGTGGCCGCGCACCATCAGGTACAGGTTGTATTCGCGCAGTATCTTGATGACCTCGTCCAGCACCTTGCTGCCTTCCGGCACCAGTTCCGCAGAACCGGCCTTGAACATCACGTCGCTGTTCACCCGCAGC
Source organism: Nitratidesulfovibrio sp. SRB-5 (assembly GCF_019931275.1). Lineage (NCBI taxonomy): Bacteria > Pseudomonadati > Thermodesulfobacteriota > Desulfovibrionia > Desulfovibrionales > Desulfovibrionaceae > Nitratidesulfovibrio > Nitratidesulfovibrio sp. SRB-5. Next base: position 1,064,647 of record NZ_JAIOTY010000002.1, on the reverse strand, counting down.
AGCACGCCCACGTCGTCGGCACTGATGCCGCTGGCATTCTGCGGAATGGCGTCGGCCATCATCATCTGCTTCAGCTTCTGGGCAATGGCGTAGTGCGACTTTTCGGTTTCCGACACCTTGAAGTCGCGCGTGTCCAGCTTGTCCACCCCCTGCACGAAGGGGTTGTTGGCCACCGGCGACACGTTGCTCGAATCGAACAAGGACCGCTCGGTAGAGAAGTAGCCCGCCAGTGCCTGCTTGGTCTCCGGCGGGGTCATGTTCAGAATCCACATCAGCAGAAAGAAGGCCATCATCGCCGTCACGAAGTCGGCGTAGGCAACTTTCCATGATCCACCGCCAGCCATGGCGTTCCTCCCCGTATGGCGCGCCGTGCTCGGCAGGCGGAATTTCCGCCGCCGGGCGCGCGGTGCGTCAGCTCTTCAGCTTTTCTTCCATCTCGGCAAACGTGGGCCGGAAGGTATGCGGAATGGCACGGCGCCCGTACTCCACCGCGATGATCGGCGTGGACCCCCGGATGGCGGCGGCCACCGCTTCCTTGATCACCGCGAAGTACATGTGGTGCTCGTGGTTGGCCTGTTCGATCTTGGCGCCCATGGGGCCGAACACGCCGTAACAGAACAGGATACCGATGAACGTCCCGATCAGCGCGGCGCCGATGTGGTGGCCGAGCACCTCGGGCGGCTCGCTGATCTTGCCCATGGTCAGCACGACGCCAAGCACCGCCGCCACGATACCCATGCCGGGCAGCGATTCCGCCATGCGGCCGATGGAGTGCGGAGCGATGGACTCTTCCTCGTGCATGGACTTCATGTCCACTTCCATCAGGCTGTCGATCTCGTTGGGGTCGCCGGTGGTCAGGTACACCCGCAGCGTGTCGCCGATGAAATGCACGGTGTGCTTGTCCTTGGCGATGGCGGGGTACTTGTTGAAGATGGAACTGCCTTCCGGCTTTTCGATGTCCTGTTCGATGCTGATCACGCCTTCGCGGTGCATCTTGACGAACAGCGAGTTGAGCAGGCCCAGTACATCAAGATACTTGGCCTTGCTCATGCCGGGGTCGCCCAGCACCAGCTTGAGGTTCTTCAGCACGAGCCCCAGCGAATACTTGGTGCTGGAAACGATGAACGCACCGATGGCCGCGCCGAGAATGATGATGAGTTCCGCGGGCTGCCACAGCACGTGCAAGACGCCGTGCGACATCATGTAGCCGGTGAGGATCGAACCGAAAACGACAACGAGACCGATTATGGCGAACATGGCGTGGTGTCAGTTCCTGTTGGCCTGCATGGCGCCGCACGCACGCGCGGCGTCGATTTCCGCAAGCAGATGCTCAAGGTCAAGGCCGGGCGAGGGGGCGGGCTGTAGCCCCCGGCCCATGCGGGCCACCTCGTCGCACCAGCGGGTCAGTTCCTTTACGCCGTAACGCCCCGCGTCGAACATGCGAAAGGCCTTTTCGGCCTTTTCCGGCACCCCGCGCGACGTGATGTGCAGCCCCAGCAGAACCGCGCCGGGCGCATGGTCAACATGCGTCACGCGCGTTCCCAAAAAAAGCGTATAATTTCGGACTGCCGCCCCAACGACGGGAGACAGCAGCTTGAGATACACGTGCAGCCCCCCGGTGGGCAGGCCATCGGTGGACAGGCCATCGGTGGGCAGGCCACCGGGCAGCGCATCTTCCGACGCCAGGCCCAGGCAGTGCGCGGTCTCCATCGAAAGGCGCATGCGCAAGCCCCGCGTGCTCACGTCCGTCAGGGCAATGCCCCCCGTTCCCGCAAGCCCCAGCGCGTCGGGCGCGCCCAGCTGCTCCAGGGTCAGGCGTCCATCGGCAACCTCGCGCCCGGACCACAGGGCCACTTCGCGCAGATAGCCGGGCGGAGCCTGCACCCTGTAGTTGTTCCTGCGCTCTGCCTCGTCCATTTCGTATATCCCGGCGGGCACGTCTTAGCTGGCGGGGTCATTGCCGACCGGGTCCAACCGATATCGCTCGGTTTCCGATCTGGCCGAGGTCATGCACCGACATGGCACCTACATTGCACCGACTTTGCACATTCTTGGGTATGCTTCGCCCGGATGCGTCTGGACGCGACCCGCCCGGGTTCGCTCCCGGCGCTCTCCATGCCACGACACTGAACCCGATACGAGGGAACAGGCACCAAGCCGCACCCTGTGCATTTACGCAAGTATAGCCGAGAACGCGCCACATGGAAAGTGGGGGAGGCCCCAATGCTCCCATACTCTCCACCGAGGCACCGCACACCGCTCGGCCTGCCCAAACGCCTGTCGCGCCCCGAATGCGCCCGGCCACGCCCCCACATGCCAGGACATCCCCGGAAATATCCGGACACGCCAGCCATGCCACGACGCAACATTTACTGTTGCATCAATATATATAAAAAGCTATAACGCATCACATGAACACGCCCCCCGCCCATTCCTTCGTGCGGCTTCGCGACGCCATGCTGGCCCTGGCGGCGTGGCTGGACAGCCTGCCCGAGCCAACGGCCCCCCACGCCTTCGAGCCGGACCGGGCAAGTCGGCCAGCCGGGGCATCAAGGACATTCGCGGCAACCGGGCCAACCGTGCCAACCGGGCCAACCGTGCCAACCGGGTCAGCCGTGCCAACGGGTCCAGCCGGACCAACGGGGCCCCACGGCCTGCGATTACTATGCGCCGCCGGGTTGCGCTGCCTTGCCGCCAACGCCAAACAGTACGACCGGCTCATCGTCCGGCCCAACGCCTTTGCCGCGCACTTCGCCGCAACGGTGGCCATGCTGGCACCCACGGCAGCCCTTGCGAACCCGTCGGGCACGCCTGCGGACGGCCAGCTTGACGACGCCGCCTTCATGCTGGTGGAGGACATGGCGGCCCTGTTCCGCGAACGCAGCCTGCGCGCGCCGGAAGACGCACCGCACGAGGACGAGCAGGCCCTGCTGGACCACTTCGAACGTTGCGGCGAATGGCTGCCCGCAGATGGCACCACCGTCACCGACTGGTACTACGTCCGCCTTCCGGCCCTGGTACTCGCACAGTTGCTGCGCCGGGCAGAGGCCGCAAGCCGTGCCGCCCGCCATCCCGGCAACTAGACGCCGCCGCCCTCCTTTCCCGCCTCTGCCCCCTTGCCGCTGGCGCCCCTTCCCGCCGGGGCCTCCCCCCTCCCACGCCGCCGCCAGCCCCGCAGGCCAGCCCTTTGGGCGTTACCCGTTGCGTTCGCGCTCGCGTTCTGCCAATACTGGATGAAGTTCCACGTTCACCCCCATGCAGCACGAGTGCACTCCATGCCCGCTTCGCGCCACGCTCAGCCCGGGCGTTTCCAAGCCCCCGCTTCCACCACCGGCACCGATGCACCGCCGGGTTGCGAGGGCGACCACGATCCGGCATCGGCAGGCGCGGCGACCGTAACGGCATCGGAAACGGCCCGCCCCGCACCCCGAAAATCTGGCCCCACCGCGCTGCGCTGGCTGCTCCCCACCCTGCTTTTGGGCGGCTGCGCCCTGCTGGCCGCCCTCACCTTCGCCGATCCCTACGCGTTGCCCGCCACCCCGCCGGTGCAGGCCCTGCTCATCAACTCCTACGACCAGCGCATGCGCTGGGTGCGCGAACTTACCACAGAGGTGGAAGCCGAACTGGCCCCACCGGGCGGCAACGTGCTGTTGCGAGTGGAGAACATGGACTCCAAGGCGGTGCACGACGATGCCTATTTCGCCGCCTACGCCGCCATGCTGCGCGCAAAGTACGCCACGGTGCGCCCGGTGCTGCTGCTGTGCTCCGACGACCATGCGCTGAACTTCCTGCGCCGCTACCGCGACACGCTCTTTCCCGGCGTGCCCGTGGTATTTGGCGGCGCCAACAACTTCACGCAGGCGCGCGTGCAGGGCATGTCCGGGGTCACCGGCGTCACCGAGGAACACTACCCCTACGAGACGGTGCAGTTCCTGCTGCGCGCCCACACCGGCGTGGAAGAAATTTTCGTCATCAACGACTACACCGAAAGCGGGCGGTCCACGGCAGCGGAACTGGCAGAAGCGCTGCGCCCGCTGGAAGGGCGCGTCCGCCTGCGCTGGAATTCCGACGTGCCGGAGGAAGACCTGCTGCGCCAGGTGGCCGCGCTGGGGCCGGAAACCGTCGTGCTGCTCGGCGTGTACTATTCCGACGCATCCGAACGCAGCGTCACCTACGAAGAAGCGGGGCTGCGCATCGCCGCGGCTGCCAGGGTGCCCGTATACTGCATCATGGGCTTCAACCTTGGCGGCAACATGGTGGGCGGCAAGCTGGTCACCGGCCAGTCGCAGGGGCGCATCATGGCCGAACTGGGGCGGCGCATCATGGCGGGTGAAGATCCCGCGTCCATCCCCGTCCGGCGCGGGCCGGGAGATTTCCTTTTCGACTACGCGCAGTTGCGGCGCTGGCGCGTCGACGAAGCCTCGCTGCCCCCCGGCAGCGAGGTGGTGGAACGCCCCTTCTCCGTCTACCGCGCCTACACGAGGGAAATCCACGTGGTGGCAACCTTCGTTGCCGCCATGCTCGTCACCATCGCCGCCCTGATGGTGGTCATGCGGCACAAGGCGCGAACCGAGGCGGAACTGCGCAAGCTGCGCAACCTGCTCGCCAACATCCTGGATTCCATGCCCTCGGTGATGGTGGGCGTCTCGCCCGAAGGACGCATCATCCAGTGGAACCGTCAGGCTGCCCTGATGACCGGGGTGGAACCCCCGGCAGCGCTGGGGCGCAGCCTGGAAAAGGTCTTTCCGCGCCTTGCCCCGCAACTGCCGCGCGTACGCGAGGCCCTGGACAGACAGGCCCCCGTGCACGGCGAACGGCTGACCCGCACCGACAACGGCGTGCCCCGCTACGAGGACGTCACCGTGTTCCCCCTGGCCGCCAACGGCGTGGAAGGGGCGGTGATCCGCCTCGACGACGTGACCGAGCGCGAGCGGGTGCGCGAAACGATGATCCAGACCGAACGCATGCTGTCGGTGGGCGGGCTGGCGGCGGGCATGGCCCACGAGATCAACAACCCCCTCGGGGGCATCTTGCAGGCGGTGCAGAACGTGCTGCGCCGCATAGAACCGGGGCGCGCCGCCAACGACGAGGCCGCCCGCGCCATGGGCTGCACCGTGGAGCAGGTGCGCGACTACCTGGAACGGCGCGGCGTGCTGCGCATGGCCGCCGGGGTGCGCGAGGCGGGACTGCGGGCCGCCCGCATCGTGGCCAACATGCTCAACTTCAGCCGCCGCAGCACCTCGTCGCACATGGAATGCGACATCGCGACGCTGGTGGCCACCGCCGTGGACCTTGCCGCCAACGACTACAGCTTTCGCAACAACCACGACTTCCGCAGGCTGCGGGTGGACATACACATCCCGCCCGACCTGCCCCGCCCCGCCTGCCTGGCCACAGAGGTGGAACAGGTGCTGCTGAACCTGCTGCGCAACGCCGCGCAGGCCCTGGCCGGATTCATTCCGCCGGACGGCGCCCCGCCCACCATCACCATAGTGGCCGAACACCGCCCGGAAGGGGTGGTCGTGTCCGTCGCGGACAACGGCCCCGGCATGCCGCCAGAGGTGCGCGCCAGGGTCTTCGACCCGTTCTACACCACCCGCCCGCCCGGAGAAGGCACGGGACTCGGGCTCTCCGTGGCGTTCTTCATCATCACCCAGAACCACAAGGGCACGTTCACCGTGGTTTCCGAACCCGGCCAGGGCGCCACCTTCACCTTCACCCTGCCTTTGGGGAGCGCGTCATGAGCGCTACCGCCCGCCGTGTCCGGGAATGGCTGCGGACGATGTCCACCTGCCGCCCCGTCCATTCGTCAACTCGCCAGCTTGGCCGTCAGCCTGGCCACCTGTCCGGCTGCCTGTCCGTGTTCCTGTTCGTCTGCCTGACCGTCTGCCTGACCGCCTGCCTGACCGTGCTCATGACGGCACACGCCTCCCACGCCACCGGCCCGGAACCTGCAACGCATCAGCCCCCGGCCGTGCCCCAAATCGTATCCCAAATCGTCCCCCAAACCATACCCCGGCCAGGCGCACCCGCGGGAGGGCCGACAGAAGCACCGGGTACCGCCAACGCCACGCCAGAGGCCGTGGCCCAATCGGTGGCCGATTCCAAGGTCCAGACCCTGGCCAACGCCATCGCCGCACGCGGGGTGCAGGACGGACGCCACCTGGTGCTGCTGCTGCATTCCTACGAACAGGGCATGGGCCGGGTGCGCGAACTCACCGACACGGTGGAGCGCATGCTGGCCCCCGTGGACAACCATATCGCCCTGCGCGTGGAAAACCTTGATTCCAAGCGCGTGCACACCCCGGAATACCTCGACGCCTTTGCCGCCCTGCTGGCCCTGAAATACGCCAGGCGGCCCCCAACCCTGATCCTGACCAGCGACGACGACGCCCTCGACTTTCTGGAGGCGCACCACGCCGCGCTGTTCCCCGGGGTGCCCGTGCTGTTCTGCGGGGTGAACCATTTCCAGGACGGCCTGGCGGCCAGCATTCCCCGGCTTTCGGGCGTGCTGAGCACCTTTTCCGCCCGCGATACAGCACTGACCATGCTGGATATGCACCCCGGCACCCGGCAGATATATCTCGTCAACGATCACACCGAAACCGGACAGGCCGTGGCCCGCGACGTACGGGGGCAACTCGCGCATCTGCCCGGCGGCGTGCAGGTGCACGAATTTCCGCCCCTGCCCTTCGACGACCTGCTGTCCCGGCTGGCCACCCTGCCACCGGACGCCGCAGTGCTGCTGGGCGTGTATTTTGTCGACAGCGTTGGCTACGCCACCACTTTCGAGGATCTGGGGGCGCGCATCTCCGCCGCCGCACGGGTACCCGTGCACTGCCTTGTGGACCTCAACCTGAACGGCGCCGTGGTGGGCGGCAAGGTATCCGGGGCGGCCTTGCAGGCCGAAGCATTGAGCCGCATGGCCCTGCGGGTCATTTCCGGCACGCGCGCCGAAGACATTCCCGTCCAGAATGAAGGGGTGAACCGCTACGTGTACCGCGCCCCCGCGCTGGAACGGTGGGGTATCGCCGAAGGCCGCCTGCCGTCGGGCAGCGCCGTGATCGACCATCCGTTCTCGCTCTACCGAACGTACCGTCCCCAGATCAACGTGCTGATCCTGTTCGTGGTCTCCCTGGCATCCACCATTGCCGTACTTGCCTACATGATGCGCCGCAGGGCCGCCTCCGAACGGCAACTGCGGCAGTTGCGCAACCTGCTGGCCAATACCCTTGATTCCATGCCCTCGGCCATCGTCGGAGTGTCACCCGAAGGGCTGGTCACCCACTGGAACCGCCGCGCGGCGGACGCCACCGGCCAGGAACCCCACGAAGCCGTGGGCCGCCCCCTGGGCGAGGTGTTCCCCCAACTGGAAAAGCTGACGCCGCTGGTGTTCGAGGCGCTGAAGGACGGCCAGGTGCGTGACGGGCAGCGCCTGCTGCGCCCCGATGGCGACATGGTGCGCTACGAGGACGTGACGGTCTTTCCCCTGGTGGCCAACGGCACGCAGGGTGCCGTCATCCGCGTGGACGACGTGACAGAGCGCGAGCGCATCCGCGAAATGATGATCCAGACGGAAAAGATGCTGACCGTGGGCGGCCTTGCGGCGGGCATGGCGCACGAGATCAACAACCCCCTCGGCGGCATCCTGCAGGCGGTGCAGAACATGCGCCGCCGGGTGGAGACGGGGCGGCCCGTCAACGACACCGCCGCCCGCGAAGCCGGGCTGACCATGGAACAGGTGCGCGGGTATCTGGAACGGCGCGAGATACTGCGCATGCTCGACGACATCGCCGCTTCGGGCGCACGGGCTGCGCACATCGTGGCCAACATGCTCGACTTCAGCCGCCGTACCGACGGCGAGTTCATGCCGCAGGACCTGCACCGGCTCATCGAAAACACCCTCGAACTGGCCGCCAACGATTACGACCTGAAGAAGCTCTACGACTTCCGCACACTGCGCGTCGTGCGCCACTATTCCCCCATGCTGCCGCAGGTGCCCTGCCTGGCCACAGAGGTGGAACAGGTGCTTCTCAACCTGTTCAAGAACGCCGCGCAGGCCCTGGCCGCCGGGCCGCCACCCGATGGCGCGCCGCCTACCCTGACCATCCGTACCGAGCGCCACCACGACCTCGTGGCGGTGACCGTCAGCGACAACGGGCCGGGCATGACACCCGAGGTGCGCGCCCGGGTCTTCGATCCCTTCTACACCACCAAGCCCCCCGGCGAAGGCACCGGCCTGGGCCTGTCGGTGTCGTACTTCCTGATCACCCACAATCACGGCGGCAGCTTTGCCCTGCATTCCGAACCGGGCAAGGGGGCGCATTTCACGTTCACCCTGCCCCTGCGGCAGCGCTAGTACCGGTTGCACGGGCACTGCCGATACGGGTCCGGGCCTGACGCGGTCAGGGGATGGCCCAGGCATGGCCCAGGCCGGACATGGCCCAGGTATGGCCGGACATGGCCCAGGTATGGCCGGACATGGATATGACAGGGACGGCATGGATATGACAGGGCCGGAACACGACGGGCAATGCGTGGCAGGCCGCATGCCGCGCACATCCGCTTCGATCCCGTGTCCGAGCGCGCGCCGGTCCGCAGTTCCTCCATCCCTCCCTCAGCCTGCGGCCCGAGGCAAGAGCGAGGCGCCCCGCCATGCCGCTCCGTGCCAGTACCCGTCCCTTCCCACACCTGCCAGCGGCACGCCATGGACAGCCACCCTTCGCATGCACATATTCTGAAAGACACGGTCCGCTTGACCGCCGCCCAGTTCGTGGCTCATTGAATCCCCGGCCCGGATTCGCCCGAACCATCCCGGAGCCCCCCGGCTCAGTCGGCTCATCCAGCCCACACGGCGCATGAGGGGCATGAGGGCTGCGCGGGACCACGCAGAACCATCCGGGCCGAAAACCCATGACGGCGGCCTGCCGCCCGCACGCAACGGACACCACCTGCCGCGTGGCAAAGGACATCCCATGACTGCCCGCATCGCCTGTTCACCCCCCCCCGGCATCCCGCGCCTGCTGACCAGCCTGCTGGCCTGCCTGCTCTTTCTGGGCGTTCTGCTGCTCACGGGGTGCGCTCCGCGCATGAAGGCCGACGTGCAGGCCGTGTCGGCTCCCGGCTTCCGCAAGGCCGGTCAGAGCTACGTGCTGGTACCCGGCACCGCGCTGTCCACGCTGAACGCCATCAACGCCGACATGTTCCGCCAGTCCACCCAGCGGCTGCGTGCCGTGCTCACCGGGCACGGCTACCGCGAGGCCCCCAGCCCCGAGACTGCGGACATGGCCGTGGTGGTGGAATGGAAGGTGGACGGCCCGCACGAGGTGCCGGACACGTCGTACTCCTCGCGCCCGTCCGTGGGCATCGGCATCGGCTACGGCTCGTGGCCGTGGTACGGCGGGGCCTACGGCAGCCGCTACGGCGGCTGGGGCTACGGCGGCTATCGCGGGTTCGGCACCGGCTACGGCTACCCGCCGCCCATGACGGTGGTGCATACCCGCACTCTGTCCATAGAGGCGCGTGACCTGCGAGCCGGTCGCGCCACCGCCCCGGAAACGCCCTCTTCGGCCCAGGCAGGGCAGGAGGAACCAGATCAGGGGATGACGGGGATGACGGGAATGCCGGAACAGGGGATGGCGACGAAGGGCGTCGCAGGCCGGAAGACGCCGGGGAACACTGCGGAACCCGCAAGTGATGCCGAGCGCGCGGCAAAGTCCGCAGGCCCGGCCCCTGCCGGGCCCGGCCCGAACATGTCTGGCCCGAACATGGCTGGCCCGAACATGGCTGGCCCGAACATGTCTGGCCCGAACATGGCTGGCCCGGACGTGCCCGAATATGCAAGACCGCCCTACGGCACCCCCATCGGCACGGTGGAGGGCCTGCCCTCACCCGCCGAACTGACTGGCCCCGTACTGTGGAAGGTGGTGGTGACCAGCACCGGCAGTTCACGCGACATCCAGGGGGCCCTGCCCGCGCTCACCGTGGCGGCCTCCCGCTGGATCGGCATCACCGCCAACGTCAGGGTGGCCGTGGACGACGAATTCAACGTGACCATCCAGGGCCAGTAGCCCCCCTGAAGTACACGCCCAATGCCGCGTGGCCGGACGGCATCCGCCGCCCGGCCACGCATGTTCCGGAATTTCGCGCGCGGACGCCCCCGCTTCCGGCAAGGGGGAGTTCCGGATCAGCTTTTTGTTCGATGACCAGCAAGCCACGCCCGGCATAAGGGGATGCGCCCTTCTTGCAGTCCGCTGAAATGTCGGCTGAAGCCTGGCACAGCCAACGCACGCGGGGCCATCTGGAAATACCCCCTAGTGTCCGCGCTCCACCCCGCCTCCCCTTTCACAACGGGCAACGCAGCCCGGTGCCGACCCGGCGGGATATCCGGACGGCAGAACTCCGTGCGGGACCGCTTCGCCTTCCCCCCAAAACCACCGCCGCACCGCCTCGGGATCGGCCCGATACGTACCGTCCGAACATCTGCGGGCGGGAAATCCGTCCTCGCGAATCCAGCGCTTCACCGCCCCCTGCCCTGCCCCCACGGCACGGCCAATGGCGTCCAGCCCCACCAGTACAAAAGGCACGGACCACGGGCCGTCCCCCCGCCCCCAGGCCAAGCCCCGCCCCATGGCCGCATGATGCGCACCGGCCTGCCATCCCCAAGGCCGGGCATCCTCCTGGCGCATGTCCATGGGCCGAGGTTCACCGCCCCCGCAGACGCCGCGGGGCGTCCGCGCCATCTCCGGAACATGCCCGTGCACAAGCCCTTGCTGCGGCTGCTGCGCCCCCTGCATGTGTTCTTCCTCCCTGTTTCGCGGCGTGTGCGCCACGGCTGACGTTGCATCACGGGTGACCGACAGCGGGCACCTTCCACGCATATGCGCTGCGGCCTCAGTGCATGCGCCCCGGCGGGCTGCCCGGCACGCCCTCGCCCGTTTCCGGAGCCTGCCGCCACGCCATCGGCCACGCCCCGACATCATCCCGGGCATGCTCATCTCCCCACCGACCGAACAACTCCGCCCTGGCGCACCGCACTCCCGAACGGGGCACTTCGGCGCGAGCGGCGTGCATCGCGCCGGATAGCGCAACGGGGTTTATCGGTGCATGCATGGGTGGCCCGGAGCGCCGGTCATCCTCCACGGCCTGGACCAGCCACGCCGCCACCACGGCGCTGGCTTTCCCCTCCTGCGCGCAGGCCAGCAATTCACCTTCCACGTGCACCAGCATGCCGCGCCGCAATCGCACAAGGCACCATGCTGCCTGGTCACCGGTGACGCGCACCCGGTGCCGCTGGCCCGCGTCATCTTGTCCGGCACCTTCGGTGCTGACGGAAAACAGCACGCAACCACCGGGGGTGCCGGTTCCGGGCCGGGGCGCGGCCATCACGCGCCCGAGCAGCATCACTCTGTTCACAGCCGCCATGCGGCATCCTCCTCTGCGACGGTCACGTCGCACCAGCCGCATCGCGTTGCGCACGCGGATCGGCATATCCCGTACCGGCGCGGGGCGCGCCGGACGGCGTCCTCGCCGTGTGGCGGCCAACCGGCACGATCCCCTCGCCGGTAACGACCGCTCGCCCTTCGGCGGGCCTCAGAATCCAAGCACCATGTCCGGCATGCGGAACAGATCGCGGCCATAACAATCCGGCGGGATGTCACCCGAGGCCCACGGATCCTCGAACAGCCCGTGGTCCAGGCCATGTGCCGCCGCCTCGCAACCGGGACCGCAGAACCTGTCCCGCAGCGTGGCAGGGGTGAACCTGCATCCGCACACCGCGCAGTCGCGCGGCTGCGGCCTGGCCTGCCCGGCGGCGGCCAGCGCCACGCATTCCCGCGAGCAGTAGCGGCGATGGGCGCGCCCCGGCGGCATGGGGCCGCCGCACAACTGGCAACGCTCGGGGCGTTCCAGGGTTCGCGCTGCCGCATGGCAGGACCGGCTGCAATACCGCCCCCTGCCGTGCAGCAGCCGGGCGGGATTGACGGAAAACGGCGTGCCGCAATGCAGGCAAGTCACTATCGGCATGACGCACCTCCTTCAAAGAAGCGGTTGCACGCCTCCAGCGCGCGCAGCCGGATGCGCGCCGTTTCAGGCGTGGGGTGGCGGGCCTCGTCGTGGCTTGCGTGGTACAGGCCAAGCAGGCGGCGGTGCTCGTCAACCTCTATGAACATCATGGGCAGCCGCCGGTCATGCAGGCTGCACCCCTCGGCACAGGACGGGCACAGCACCACGCCGGCCACCACCTCGGCCCCGCCCTCGAGCTCTTGCAAGCCGAACGAGCTTCCGCATACGGCACATCTGGTACCGCGTGACATTGCGCGCATTTCCTTCCCTCTCGCTGCGCCTAAGCCGGACGCTCCACAAGGAGCCTTCGGCTCGGACCGCTTTCATATCGACAATCCTATAAAAACGCCGTCTCGTCGTTTCCGTCGCAAACCGGCCCGATCACCACCCGCTCCGACCGGCAGGCCATGCGGCCCGCCGCACAAGAACATCAAGACAGGAGACGTTCCGTGCGCACAGATATTTCACACTTCGCACACAAACGTCAAGAGTATCGGTACACCGATGGCAATTTTTCGTGGACATTCGCACAGAATGTGCTAACATCACATGCATGAACGAATATGATTCCACGGGTACCGACTGGGACGAGCTTCGGGAATACGTCATCGACGCGCTGCACAGCGTGGGCGGCGTGAAGCGCCTTGCGGAAATCGCGGGGGTCAGCGAGCGTACCGTCTACGCCTGGAAGAACGGCGAACGCTTTCCCAGCCGCACCAATCTCGCGCGGCTCACCGAACACCTGGACCACATCCCAGCTGTCGGCGGGCTTCAGCCGCACCGGCGCGGCCTGCACGAACGCATGCTGCGCCCTTACGGAGAGGCGCCCCGCGCGTCCGCCGGGCAACCGGAAGTGCCGGAAGAAGTCCGGCGTCTGGCCGAGGAATTCGTACTGGTGGACAGGGCGGAAGCACGCCCCAGCGCGGGCGGCGGCTCGTTGCAGACCGGCGGCCATCCGCAGGAACAGCACGCCTTCCGCCTGGACTGGGTCCTGGGCCGGGCAAGATCCACCACGGGCCTGTGCCTCATGGAGGTCATGGGCCGCTCCATGGAACGCACCCTGCATGACGGCGACCTGGTGCTGGTGAACCAGCACGACCATGCGCTGGCGGAAGACCGCATCTACGTGGTGCGGGTGCAGGACGAAATCTACATCAAGCGGTTTTCGCGCACGCCGGGACGCTACCATTTTCGGGGGGACAACCCGGAGTTCGCCTATCAGGACATCGAGATCGACCCCCGCGACGAAGCCCTGCAATGGGAAGTCATCGGTCGGGTCATCTGGGCGGGCAAGGAACTGTAGCCCGACGCCGCGTCTCGCCAGGCCGCTGCGGCGCTGCCGCCCCGACCGCACGCAATCCGCGCGCCGTTCCGATCATGCGCGATCCGCGCGTCCCTTGTGCCCCTCGCCGCCAGCCGCGCCGGACTTCATCCGGCTCCGGTCTTGGCCCCGTCAGGCCCGGCACCGCCCGGCCCGGCACGGCCATTCCCTTGTCCCTCGCCGCCCATTGGCTTCGCCCCATTTCCCCCATCCCCCATCCCCTCTCACGCACCCTGCTGGATCCTTCGCACATTTTGTGCAATCCTGTTTCCACATCGGAACACGGAGGTACCATGCACGCCACACCCGCCCCTTGCGCACCCCACTCGCCCATCCCCCCGGTTCTTTCCGACCCTGCCTCCCCGGGCCAGGCGCACCACGCCGCCACCTTCGTCCCCCCGGGCATCGGCACGAAATTTCCCGCGCACGCCAGCGACAGGCAGCCCGCGCCGCCACAACGCCACCGCGGCTCCGCCGTCGTGGAACGCCCCGCGTGGTCCGAAGGGCGTGGTCCCTATCCCGCGCCGCCGTTCCTGATCCGCTGGCACCCCGGGGATGGCGTTGCACGCCACGATGAGGCCGCAACCCGTGCCGAAGCCCAGGCCCTTGCCCGCGATGCCCGCGACGCCACGTCGGCGGACGTCGCGGTGTATCGCCTGTGGAGCGTCTTGGCAGACTGACCGGGGCCATACTGACCGAGCCGGACTGGTCGGGCGCACTGGCCGGGCTCCATCAGCCCGAGCCCCGTTGGGCCGTGCCCGTCGGGTCACTGCATCCGTCCTCTCCCGTTTTCACCCGTCCCTCCATCCGGTTCATCATTCCTGCCTGGGCCATCATTCCCGTCTGGCCCATCGCCTGCGGCTTCGCCCCATGGCACGCTTTGGCCCGTTGGCCCGGCTCTTCTTCTCCCGGTTCCCCCTGCCGCCCCCTTTCGTTATTCCCCGCCTTCTGGACAATATTCCCCGCGCTCGCCTATACTGCGACATGCATTCCCGCCCGGTCCCCACGGGCACTCCTACGGCAGGAAGGAGCCCCACCATGCCCACCCCCCCGGGCCCCATGCTGTTCCGCCATCTTTCCGTCTTCCAGCGGCTGCTCATCTGCACGCTGCTCATCGTCGCCTTCAGCATCGTCCTCGGGTACAGCACCCTGAGCCTGATGAGCGACATGGCCGAAGACGCCAACACCGTCTACCGGCACACCTTCATCGCCACCAGCAGTCTGCAGCAGGCCAAGGAAAGCGTGGAGCGCATGCGCGTGGCCATGCGCGAGCAGATCATCGAGGTGGACGAGGCCATCAAGGCCGAGCAAGTGGCCACCCTGCGGCGCGAGGAACGCCTGTTCCACGACTGCATGGAAGCCGTGCGCGCCAATTTCCAGGGCGAGCCAGCCCTCATCGACGCCCTGGCAAGCCACTACGACGACTTCCTGTCCATGCGCGACCGGGCCATGACCATGGCCGAAAACCGCGAGATACAGGAAGCCTGGCGGCTTACCGAATCCTCGCCCCAGAATCCGGCCGACCGGCTGCTGCACGCCATCGACGACCTGATGCACGCGGCCCGCTCCACGGCGGAACATTTCTTCCAGTCCTCGGTGACGGAAAACAGGACCACGTTGCTCAAGGCCATTGCGGCGTACGGACTGTTCTGCGCCATGGTCGTGGCCATCACCTATCTTGTCAGCTGGAGCATCCGGCGGCGCCTGCTGGCCCTGACCGGCTGCGTCAAGGCACTGGCCGACGGCGACCTCGACGTGCGGATCCCCTACGGCGAGGAACGCAACGAAATGGGGGCCATGGCCCGCTCGCTGCAAGTGCTGCTGGGCGTTTCGCGCCAGATGGAGCAGCAGCGCTGGATCAAGGCCCAGATGTCCGAGACGGCCACCACCCTGCAACAGGCGGGCGACCTGGATTCCTTCGGCCAGCGACTGTCCGCCGTGGCCGCGCAGGTATCCGGCGCCCCCTACGCGGCGCTGTACGTGCCCAACGACGACGGCGTGCATCTCGATCTGGTGGCCTCGCTGGGCGGCATCGTCGGCGGCCCGCCCGCCAGAATGCCCAGGGACGGCGGGCTGGTGGGCCGTTGCGCCGCCACGCGCGCACCGGTGGAGCTCACGCCGCCGGAAGGAGAAACCCTGCGCTTCGCCACCGGGCTGGGCGACGTGCACCCCGCTTCGTTGCGGGCCTATCCGCTGCTGCTGGGCGAACGGCTGCTGGGCGTGCTTGAACTGGCCACCCTGGGGCCGCTGCCCCCGCGCGCCGCCACCCTGTTCGAGGACATGCTGCCCATGGCCGCCCTGTCGCAGGAAGTGCTGGAGCGCAACCTGCACACCCGCAGCCTGCTGGACCAGACCCGCAGCCAGGCAACGGAACTGCAGGAAAGCCGCGAATTGCTGCGCCGCAGCGAGGCCTTCTTCCGCGCCGTGTTCGAAACGGCGGGCATCGGCATCGTCAGCGAGCGCAGGGGGCTTGGCATCGACCGGGCCAATCCCGCCTTCATCGACTTCATCGGCATCAGCGAACCGGAACTGCGCGGGCGCGACCTTGAGGATTTCTTTCACCCCGACGACCGCGAGGCGCTGGAAGCCCTGCTGGGCCGCCTGGACCCCGACAAGCTGGAATACGCCGCCCCGCGGCACGGAAGCCCGGAACATGACGGGCTGGACACCGGCGAGCCGGACCCGGCCCGCTCCACCTTCACGGTGCGCGCAGAGCACCGCTACCTGCGTCCCGACGGCGAGGTGCGCTGGGCCGACGTGCGTTGTGCGCTCATCGGAGACAGGGACATCACCCCCCGCCGGGTCACCCTGATCAACGACATTACCGAACTCAAGGAGCAGCAGACAGAACTGAAGGATACCGAGGCCTGGTACCGGGGCATTGTGCATTCGGCCCCGGACGCCATGGTGGTGGTGGACGGAGAGGGACGCATCGTGCTGTGCAACCCGCAGTTGGAACGGCTGCTGGGCTACGAGACGGGCGAGCTTACCGGACATCTGGTGGAGGAATTCCTGCCAGAGGAAGTGCGCCAACGCCACGTGAAGCTGCGCAACGACTTCCTGGCCTCGCCGCTCCAGGTCATCGGGCATGAGCGCGAGGTGATGGGCGTGCGCAAGGACGGCACCCGCCTGCCGCTGGAAATCAGCCTCAGCAAGCTGCCTCCCTCCGACCGTCACCCCATGAGCGCCTGCGCCGCCCTGCGCGACATCTCCATCCGCAAGCGCACGGAGGCGGAACTGCGCCGGGCCAAGGAAATGGCCGAAGAAGCTACCCGGCTCAAAAGCGACTTCCTGGCCAACATGAGCCACGAAATCCGCACCCCCATGAACGCCATCATCGGCATGACCCACCTGGCCCTGAAGACAGAGCTGGACCCGCGCCAGACAGACTACGTGCGCAAGATACGCGCCTCGGGCCAGCACCTGCTGGGCATCCTCAACGACATCCTCGACTTCTCCAAGATCGAGGCGGGCAAGTTGACGGTGGAGAACACCGAGTTCGAACTGGAAACCGTGCTCGACACCGTGGCCAACCTGGTCTCGGAAAAGGCCGCCACCAAGGGGCTGGAATTCGTGCTCGACGTGGCCGCCAACGTGCCCCCCGTACTGCGGGGCGACCCGTTGCGCCTGGGGCAGATTCTCATCAACTACGCCAACAACGCGGTGAAGTTCACCGAACACGGCGAAATCGTAATCCGTGTGGAAACGCTGGAAACGGGCGATACCGACGTGCTGCTACGCTTTGCCGTGCGCGACACGGGCATCGGACTCACCGACGAACAGAAGGCCCGGCTGTTCGTCTCGTTCCAGCAGGCGGACACGTCCACCACCCGCAAGTACGGCGGCACCGGCCTTGGCCTTGCCATCGCCAAGAAGCTGGCGGACCTGATGGGCGGCGGCGTGGGCGTGGACAGCGCCCCCGGCGGGGGCAGCACCTTCTGGTTCACGGCCCGGCTGGGCCTGGGTTCCGGACGGCGGGCCCTGCTGCCGCGCATCGACCTGCGCGGCCTGCGGGTGCTGGTGGTGGACGACAACCCCCAGGCCCGCATGGTGTTGGCCCACATGCTGGAAGGCATGACCTTCCGCCCGGTCATGGCGGACGGCGGCGAGACCGCGCTGGAACTGCTGCGCGAAGCCCAGGACGCGGACACCCCCTTCGGCATGATCTTCCTGGACTGGCAGATGCCCGGCATGGACGGGCTGGAGACGGCCCGCAACATCCGCTTGCTGGCACCGGACCTGCCCGTGGCCATCGTTACCGCCCACGGGCGCGAAGAGATTTTCGCCGCGGCCGAGGGAGTGGGGGTGTCCGCCGTACTGGTGAAGCCGGTGCAGCCATCCCTGCTGTTCGACACGGCCATGCGCCTTCTGGGCGCGGTGCACCCGGCCCCGCGCGCCGCCGTACCCCCGCCGGATACCCGCCCCGCCATGCTCGACGGCGTGCGCGGTTCGCGCGTGCTGCTGGTGGAGGACAACGAACTGAACCGCGAGGTGGCCCTGGGGCTGTTGGCCGAGGCCGGGCTTGCGCCCGACGCGGCGGAAGACGGGGCGCAGGCGGTGCGCATGGTCATGGAGGGCGACTACGACCTCGTGCTGATGGACGTGCAGATGCCCGTCATGGACGGGTACGAGGCCACCCGCACCATCCGCCTCAGCCGGGGGGCAGACAGCCTGCCCATAGTGGCCATGACCGCCAACGCCATGCGGGGTGACCGCGAGGCGTGCCTGGCGGCGGGCATGAACGACCACGTGGCCAAGCCCATCGACCCGGACGAACTGTTCGCGGCCCTGATCCGCTGGCTGCCCCGGCGGGGCGAGGCGGAGCGGAAGGATGCCGCGGACACCACAGCCCCCGGCACGTCGCCCGCCACGCAGGCGGACACGTTGCCCGGCGCATCCCCCGGCACGTCGCCTGCCTCCGGCCCTGGCAGAGGAAACGGGCAAAACGACGCCAGGCACGTTCTCGACCCGGAAGCGGGACTGCGCCGGGTGCTGGGCAAGCAGGCCACCTACCACACATTATTACGGCGCTTCGTTTCCCAGCACGCCGACGCGGCCACGCGCATCGCCGAACTCATCCAGTCCGGCGACGGGGCGGCGGCCACGCGCGAGGCGCACACCCTGAAAGGCGTGGCGGGAACCCTGGGCGCCCGCGCGGTGCAGTCCCAGGCCGCCGACCTGGAAGCGGCACTGCGCCACGAGGCCTCGCAAGAGCACACGGCAGAGGTGCTGGCCCTGCTGCGCATATCGCTGGACGAGGCGGTGCGGGCCATGCACCGCCTGCTGGACGCCACCCGGCCCGACCCGGCTGGCGCCGCACCGGGCGCCACGCCGGATGCGCCCGTCCGGCAGAGCGACAGATCAGGTGACGCAGCAGGCGACGGGCACGAAGCCGGACAAGACACCGGACCGGAAAGGAACCTGGCAGACAGCGAGCTGTCCCGTGCGCTGCCCGAAGGCCTTCTCGACCAGTTGGAAACGCTCATCGAGGAAGACGACAGCGAGGCCGTCGACCTCTTCAACACCCACTCGGATGCCCTGCGCGCCGCTCTGGGGCAGCCTCTGGTAACCGGCATGGGCGAGGCGTTGCGCGCCTTCGAATTCGAAACCGCCCTGGAGATGCTGCGCTCGGCCCGTCCACCCTGCGACGGCTGACCGGTGCCGGACAACCGCGCCGGGAACCACACCGCAGCAACGCCCCAGCCTCTTTCCGTACCGCGCCCCATGCCCCGCTCCAGGTCCACACAGCCACGAGAGGCAGCCATGACCGACACGCCCCTTCACGCAGACGACACGCGGCGCACCGTGCTGGTGGTGGACGACACCGCCGACAACCTGACCCTGCTCAGCGACCTGCTGAAGGACACCTACCGGGTCAAGGTGGCCAACAGCGGAGAAAAGGCCCTGCGCATCCTGTCATCCGGCAACCCGCCGGACCTCGTGCTGCTGGACATCATGATGCCCGGCATGGATGGCTACACGGTGCTGCGCAGGCTGAAGGAACTGCCCGGCACGGCGGACGTGCCGGTGATCTTCCTCACCGCCCTGTCGGAAGAGGACGACGAGCGCATCGGCCTGGAACTGGGGGCCGTGGATTACATCACCAAGCCGATCAGCCCGTCCATCATGCTGGCCCGTGTGCGCACCCACCTGCAGGTCAAGGCCGCCCGCGACTTTCTGAAGGACAAGAACGAATTCCTCGAGGACGAGGTGGCCCGCCGCATGCGCGAACTGGCCGCCGTGCAGGACGTGACCATCATGGCCATGGCCTCGCTGGCCGAAACGCGCGACAACGAGACCGGCAACCACATCCGCCGCACCCAGCACTATGTGAAGGTGCTGGCCCAGCACCTGTCGGAGCATCCGCGCTTTTCCGCCGCGCTCACGCCAGAGGACATCCCCCTGCTGTTCAAGTCCGCCCCGCTGCACGACATCGGCAAGGTGGGCATTGCCGACCGCATCCTGCTGAAACCCGGCAAGCTCACGCCGGAGGAATTCGAGGACATGAAGCGCCACCCCGCGCTGGGGCGCGACGCCATCATCGCAGCGGAAAAACAGCTGGATACGCCGGTATCATTCCTGCGCCACGCGCGCGAGATCGCATACTGCCACCACGAAAAGTGGGACGGCAGCGGCTACCCGCAAGGCCTTTCCGGCGACGGGATTCCCGTTTCGGCCCGGCTCATGGCCCTGGCCGACGTGTTCGATGCGCTGATCAGCCGCCGGGTATACAAGCCCCCGTTCGACATGGAGAAATCCGTGGAGATCATCCGCCAGGGGCGCGGCTTGCACTTCGACCCGGACGTTGTGGACGCCTTTCTGGTCAACCTGCAAACATTCCGGGACATCGCCGACCGCTACACCGACTCGGAGGAAACGCTGGAAGAAACCCGCTCGCGCACCGAAAAGGATTACCCGCCCTCGGGCGCGCGAGGGTAAGACGGCGCATCGTCGGCCCGGCCGGCATGCGGCGACCGCGCCCGACGGGAATCGTCCGGTCCGGCACGGATCGATAGGGATCGGCACGGATCAATAGGGACTGGCTCGAACTGGCCCGGACTGGCCTGAACTGGGCCGGGCTGGCCCGGACTGGCACAGACTGGCACAGACAGGCACGAACCGTAGGGGGCGACATGCGGGCCTGCCCGGCAAGATCCCCGCGGCGGACCCACGCGGCGGAGAAGGCAGTCGGCAAGAGGCCGGGCCCCCAGGACGGGGGTGCAAAGCAAGGGGAACAGGACAGGGCAGGCGGGCGGAATCCATCACAGGGAGCAGCCGCGCCATGCCCAGGCGGGCGACCGCCCGCCTGATGGCGGCCTTGCACCCTCCGTGGCCGTTTGCTAGACCAAGCGGGCGTTCGGGCGTTCCGCCCCTTTTCCGCGCCCCGGCGCACACCCCCACCCACCCAGCCATGCCAGACACCCCCACCGCCCCCACGCCCGACGGCCCCCAACCCGAGGCCCACCAACAGGATGTCCACCAGCACGGGGTACACCACCCCGCGGCTCCCCATCCCGAGACCGTCACGCCAGCGGTCGCCCCGCCAGATGTCGCCCCGCCAGATGTCGCCCCGCCAGATGTCGCCCCGCCAGATGTCGCCCCGCCAGATGTCGCGCTGTTCATCCGCACCTACTCGCGCTACGGCGGCGTGGAACATTTCTGTTACCGCTTCCATGAATACCTGCGCGCCCACGGCGTGCCCGTGCGCGTGCTGTGCGGCGAAATGGCCCCCGACGTGCCCGGCGCCAAGGCCCCTGCCCTGCGCCAGCACAGCGACGGCCCGCAGGCCGATCCGGATGCCGCGCCGCTGGCCGTGGACATCCGGGTGCTGGGCCTGTGGAGGCCGGGCCGGTTCATGAAAAACCTGGGTCTGCACCTTGCCGCCACCCGCGCCCTGCGCGAGTTGCCGCCGACCACCATCAGCGTCAGCTTCGGGAACATGGCGGGCTGCCACATCCACAGGTCGGGCGGGCCGCACCGCGA
The DNA here is from genome assembly GCF_019931275.1 of Nitratidesulfovibrio sp. SRB-5. Classification (NCBI taxonomy): domain Bacteria; kingdom Pseudomonadati; phylum Thermodesulfobacteriota; class Desulfovibrionia; order Desulfovibrionales; family Desulfovibrionaceae; genus Nitratidesulfovibrio; species Nitratidesulfovibrio sp. SRB-5. Next base: position 1,043,280 of record NZ_JAIOTY010000002.1, on the reverse strand, counting down.
CTTCATGCACAACAGCCTGGCGGCGCAGCGCTCGCCCCTGCGACGGTTCACCAAGGCGCTCTCGCGCCTGCTGAACCCCAACAACCTGCTGATGGCCGTGCTGGACCGCAAGATATACAACCACCCGGCCACCCGGCGCGTCATCGCCATCTCGCAGAACGTGCGGGCCGCCGTGGCGCGCCAGTTTCCCCATTCTCCGGCCACGGTGGTGGTCATACCCAACGGGGTGGACACCCGGCGCTTCAACATCCGGCGTTTCACCGACCTGCGCGGCGAATCACGGCGGATCGTGGGCCTGCGCGAGCAGCACCGGGCCATCGGATTCTGTTCCAGCAACTTCGAACTCAAGGGGCTGGACCGGCTCATCGCCGCGCTGGCCCACCTGCCCGAGGAATACGTGCTGGTGGTGGCCGGGGGGCGCCGCAGCCGCAAGTACGCCGACTACGCCAAATCGCTGGGGGTGGAAAAACGGGTGGTGTTCCTCGGCAAGGTCGCGGCCGCCGACATGCCGCGCTTCTACGCCGGGCTCGACGTGCTCTGCCACCCCTCGTTCTACGACACCTTCGGCAACGTGGTGGCCGAGGCGCAGGCCATGGGCGTGCCCACGGTGACCACACGCGCCACGGGAGCCTGCGACCTCATCGACGATGGCCGCACGGGCCGGGTGCTGGACCAGCCGGAACCGTGGGCGCTGGCCAACGCCATCTTCGACCTGCGCGACGTGAAGGCCGGTACCGACTTCGGCTGCGTGGAAGACGACGAGCAGGTCTTTGCCCGATACCTTGAAGTGATCGAAGCCGTGCGCGCGGAACTGGCCTCCGACACAAGGGGCTGATACCGGACGCAGCTCCACCTTTCGCACGGCACACGCAAGAAATGGCCGTCGCTCTCGGGGAGCGGCGGCCATTTTCTCATCAATACCCGGCATCACCGGCAGCCAGAAAGCAACGTCCGGCACTTATTCCACAAACCCCTCATGCTTGCCCCTCGGCGGCCTGCGCATGAACCACACGCAGAAGAACAGCAGCAGGAAGATGGCCCCCTGCGAAAAGAAGGCGTCGTTGAAGGCCAGGGCGGATGCCTCTCGCTGGAGCATCTGGTAGATCACCACGCGGGTGCGTTCGGCCAGGTCCGCCACCTCGCCAAGCTGCATGGCCAGCCCGTTGCGAATCTGCTCGAAGCTCAGCTCGTAGGCGGGCGAGAGGGGCGTCATGCCTTCCGCCAGCACGCTGTGGTGGTACTGGGTGCGCCGGGCCAGCAGCGTGGTAACGAAGGCCACGCCGAACGAGCCGCCCAGGTTGCGCAGCAGGTTGTACAGCGGCGATGCGGTGTTCATGGCCTCGCGCGGGACGTAGGCGAAGGTGACCACCGACAGCGAAACGAAGAAGAACGGCATGGCTATGCCTTGCAGCACGCGGGCAAAGGCCGCCGTGCCGAAGTCGATGTACAGGTTGAACCCGGCCATGATGTGCAGCGAATACGCACACACCAGCATGCCGAAGGCCAGCATCCAGCGGGCGTCGATGCGTTCGGTCAGCTTGCCCGCCACGGGCATGAACACCAGCGCCAGCATGCCCCCCGGCCCCAGCACGAGACCCGCGAGATAGGCGGTGTAGCCCATCAGCCCTTGCAGGAACAGCGGCAGCAGCACGATGGACCCGAAAAAGGCGAAGAAGCCGAAGAACATCACGGCGTTGCCGATGGCGAAGCTGCGGTTTTTCAGGATGCGGAAATCCAGCACCGGCCTTGGGTGGCGCAATTCCCAGAACACCAGCCCCACCAGTGACACCGCCGAAACCACGGCCAGGGTGGTGATGAAGGGCGAACTGAACCAGTCGTCCTGCTGGCCCTTGTCCAGCACGATCTGCAACGCGCCGATGCCCGTGGTCAGCAGGGCCAGCCCCAGGTAGTCCACCACCTCGCCGCGCTGGCGGCGTTCCATGTACGGCGGGTCGAACAGGAAGGCCCCGGCCAGATACAGGGCCAGCAGCCCCACCGGCAGGTTGATGTAGAAAATCCACCGCCAGGTGAAATTGTCCGTCAGGTAGCCGCCCAGCAGCGGCCCCAGGATGGGCCCCAGCACCACCCCCACGCCGAAGATGCCCATGGCCATGCCGCGCTGCTGGGGCGGAAAGGTTTCCATCAGGATGGCCTGCGACATGGGTTGCAGCCCGCCCCCGCCAAGCCCCTGAAAAATGCGGAACAGGATGATCTGGGCCAGGCTGGTGGCCGCCCCGCACAGTAGCGAACTGGCGGTGAACACGGCGATGGACAACATGAGGAAGCGCTTGCGCCCCATGAGCCGCGCCAGCCACCCGCTCATGGGGATGACGATGGCGTTGGCCACCAGGTACGAGGTGAGCACCCAGGTCACCTCTTCCTCGCCAGCGGCCAGGCTGCCCTGGATGTGCTTGAGCGCGACGTTGGCCACGCTGGTATCCAGGATTTCGATGAGCGTGGGCACCATCACCGCCAGGGTGATGAGCCAGCGGTTGACCGATTCGGGATCTTTCGACATGCGGGGCTGCCGTACCGGCTACTGCCTGGGGGCCGACGGGGCGGGTGCGGTGGCGTTGGCCATGCCCGTCGCCACGCCCGCAGCGGAACCCGTACCGTTGGCGGCGGGCTTCGCCGCCTGCCCGGCACTGGCGCCAGCCCCTTCACCGCGCACGGCGGCACCATCCGGTCCCACGGCGCGCGGGGGCACCTCGGAAACGCCCCTGCCGGTAAAAATCACCGGCACCACGCTCATGCCCACGCGCAGGGGCGGCATGGTGGCGGGGTCGTAGTCGGTCAGGCGCAGCCGCACGGGTATGCGCTGCACCACCTTCACGAAGTTGCCCGAGGCATTCTGGGGCGGAAACAGCGAAAAGGCCGCGCCGGTGCCCGCCATGATCGATTCCACCTGGCCCTTCAGCACCAGGTTGGGATAGGTGTCCACGCGGATTTCGCAGGGCTGGCCGGGCTTCACGTCGGTAAGTTCGGTTTCCTTGAAGTTGGCCGTCACCCACAGGTGGTCGGGCGACATGGGCACCACGGCCATGATCGGCTGGCCGCGCGTGACCATGCGGCCCGGCTCCACGTTCTTCTTGGTCACGTAGCCGTCCACGGGGGCGCGCACGGTGGTCCATTCCAGATTCAACTCGGCCTGGCGCACCTTGGCCTGCTGGGCCTCCACCTGGCGGGCGCGGATTTCCGCCACCACCTGCCCGGTTCCGGCCAGATCCACCTCGGCGCGCACGCGGCGCATTTCGGCCTCTGCCGCCGCGCGGGCCTTGCTGGCGGCCTCCAGTTTGGCGCGGGACGATTCCAGCCGGGCCTTGGCGGCATCGTCGGTGGAACGGGCGCGGTCCGCCGCCTCTCTCGAAACGGCACCCTGCCCCACCAGCGCCTCCAGGCGGCGCCGGTCCAGGGCGGCCTGTGCCTGCTCCGTGGACATGCGCTCCATTTCGTAGCGGGCGGCGTCCTCTTCGTCGCGGGCCTGGGCGGCGCGGCGCTTGGTGGCCTCTTCCACGGCCTGGGCGCCGGTCACCCGGTGCACGGTCTGCGAAAGCTCCAGCGGCACGCCCCGCTGCAACGCGGCAAGCTGGGCGCGCGCCTCGGCCACGGCCACCTCGTATTCGGTGGGGTCCAGCCGGGCCAGCACCTCGCCTTCCTTGACGAACTGGTTGTCCTGCACGGGCACGTCCACCACGTAGCCCGCCACGCGCGGCGAAACCATGAAGATGCGCCCGTCTACCTGCGCGTCGTCGGTTTCCACCTTGCCGAGGCCATGCCAGTACCAGATGCCCGCCGCCAGAACCATGACGCCAAGCAGTATGCCGAGGATGCGCTTTTTGCTGTTCATGCCGTATCGCCGTGTGGGCACGCGCGGGCGCGTGGTGTGCGTGTGGGAAAACCGGCCATGGCGCACGCGCGGAACAGCCGGGCTTCTGTCGTGGAGCCGGAACAAAACATGCCGGGCCGCCGGGGCCCTGTTCCTTCAAGGAAAGGAGCCCCCGGAGGTGGCGTCGGAATTGCCGCTTTCGGGACCGGCAATGCATAGCGCATGCCGTACCGGGGGCGCAACCGGACAATGCCGGTCACGGTGGCATTCACCCACTCTGATGAGGGTGATCGCCTGCGCGCGAACCGGCGTGGAGCGGCATAGCGGAGGGATGCATGGCGCAACCCGGCGGCAACGGATTGTCGCACTCTCACGGACTGTCGCAGTCGCGCGGATTGTCGCACTCTCGCCAGCCGTCACACTCTCGCCGAGGAATGTCGCGCGGTGACAGCAACGGATATTTCCGCCGAACATTTCTGACGGACATTTCAACCAGAAACGGCAGTCTGACGCGCATCAGGGGCATCAGAAGGCATCAGGAGATATCCGGGATATCTGAAAGTATCCGAGATGCACGGGGTGGCTTCACCGTGCGACGCGTCCTGCCCTGCTACCGGCCCTTGCCGCCCTGCACATCGGGATAGGCGGATTGCAATCCGTACCGGGCAAGGCACCGTTGCAGCTCCCCCTCCCGGTGCAGCATGCGCAACGCGGTCTCGAAGGCTTCCACCACTTCCGGCGCGGTGCGGCGCGAAAAGGCCACCGTATAGTCCACCCGGTTGTGCCAGCCCGCGTAGCGCAGGTTGGCGATGCGCAGCAGCGCGATGGTGGCAAGGCCGTTCTCGCGGTTGGAGAACACCGCGTCGATGCGGCCCTGTGCCAGTTTGAGGAACCCGGCATCATTATCGGTCGCCACGTCCACCGTCATGGGCACCTGTCGCGCCAACTGGTCCAGGATGTTCGCCGTCAGCGAAGGGCCGTACACCCCCACCCGGTAACCAGACACGTCGCGGGGGGTGACGTAGCGCAGGGGATTTTCCGTGCGCACGAAAAAGCCGTATTCGGCGCGCAACAACGGCGGGCAAAAATGCAGCCACTGCTGGCGATCCGACACAAACCCGATGGTGAAGATGCCGTCCGCGTTGCCGTTGCGCACCTCCTGCTGCGCGCGCGCCCAGGGCAGCAAACGGAAGGTGCAGCCCACGCCCATGCGCTCGCAGGCCATGCTGATGATCTCGGCCACGGGTCCGGCCACGCGCTCCGTGTCGCCGTCGCGCTCCAGGTAATTGAACGGCGGAAACTGCTGGGTGACGAAGACCAGCCCGGAGGCATCAGGCGGTCCGCCCGGCCCCGCCCCCACGGGGGCCTGTCGTGCCTGGGGCGCCGCAAACTGGCCCGCCGGAAGCGAGTCTGCCGGAAGCTCGCTCGCCTGTGCGGCCACCGCCGCCAGCGGCAACGACAGGAGCAGGCAGGCGACAAGGCATGCCGTCAGGCGCACCAGACCGCGCCCGGCACGCCGGACTCGGCAGTCTTGGCAGTCAGGCACGGGCCACGGCCATGCCATGCGGAACCCATCACACTGCACACCCCTGCTCCTTTCCCTGCCCCCGGTTGTTGCCCCGGTTGTTGCCCCGGTTGCTGACCCTGTTGCGGCCCCGATTGCTGCCCGTTTGTTGCCTGTCCGGCCAATCCTGATGTGCTCAGGGCCTGTTCCGGCCTGTTCCGGCCTACTCCAGCCTACTCCAGCCTGCCCGAACCAGTCCGAACCAGTCCGGGCAGGGCCTCCGCCTTGGCCCCCGGCGCTGCAAAAGCAAACGGGGCGCGGATGCGGCCACCCCGCCAACGCGGTGCCCGGGTCGACCACGCCGAGGATTCCAGCCTCAGGCAGACGGCTACTGGACCTGCGACAGCCGGGCCTGCAACAGCAGCCGCTCGCTGACGTCCTCGATGGTGCACACGAAGTGGGTCACCGCGCCAGCGGCGTCGCGCAAAGGAGCCAGGCGGCATTCCGCGTCAAATGGCTTGCCGTCGCCGCGCCGCAGCCGGGTTTGCCCGCTCCACGCCCTGCCCTGGGCACGGGCCGCCAGCAATGCGGCAAACCCGGCGTCCCCACTGCCGTCGCCAGCCGTCCCGGCATCACTCCCGGCGGCTACACCGCCCCCCCCACCTGCGGCACCAAGGTCCGCAAGGCGACGGTCCACCGCGTCGGTGCGGGGCCAGCCGGTAATGGCCGCAAAGGCCGGGTTGGCATACCGGATGGAACCCTCGCCATCCAGAATCAGCAAGGCACCGGAAAAATTCTCCACCGCCTGCTCCAGCAGGCGCCGCGCGTCTTCGGCCCGGCGACGCGCCGTAAGGTCGGTGAGCACACCGATGATGCCGCCCTCGCCCGCCGTGCCTCCGGCAAACACGGTCTTGGCCACGCTGAAATGGTGCGTGGCCCCGTCGGCGCAGCGCAGGGTCTGCTCGCCAAAGCGGGTGCCGCCCACATGGCGCAGTTCGTCGTCGTCGCGCAGCACGGCACCGGCCACGTCCGCCGGGTACACGTCGGGAAAGTCGCCCGGCGGACGACCGCGCACGTCTTCTCGCGCGCAGCCCAGCACCATCCGCGCGAAGCTGTCGTTGCAGTCCACGAAGCGGCCCGTGAAATCGCGGTAGTAGATGGGGTTGGGAATGGCATTCATCAGCGCCTGCAAAAAGGCCAGGCGGCTGCGGGCCTCTTCTTCCGAGGCGGCGCGGCGTTCCAGTTCGCCCAGGTAGTCGGCGTTGAGGCGGGTCAGTTCCGCCGTGCGCGCCTCCACCAGTTGGCCCATGCGCAGGCTGTGCCCTTCCAGGTTGCCCATCAGCCTGTTGAAATAGTTGGCAAGATCACCAATTTCATCATGCGTTTCCGGCACTATGCGCACCGAAAGGTCGCCCCCGGCGCCCACGCGCACCCGCTCGGTCAGCCGCCGCAACGGCCCGGTGATGCCCGCGCTGGCGTACAGGCTGGCCAGCGCCACCACCCCGGTGGCCGCCAGCAGCCACACGAGGGCAAGGCGGCGCATGCGGTCGAGGGGGGCGTAAATCTCGTCGGTATACCCGGATGCGGCCACGATCCAGTCGTAGTCCGCAAGATAGGCGTAGACCACGATCTTCTCGCGGTAGTGGCCTTCGCCGGGGTTGCGCCAGGAGTAGACGATGCGGCCCGACCGCTTTTGCAGCATCTCGCGCACGAAGCGGCGGCCCGTGTCGTCGCGCGCGTCGGCGATGTCGCCCGGCTCCATCACCGGGTGCACCAGCAGTTCGCCCGCACCGGTCATGATGTAGGCATAGCCGGTATCGCCCACCCGGTGCGAGAGCACGGCATCGCGCAGCATGGTGACGTCCAGCAGGTTGCGGAATTCCTCGCGGTAGGCAGAGGCGGAAATGATCCAGTCCCACGGCTGGAACCAGGTCATGTGCAGCGCCTTGGGGCGGGCGTGCGTTTCGCCGGGGTTGCGCCATTCGTACTGCATGAAGCCTTCGTGCAGGCGCGACTGGTCCCGCACGAACTCGAACTCCGAAAGATCGCGCCCCAGCAGTGACGGCACCGGGTGCACCGCCAGGGTGGCGTTGGAGGTAAGGCAATAGATGTAGCCTGACCGGGCTATGCTCATGCGCAGCAGGATGGCGGCGGCATTGGCCTTGGCCTGCGCCTCGGTGATGGCGCCTGAACGGTAGCGTTCGTATTCCAGCGCCACCACGTCGCGGGCCTTTTCCGAAGCGGCACGCAGGTAGTTGCGCACCGCAAGGTCCGCCCCCACGCGCACGGTGCCCAGAATGGACTGGGTGGCCGCGTGCAGCCGCTCTTCGACGGCCTGTTCCACGGCATTGCGGGCATATATGTACGCACCGGCGCCGCCGCACAGCAGCAGCACGAGGAATACCAACATGTAGCTGGCAAGCAGTTTGCCGCGAATGCCCAGACCCGTCATGCCGCCTCCACAGAGTATCCGATGGCCTATCTTGCCAGATGAAACGCGCGCGGGAAAGCCCGCCCCGGCAACCTTGCGAAAAAACCGGCGACAGTGTGCGATGCGGAGCTGCGGAACCGCCCCCCGGCGACGGGGTGACGGGGGCGGGGCGACGTGACGCCGGGATGACGGGGTGACGGGACGGATGGCGGAAGAAAGGCGGACAGGCTGCGGGCAGGCTGCCGAAAGGAAGTGAGGCCCCGGGAAATGCAGACCGAGGAACCGCAACGGTCAACGACGCGGCCCGCCGCATCCGCGTGACGGTGGATGCGGCGGGCCGTCGCTGGCGTCGACCGTGCCGTGGAGGGGCAAGGAGGACAGGAGCCCGAAAGCGCAAAAGGCGCTACTTGTTTCGCGCGGCCTTCACCTGGTTCAGGGTGTCCTCGAAGCTCTGGCGGTGGGCGTCGTCGGCAAGGCGCACGGCCTCTTCGGCCAGGCGTTGCGCTTCCTCCAGCCGCTCACCGCGCGTGAGCAGCAGCCAGGCCAGATTGTTGCGCGCCGGGGCGGATTCCGCCTCGGGCAGGGTGCGGATGGCCTTGCGGTAGTGGCTTTCCGCCTCTTCCAACTCGCCCTTCTGGAACAGCAGGTTGGCCAGGAACAGGTGGGCCTGGGGCACGTCGTCGCGCACGGCTTCGGCGTATTCGCGCCGGGCCAGATCCAGCTCGCCCTTCTGCTCGTAGGCGCGGCCCAGTTCCAGGTGTTCCGGACCGGACAACGGATCCTGATAGATGCCGATGCGCGGCAGGGCGCATCCGGTCAGCAGCAGGGTCAGCAGCAGGCACGGCAGGACGGCGCCCGATACGGGGCGTGACATGCAGCGGAACATGGGGCGCGGCATGCCGACAGATCGGGCGGGCCGCAGGCTGGCTGAAGCGGAAACAGGGGTGACGGCAAGGGGCGTGGTGTCCGGCATGGAGCCTCCCGTGACGGTTCGGGCTACGGGGCGGGCGCGGGGCCCGGCTCCTGCCGCCGGACCTCCAAAGTCCAGCGGTCGGTGCGGTCCCAGGTGCGCAAAAACGAAGCCCACGGCAGCCGTTGCAGGGGGGTGCGGTCGGAATTCACGATGACCGCGTCGGGCGCGTAGCCCACCACCACCATGAAATGATAGGTGCTCACCAGCCCATAGCCATGGTCCACCATGACGATGCGCGGCTGGCCGGAATCCACGGCGGCCATCAGGTCGGCCACGGAACCGTCGTACCAGCGGCTGGAAAGCCCGAGGGTGCGCGGGTACAGGGCAAGGTCCAGCGAAAGCGTGCCGTGCATGCCGGGGCGAAAGATGGCCTCGGCAATGCCGTCCGGGGTGGCCTGGGCGCCCGTCAGCCCCATGTGGCGCAGCACCCCGGCCAGCGAAGCGGGGCCGCACTGGTATTGTTCCTGCGCAAAGAACGGCACGTCGGGGATGATCCGCTCGGCGGCGGGTCGGGCGGGGTCCGGCGCAAGGCTGCCGGGGCCGCGCACGCAGCCCGCGCAGGCCAGCGCTGCACACAACAGCAGCAGGCCCGGCAAAGACCGCGAGAGCAGACGGCGGACCCGTGACCGGATGGCACCTGGGTACGCGGGGGCCGGGCGTACGGCCCGGCATGCTGGCGAAAACTTCATGGGCATGGCGGAAATGGCACCCCCGCTACCCGCACAAGCCGTGGCCTGCGCGGGCAGCGGGAGCAAAATGGAGCGCGCGGCTACTGGACGACCACGCGGCGGTCGGCGAAGTGCAGGATCAGCACCACCAGCAGGATGACGACAAGGATGGCAATGACGAAGCCGAAGCCGTCGCCGCCGTGGGTCAGGTTGTCGATCTTCTTGGCCAGGTCGTGCAGTTCGGCGTCGGACAGCATGGACAGGCGCTGTTCCACTTCGGCGGAAGAGTAGCCAAGAGCTTGCAGGCGCTCGGAAACCATCTTGTTTTCCAGGGCCTTCTGCACGGTGCCGATGTCGCTGGAGCGCTGTTCCCCGGCCACGATGCCGGCGTTGGGAACGAAGGCGGCTTCCACGCGGGGCACGAAGCTGAGCAGGCCCATGACGGCCACCATGACCATGGCGATGTGACGCAGGGCGCGCCAGTTCAGAAGCATGTACATGTGTTCCTCCTTCTTTGGGGGGTCGCCGTCGCCGACACCCCGGAACCGCACCGTTCCGGGTCCGGCTTGCGCGGCGCGCACACGGCATTCGTGAAATTTTCTAGACTTGCCTAGCAGACTTGCATGGCGATTACAAGACACTCCGCAGCGTGGATGCGGCACCAGCCGTTCCCGAATGCGAAACGGACACGGGGCTGCACCGCCCTTGCCCTGCCTTTGGCCGAAGCATGCGCACGCATGCCCGGCGCATGGCGGACGTTCAGCCCGAACATCCCGCACGTGCGCATGCGCACGGTGTCCGGCCATATTGGGGTGGCATCGGGCGGCATTGCGGTTGCCGTGCCGCCCGCACCACATGAGCGCTGCCGCCCCCTCCCGCCACAGCGGCACGGCGTCGCGCCCCTGCCCCAGCGCCGACACAACGCCCAACACGCGCGACTGTCATGCGCGCCCGCCGTGCACGCTCATCATGCGTGACTGTCATGGCCGCACCCCCTCCGGATGCCCGCGCCACCCCGTTGCGCCCCCCTCGTGGCCGCCGCGCCCCGTTTCGTCCCGTGTAGGGTGTGCGCCATCGGCCACCCTTCACACCAGCCCCGCACCGGAGGATTTTCCGCCATGCCAGCCGCTCCCATGGTTCCGCCCGCAGCCGCCATGCCCACCACCCGGCGCGATGCCGCCGCCCTGTACGCCGACCTTGCCGCGGACGCCGCCCGAAGCGGCCCCGCCGCCCTTACCGCCGTGCAGGCGGAACTGGGCCGCCGCGACCTGTTCTACCTGCTCACCCGGCTCATGAACCGGGCCGACATGGACCGCGACTGGCTGTTCGAACGCTGCCGCGAGGTTCAGGCCGCGCCCGACGGCCACCTGGACCTGTGGGCGCGCGAACACTACAAATCCACCATCATCACCTTCGGCCAGACCGTGCGCGACATCCTGAACGACCCGGAAATCACGGTGGGCATCTTTTCCCACTCGCGCCCGGTGGCCAAGGACTTCCTGGGTCAGATCAAGCACGAGTTCGAGCACAACGACCTGCTGAAGCGCCTGTACCCCGACGTGCTGTGGGCCGCGCCCCGGCGGCAGGCCCCGGTGTGGTCGCTGGACAAGGGCATCGTGGTGCGCCGCCGGGGCAACCCCAAGGAGGCCACCGTGGAGGCGTGGGGACTGGTGGACGGCCAGCCCACGGGCAAGCACTTTCGCCTGCTGGTCTACGACGACGTGGTGACCCGCGACTCGGTGACCACCCCGGAAATGATCGCCAAGGTCACGGAATGCTGGGCCCTGTCGCTCAATCTGGGGGCCAGCGAGGTGACCGGCGCAGACCATGGCGGTAACAGTGGCGGTAACAGTGGCGAAGAAGTCCGCACGATAACGGACGAAAGGAACGGTGTCGCCGCCCGCGCGAACGATACGGGGCTGGCCGCGGGCACGCCTGTCCCTGCCCCCGCCGACGCAGGCACAGGCAGTGCGCCGCCCACAAGCGGGGCGGGACGCCGTCGTTACATCGGCACCCGCTACCACTTCAACGACACCTGGCGCACCATCCTCGAACGAAGGGCGGCAACGCCGCGCATCCATCCCGCCACGGCCACCGGTGCCCCAGATGGCCCGCCAGTGCTGCTTTCACCGGCGGCGCTGGCCGAAAAACGCCGCCAGATGGGACCGTACGTGTTCGGCTGCCAGATGCTGCTGAACCCCGCCGCCGACACGGCACAGGGCTTCCGCGCCCAATGGCTGCGCCGCTATGCGTCCGATGCGGCGGGCAACGGAGCCGACCACTGGCGCTCATCCCCCCTGGCCCGCTGGGGCCACTGCAACCGGTACCTGCTGGTGGACCCGGCGGGCGAACGCAAGAAGGGCAGCGACTACACGGTCATGCTGGTGGTTGGACTGGCCCCGGACGGCAACCGCTACCTGCTGGACGGGGTGCGTGACCGGCTGAACCTAACGGGCCGGGCCGCCGCGCTGTTCCGCCTGCACCGGACATGGCGGCCATTGGCCACGGGCTACGAAAAATACGGCATGCAGGCCGATATCGAGCACGTGCGCACCGAACAGGAACGCCGCAACTACCGCTTCGACATCACCCCGCTGGGCGGCCCCATGCCCAAGAAGGACCGCATCCGCAGGCTGGTGCCGGAGTTCGAGCAGGGCCGCATGCTGCTGCCCCACCGCCTGCCCTTCGTGGATGCCGAGGGCAAACGGCGCGACCTGGCGCGGGAATTCGTGGACGAGGAGTATCTGGCCTTTCCCGTGTCCCGGCATGACGACATGCTGGACTGCCTGGCGCGCATTCTGGACCCGGACCTGGGCGCGGAATTCCCCGACCCGGACTCCGGAGGGTTCGGTCCGGCGGGGTACGGCGCGGGCCATGGCGGTCACGACGGCACGGAACACACCGCGCATATGGAGTATCCCCTGTATGGCTAGGCCCGCATCATCCCTTGCCGCGTTGCCGGGCGCCCGGAGTGCCCGGACCGCCCGAGTTGACCGAACTGGCCGGACTGCGCGAACTGGGCCGGCTGTGCAAATTGGCCCGGCTGTGCGAACTGGCCCTGCGGGTCGGACTGGCCCGACTGAGCATCCCGCCCCCCGCCCGCCGCTGCCACCGCTGGTGCTGCGTTCGCGCCACCCGTCCCACCCTGTGCCGGTCACCGATGCGGAACTGGACCGGCTGTGGGCCACCCTGCACGAAGAAGGGCTGGCCCCGGTGGTGTTCCACGACGGCGGAGTGCGTTGCGCCGCAGATCTGCGCGCCCTGCTGGCCCCGCATCGGGCGTGGTGCTATTTGGCACAGGCGGCGGACACCCCGCTGGCCCTGTGCTGGCTGGACGGATTTTGCGGTCGCGCGGCCCGCATCCATTTTTGCGTGCTGCGGGCCGGGTTGCCCCGCGCCGAAGAAATCGGACGTCTGGTAGTGCGCTTTCTGCTCCATGCGCAGGCCCCCGTGCAGGCCCCCGCCACGAACGGACGCCCGGGGCCGCATCTGCTGGACACCCTGGTGGGTCTTACCCCTGCGCCCTACCGCCACGCCCTCGGGTTCGTCACCCGGCTGGGCTTCCGCCGCGCGGCGGTAATCCCCGGCGGGGCGGTGCTGGCGCGCCCCGCGGGCACCCGCATATGCGACGCTGTGCTCACCCTGTGCACCCGCGCCGATCTGCCCGACTGCCGCTGAACTGGCAGCTCGTCGCTGATCTGGCAGCCCGCCGCTGAACTGGTCGCCGCCGCCGACATGGCCGACTACCCAACCGGGCGCAACCGGCAGCAACCGGCTGCAACCGGCTGCCTCCGGAATTCTCCCGGCAAACCCGACGGCAAACCACCTGTGAAAAGGGCCGGAACGCGCACTGCGTTCCGGCCCTTCGGCATCGTTTCTTCATTCCGGCTAGCGGGTGACGCCCCACAACTCCAGTCGCGGCCCGGCGTCTATCAATACCCCCAGCGGCACGTCCACCCGCTGCGGCCCGGCAGACCACGGCGCCACCTGGTACGGCGAAAAATGCACCCGCACCCCGTCCGGTGTCAGCGCAAGGCTGGCGTAGTTGTCCGCATCCGGGCTGGTGCCGCCGCGCAGCATGTCCTCGGCCCGGTCTTCACCCAGGGTTTCGGCCAGCGCCTCGTAACAGTACGGGGCCAGCAGGGCCAGCGCGCCCTCGGTATCCGCAAAGATGTCCTCCGGGGCAAGGCGCGCGCCGGAAGCCATGTCGTAGCTCTGGGTGATGATGTCCAGATTGCCGTGCGCGCCCCCGGTGTAGGTCCAGATGCTGAAGGTGACCGTGGCCGCCCGGGCCGAGGCGCGGGTGACGTCATGCGTCACCTTCAGTTCGTTGACGAAGTGGCGACCGTTGGGGTCGCGCGTGCCGTTCACCGGCTCGCCCCCGATTTCGGGCTCGGCCAGCCCTTGCCGGAACGCGGCCACGATGTGCGCGGCCCAGCGGGCCAGGTCGTCGTCCACGGCAGGCTGCCCCAGGCGGGGATAGCGCACGTCGATGTCGAAATCATCCTCGCGCAGGGTGATGGAGGCTTCGTCGTCGCGCCCCGCACCGGGTTCGGCGGCCCGCACAGGAACTGCCCACAGCGCCGCCGCGAACAGTACCGCCGCGAGCATGGCCGTCAGGAGCATCCCCGCCCCGAACCTTGTCAGCCCGAGCCTTGCCGATCCGAGCCTGGCTGGCCCGAACGGGCCTGACATGAACGCACTCGCCGGAACGGTGCGCCCTCCCCTTGCCGCAGCACATGGTTTGCCGTCACTCATGGCTCGTCTCTAACACGAGCGGCCCGCCGCGCCAAGGGCGCGACGGGCCGCGAAGGTCAGGTCATGTCGATGGACGCGCCGCCAGCGGCGCGCATGCTACACGCGAAAACCGTAACGCAGGTCCAGCAGGCTGCGCGGTCGCAGCAGCAGCATGCCGCCCGCCAGCACCACGTACACAAGGCTGAACCAGATGTGCAGCCGGTCGGGAATGTGCGGCAGGCCCATGGCCGCCTCTATCGGCGCCTGGATGAACGGCGAGATGAACTGCGCCAGGAACAGGCCGAACAGCAGCAGCGCCCCGCGTATGCCGATGCGCATGCGCAGCAGCAGGCAGATGGCGAACAGCGACTGCGCCGCCGTCAGCAGTATTTCGTTCATCTGGTGCGAATCCATGGGAATGGGCGGGTTCACGGAGCCGGACGAGGCCGCGTACACGCCGGGAATCATGCCCACCAGCAGGGTCCACTGGTTCAGCTTGGACGAAATCAGGCTGCCCAGCGCGATGCTGGCATGCCCGCGCAAGGCGAACATCAGCGACACGATGAATTCGGGCGCCTCGGAGGCGATGGGCGCAAGCCACTGCACCAGCAGGAATTCGTTGATGCCCAGCACCTTGCCGGAAGCCACCAGGCTTTCGCTGAACAGTTCCGCGTCGGCCAGGATCACCACGGCGGCGTACAGGAACAGCGACAGGGTGGCCAGACGGCGACGCCCCCTGGACAGTTTGGCCAGCGTTTCTGCCGGGCCTTCGGCCTCGAATTCGGTGCAGGGCCTGCGCGAAACGATCCAGATGTACCAGGCGTAGATGGAAACCAGAATCACGCCATCGTACCACGCCAGCGAACCCTTGATGGGAATGAAGAACGCATAGGCCGTGGCCATGGCCAGGAACACCAGGTCGGTGCGGCGTTCGTTTTCCACCACCACCGCGCTGCGAAAGCGCATCCAGCACACCAGCACGATGGCGCTCCAGCCCACGCCGATGAGCAGGCGGTTGGCCCCGGTCATGTTGGCGATGGCGTAATGGGCATAGTCACTTTCGGGGTGCTGCCCGGCCATCCAGGTAAAGTACATGTCCACGGCATATTCGGGCAGCACGGCAATGAGCGCCACCACGGCCAGCGCCAGCGTCTGGGGGATGTCCAGCTGGGCAACTTCGCACGCCCACATCAGCATGAACGACGACGCCAGAATAGCCCCGCCGGTCAGGCCGACCATGACCAGAGGGCTGATATCGGGGTGCAGGGCCCGCATGGCAAGGCCCGGCAGCGTGGCCAGTATGGCCAGCAGGAAGGGATACCAGTCACGAAAAACACTTTTCACACATAACCTCTCGGATAAGTTGAACTTTTCTGATATTCCGGAGGTCAAATACAAAAAAGGCGAGACCCCCGGCATCACTGCCGTGAAGGTCTCGCCAATTGGTCCGGTTTATGGGTCCGTCCCAACGGCAACGCCAGGCGTTTGCGCCATGCTGTTGACGTTGCCCTTGCTGGCTACTCCCCTTACTAGATGAAATGATAGTCCACACCGCCCGGCGCGTCAAGCGGGTGGTCGGCACGTCCGCCTCCCCCTTTACAGCACGGCGCGGCGGGCCTATGTCTGGCGCCGAACCCGTTCCATACGTTACGCCACACCAGCAATCCGGCGCGCCGGGCCACCGCCGCGCCACGGAGTTTCGCCATGCATGTTCATGTTCCCAACGGTGTTTGCAGCAAGCAGATCCAGTTCGATGTGCGCGACGGCATGCTGCGCGACGTGCGTTTTGCCGGGGGCTGTCCCGGCAACCTCGAAGCCCTTGGCCGCCTGCTTGATGGCATGCCGGTGCAGGACGCCATCGACAAACTGGTCGGCATCACCTGCGGCAACAAGCCCACCTCCTGTCCCGACCAACTGGCCAAGGCCCTGTCCGATCTGCGCGAAGGACGCCCCCTGGCCGCTCCGTCGCATGCCGTGGGTTTTGGGCTGAAGCCGTTGAATCCCTTCGGCTAGCCGCCGCTGGCGGCACATGGGGGGCTCCTCATCCCGCCGCAGCCCGGCCACATCCATGCATCCCCTCTGGCATCCCGTTCACGGCGCGACCCCACCGCGCCGTTGCCGTTTGCGCAGCACGGCTGTCGCCGCACGGCTTGCATCCCGGCCATGCACCGCTTACGATAGATTTTATCTATCAAACAGACAGCGGAGCATTTGAAATGCAAATACTGATCGTCCTTTCCAGCGCAGACCCGGAAATCCGCTGGAACACCTTCCGCTTCGGCAACTTCCTGCTCGAAAAGGGCGAGGAAGTGACCATCTTCCTCAACGGTCCGGCAGCGGATTACGCGGCGGGCGATGGCCCCTCGTTCCCCATCCGCGACCTGGCCCGGCTGTTCTCACTCAGCGAGGGTGTGCTGGCCGCCTGAGGCAAGTGCCAGGACATCCACGGCGTGGATGCTGACGATACGGTGGCCCGAGGCAACCAGCAGTTTCTGTACGACGAGATGCTGAAGGCAGACAGGGTGCTGAACTTCTGATGTCGGCAACGGACCGGGGCAGCCCGGTCGGAAGGCCTTTCTGCACCGCCCCGCCTGCCGCCCTTCACGGGCGGGAGCGGGGCGACGTCGTTTTGAACGGGCAATGCGCCGCCCGGCAGGACCGCGCCCGGCCCACGAGTTCCCCGGCCCGGCCCCGCAAATGCCCGTTGACAGTCGCACGGGGCGGTCATAAGACGCGGGTGCGACCGCCCCACGCGGTCATATCCGGAGGATTCCATGCCCGTCCGCACCACGGCCCGGCCCGACAACCATACCGACAGGCGCGCAGGCACCGCCACAGCGCGCCGTTTTCGCGCCCTGCACCCGTCATCGGGCCTGCCGGGCCAGACGGGCCTGACCGACCTGACCGACCTGACCGACCTGACCGGCCTGACCGGCCTGACGGGCCTGCTGGCCGCCCTGCTGCTGGCCATGTCGCTGGCCGCCTGCGCGCCGCGCATCACCGACGACGGCGCCCAGCCCTACGCCAGCCCCCAGCCGGAACGCATCTACCCCGGCCCCGTGCCGGTGCAGGTGCTGGACCGCTTTCTGCTGACGTCCTTCGCCCAGCGCCACCCCGACGCCGCCCAGCGCGCGGGGCTGGTGGTGCTGCCCGATGGCCGGGCCGAACCTTCCGGCGACATCCTGCCGCAGGACTACCAGCCGGAATCGTACGGGCTTGAGCTGGCCCTGCGCATGAACCTGCGCTCGTTCCCCTCGCTGCTGCTGGGCTTCACCGACGATACGCGGCGCACCTTCGCCTCGCCCAGGCAGTGGACCGTCAGCGCGCTGGACCGCTCCTCGCTCAACGTCCATTCGCCCGACCTCGTGAACACGCTGGTGGTCTTCGCCACGCTGGACTGGAACGGCAACGGCGTGCGCGACTGGCTGGTGCTGCTCACCCAGAAGACCCCGCACGACGAGGGCTTCTACCTCGGCTACTGGCTGGTGGTGGAAGACCCCGCGCCCAAGGGGCTGTTGCAGGCCCGGCTGCTGTCGCTGGACGAATACCGGGGCATCGGCCAGCCGGTGGTCCGCACCGGCGAAGAGGCGCGCGTCTTCCTCGACAAGCTGCTGCGCGAGCAGATCCTGCCCGCCTCGCAGGAGGCGGCGCGCAAGGCCGCCGACGAGGCCACCATCAAGGCCATCCTGAAGCAGTAACCGGCCCGGCGCAGCAGCCGGAAAGCACTGCACGGGCCGCGCCCGCACCCCTAAACGCCCGCCGGGCATCATCCGCCATGCACAGCACCAGTTCCCATACCGCCCAGCGTTCCGCCGCCCCGCGCGGCCCAGTCGGTCCAGTCGGCCCAGTCGGTCTTGTCACTCTTGTCCCGCTGCTGCTGTTGCTGGCCCTGGCCTCCGGCTGCGCCCTGCAACCGGTGGAGGTGGTGCGCCCCGACATGTTCCGCAACTATGCCGTCTACCTGCGCGACGAGATGGTGCGCCGCAACATCCTTGACGCCGAGGGCAACTACATGGAGGCGGCCATCCGCGACAACCGCGACTACCGCCCCTCCTCGTACGGCGAGGAACTGTACCGCCGCCTGTCCACGCGCTTCCGTTCGGCAGAGGCGCGCAACGGCCTTGCGGGCGAAACCTTTGCGGATTCCGCGATGCCGGACGACAACGTGCGCATCGGCAAGGTGGGCTTTGCCCTGGGCCAAGGCATGGACGTGATTTCCGTGTCGCTCACGGCCATCACCGACTGGAACGGCGACGGCGTGAACGACTGGCTGGTGACCTGCACGGTCACCCCGCTGTTCGGCACCGGCCCGCGCGAATATTACCTGGTGGTGGAAAACGTGGCCCCCACGGGCGTGCTGAAGCCCACCCTGCTGGCCATCCGCGATTGCGCCAACAACGAATGCACCGTGCTGGTGGGCAAGGCCCGCAGCAAGGTGCTGGGCTTCGACCCCGACCGCAGCACCGACAAGGCCCCCTCCAACTTCGTGGAATCGCAGCCGGGCCAGCAGATCGTGGTGCCGCCGCACACCCCGGCCCCGACGGGCGCGCCCGGCGCGGGCGGCCCCCGCGTGCAGGAGCAGTCGTTGTCCAAGTAGCCCGCCGCAACACGCGGCACACCACCGTGCGCGAGACACCGCGCACAGCCCGACAGCAACAGAACAGGAACGGGCCACCGCCATGGCGGTGGCCCGTTCCTGTTCTGTTCCCTTTCCTTGTTCCGCGCACGGCGCAAGGTCGTTTTTAGGCCCGCCCCTCCGCCGCCATCTCGGTCACCATCTGTTGCAAGGCCCTGGCGAGCGAAGCAAGCTCCTCCACGGCCAACGTCGAATGCTCCATTCCCTTGGCGGTGTCGTTGGCTATGGAGTTGATGTCGGCCAGGGAATCGCTGATCTCCTTGCTTGCGGCGGATTGCTGTTCCGCCGCGGCGGCAATGGACCGCACCTGGTCGCTGGCGTGGGTCACCATGTCCACGATCCGCTCAAGCGACCGCGCCGACTCCTCGGCCATGCCCGTGGCGTTTTCTATGCTGCCCACGGTCTGTGAAACGCTTTCCGCATTGGACCGCGTGGCGCTCTGTATGCCGACCACTGCCTCGGCCACTTCCTTCGTGGCGGTCATGGTCTTTTCCGCCAGCTTGCGCACCTCGTCCGCAACCACGGCAAAGCCGCGCCCCGCATCGCCTGCACGGGCGGCCTCGATGGCTGCGTTCAGCGCCAGCAGGTTCGTCTGATCCGCGATATCGTTGATGACGCCGAGCACCTGCCCGATGTTGGCGGCGTTCGTGCCGAGGATTTCCATATCACCCTTGAGCTGCAACGCCTGCACGCGCACGTCGCCCACCATGCCCACCATCCTGCGGACAACACCGGCCCCGTCGCTGGCCAGTTGCCGGGCCTCGTGCGATATTTCCGAAGCTCGTCCGGCGCTCCGGGCCACATCCATGACCGCATCGTTGGTCTGCTCCATGGCCAGCGCCGTACCGGCAACACGGTCTTTTTGCGCCTGGGCCCCCCTGCTGGACTGCACAACCTGGGCCGCGATGCCCTCGGACGCGCCGGAGAGCTTGCGCACCATGCCTTCCATGCGCACCGACGCCTGCAACATGCCGTTCCGACGCGCCCGTTCCGCCTCGGCCCGGGCCTCGTCCGCTTCAGCTTGCGCCGTGCGGGCGTGCTCCGTCTCCTGGGCCGCCAGCTGGGTCTGCGTCTGCGCTTCCGCGATCTTGAGCTTCAGGTTACCGACCATGCTTGTCATGGCGTTGCACAACGTGCCTATTTCATCGGCCTGCCGCACATCCAGGGGATGATCCAGGTTGCCCTTGCCCACGGCTTCGGCAAAGGCCACCGCGCGGCGCAAGGGCGCATTGATCGAGACGAAGACCAGCAGCCCCACAGCCAACGTGACGGCCAGCGCCGCACCGGCCAGCGACACGTAGACGAGCATGTCCCACCTGGCGTCCTGGCCGAGGCGGTTCGCGAGTTGCATCAGGGCATCGCCCAGGCCGACCTCGACCTGGCGCAAAAGCTCTATGCGCGCCGTGGACGCCTTGAACCACTCGGCAGCGTCGCCTTCAAGCGCCTCGCCCTGGGTCCCGGTCATCACCAGGGCTCGCATCCGGGCGACATCCGCCACGGCGGGGCCTGTCAGCCGCTCTTCCAGCAGGGCCGCGGCTTCGGGCGCGGCAAGCGCCTTGAATGCGGCAAGCCGTTCGTCCTGCGCAGCAAGCACGGTCAGCCATGAGCGGAACAGATCACCCGAAAGCGTTCCCTGGGCGAACACGCCATTGAGCGTGGCCCGTTCGCGCCCCGCGTATTCCTTGGCCCACAACAGCGAATCATAGGCCACGATGCGCCCGAGTACGCGCGGCTCGGAACTGGCGCGCGAAATGACGGCGTTCACATCCAGCAGCGCGGCTATGGTTGCGGAGTACGCCGCGATGATTCCGGCCGGCTTGAGCTCCAGGGCGTCCACTTCGCGACGCTTGCCGCCGATGCCGCCAAGTCCGCTCTCCACCTTGGCGAGGGCGGCTTTTGTTTCCAGAGGAAGGTTCTCCTCCCGAAACACGCGCAGTCGCGCATGCAGCCTGTCCAGCGCACTGTCCGAACCGCGCCGTTGGGCGACCATCTCCGGGCCGAACCGTTCTCCGCGACTGGCGAGAAACCCGGATGAAAGACCCCGCTCCTTCTGCAGTTCGTGGACGACGTCGCCAATGGTCACGGAAAGGGCGGCAAGGCGCTCCACCTCCTGCATTTCGACCACTATGGCGCGCTTGCCCATGACGAGCGATCCGGAAAACGCCAGCAACGCCACCAGCGGAAGCAGCATGATGGCAAGCACCTTCATACGCATCGGCAATGACGCAAAAAATGATATCATCACATCCCCCTGACATAACACAAACGTTCAGAAAGCCCCACTCTCCGGCATGTTCCGTGACGGACCCCGACTGCACAGGATTCCATCGACATGCGCATACGCAGGCACATTCCGCCCATGGGACGGAACAACCCGCGGCGCGCCCCCTCGCTGGCGCGATGCATGCTCGGAGTCATTGGCCATCCCGTGAACCGGAACAGCCGTCTGCCCGACCCGCCCGACACGGCGTCAGGCGAATGTTCTGGTCGGCCAGGGGCAGGCGTGCATTGGCAGCCAGCACGGTGCTTGCCGTTCCCCCCGGAACGGAAAAACAGACTGCGAAATACCGGAAACCGTCACGAATAATTCATTATTACACACTTCAATAGCCTATTTTTATTAAAAAAACAGCCACGTGTCCAGCCGTTTCACAGCATGCGGTACCGACAGGCCGATGCAGAGTCATCCTCTTCTGATGTTATACACCCCCCGCCCCTCGGCCACATGCCGGTCCGGCCTGTCGGCGGACCAGATGACCACCTGCGCGTTGCCCACCCGGTTGCCCAGCAGCTTCACCGTGGCCTCGGCGTACAGGTCGCTGGCGGACGCGGGCCGCAGGTAGTCGATGACCAGGTCGATGGTGGCGATACGGTCGTCGATGCGGCACCTGGTCCACACCGCAAACCCCGCGCACACGTCGGCCAGCGATGATATCACCCCGCCATGCAGGGCGGGCCGCCGGGTATCGCCCACCAGTTCCTCGCGGTACGGAATGAACAGCTTCACCCGGCCCGCTTCCATCTCGGCCACCCGAATGCCCAACAGCTTCTGGAACGGCAGTCCGTTTTCCACCAGATCGGCCAGCGCCTTGAAATCCATGCAGCATCTCCTGTATCTTCTCCCGGCGCAGTGGCCGGCCCGTGGCGTACACGCGACAACGAGAGCGCACACCGCCATTCTCGCCAGCATACCACACAGATATCCCATGCCCGGCGCAAGCGCCACCCGCGCGAGCGCCCGGCACCCACAACCTATATGGAGCCCATCATGAGCAAGGACGAAGCCCCCCGCATGCATACCGCCGAACACGTCCTGAACGGCGTGATGGTGGCCCGCCACGGCTGCGGGCGCTGCTTCAGCGCCCACGTCAACCCCAAGAAATCCAAGTGCGACTACCACTTCGACCATCAGCTCGACGATGCGGAAGCCCGCGCCATAGAAGCCGAAGTGAACCGCGTGCTGTCCGGCAACCTTCCGGTCATCGCCGTGGACATGGACCGCACGGAAGCCGCCAGCCGCTTCGACCTGGGCCGCCTGCCGGACGACGCGGGCGACACCCTGCGCATCGTGCGGGTGGGCGATTTCGACGCCTGCCCGTGCAGCGGCACCCATGTGGCCAACACGGCGGAAGTGGGCACCTTCCGGATCATCTCGCACGATTTCGAAAACGGCGTGCTGCGCGTGCGCTTCAAACTGGACGCCCCCGCGGCCTAGCCCGACAACACCGCACGGGGTCCCGACAAGGCGAGGCGGGCCGGGGCGCCCTCGCCCCGCATCCCCACCGCGCCCTCCCCACCCATCTTTCCCGACCGGGGCGATGGCCCAGCCACCTGACCAATTCCACGGGCCGTCCGCACCATGTCGGGCGGCCCGTGTACCGTTTGCGCCCGGCACAGGCGCGTCGCGTCTTCCCTTCCCTGCCGGTGCCGTCTTGACACGCGCCGCTCCGGCACTATCTGCACAGGGAATTTTCCGACCGCAACGGCACGGAACGATTGTACAACATTCGGGCATGCCGGGCCCGCCACGCTGGCCGGGCAAACCCTTTCCGATCACCAGACCACGCCTTTCACAGGAGGAAACGATGACCGCCGCCGCGCACGAAACCCATGAATTCCGCACAGAAGTGCAGAAACTGCTGCACATCATCACCCACTCGCTGTACACCAACCGCGAGATTTTCCTGCGCGAACTGGTCTCCAACGCATCCGACGCCCTGGACAAGCTGCGCTTCTTCCAGAGCCGGGGCGACGCCGTGAACGCGCCCGACCTGCCGCTGGACATCACCATCACCGTGGACAAGGACGCGCGCATCCTGCGCATCGCCGACACGGGCGTGGGCATGACCCGCCAGGAACTCATCGACAACCTGGGCACCATCGCCCGGTCCGGCTCGGAACGGTTCATGGCCGAACATGGGATGGGGCAGGGCCTGAACGGCGGGGCCAAGGCCGGTGCGGCTGCGGACGGCACCGACGGTGCCGACGGCGAATCCGCGTCCTCGACCTCAGCAGCCCCCACCGACGCCGCGTCCATCATCGGGCGCTTCGGCGTGGGCTTCTACTCGGTGTTCATGGTTGCGGACACGGTGAAGGTCACCTCGCGCTCGTGCCAGCCCGGCGCTACCGCCCACGTCTGGGAATCGGACGGTTCCGGCTCGTTCAGCGTGGCCGAGGTGGATGCCGCCAGCGATGCCGACGCCCCGGCGCGCGGCACGGTCATCGAGGCGCACATCAAGGAAGACGCTGCGGAATTCCTGGAACGCCACCGTCTGGAAGCCATCGTACGCACCCATTCCAACTTCCTGCCCTTCCCCATCATGGTCGAAGGCGAACGGGTGAACACCACCCCGGCCCTGTGGCGCGAACCGAAGTTCTCGGTCACCCCGCAGCAGTACGAAGACTTCTACAAGTACCTCACCTTCGACAGCGCCGCCCCGCTGGAAACCATCCACGTTTCCGTGGACGCGCCGGTGCAGTTCACCGCGCTGATGTTCGTGCCGCCGCACGGTCAGGAACTGTTCGGCATGGGCCGCGACC
This sequence comes from Nitratidesulfovibrio sp. SRB-5, assembly GCF_019931275.1. Lineage (NCBI taxonomy): Bacteria > Pseudomonadati > Thermodesulfobacteriota > Desulfovibrionia > Desulfovibrionales > Desulfovibrionaceae > Nitratidesulfovibrio > Nitratidesulfovibrio sp. SRB-5. Next base: position 1,019,465 of record NZ_JAIOTY010000002.1, on the reverse strand, counting down.
GCTGGGGCCTCGACCTGTACGTGCGCCGGGTGCTCATCCAGCGGGAGAACAAGGACCTGCTGCCGGAATACCTCAGCTTCGTGAAGGGCGTGGTGGACACGGAAGACCTGCCCCTGAACATCTCGCGCGAGACGCTGCAAGAGAACGTGGTCATCCGCAAGATCGGCCAGACGGTGACCAGGCAGGTGCTGGGCCATCTGGAAAAGCTGGCCGCGTCCGACGCGGACAAGTACGCGGAATTCTGGCGCGGGCACGGCAAGGTGTTCAAGCTGGGCCACACCGACTGGGCCAACCGCGAAAAGTTCGCCGGCCTGCTGCGCTGCAACACCTCGCACCACGACGACGCCAAGGGCCTGTCCTCGCTGGACGACTACATAGGCCGCGCGCGTGAAGGCCAGAAGGACATCTGGTACATCTCCGCGCCCAACCGCGAAGCCGCCCGGCTGAACCCGCACCTAGAAATCTTCCGCAAGAAGGGGCTGGAGGTGCTGTTCCTGTACGAACCCATCGACGAGTTCGTCATGGACGCGCTGGGCAACTACAAGGACTTCGCCCTGAAGGCCGTGGAACACGCCGACGCCGCCACCCTCGACGCCTTCCCCACCGTGGAGGAACGCAAGGAGGCCGAACCGCTGGCGGAATCCGACGCCGCGGCCTTCGATGCGCTGCTGGCCCGCATGAAGGACCTGCTGGGCGACAAGGTGACCGAGGTGCGCGTGTCGCACCGCCTGTCCGACAGCCCGGCCTGCCTGGTCAGCCCCGACGGCTCGGTGACCTCGTCCATGGAAAAGCTGCTCAAGGTCATGCAGCGCGACGAGTCCATCCCCAAGAAGGTGCTGGAAGTGAACCGCGACCACCCCATCCTGCGCAACCTGCTGCGCATCCACAAGGCGGACCCCGCAGACCCCATGGTGGAAAGCGCCACCCTGCAACTGTTCGAGGCCAGCCTGCTGCTGGAAGGCTACCTGGCCGACCCGCACGCGCTGGTGGGCCGCCTGTACGGCCTGCTGGAACAGGCGGGCGGCTGGTACACCGAGGTCAAGAAGCTGTAGGCGGAACGCCGCGCCGCGTCGCGTTGCGACGCCGGATTCCTGCATGCACACGTTCCGGGCGGGTGGGCGAAAGCCTGCCCGCCCGTTGCATTAAGGACGGGTGGGCGAAAGCCTGCCCGCCCGTTGCATTAAGGACGGGTGGGCGAAAGCCTGCCCGCCCGTTGCGTTAAGGACAGGTGGGCGAAAGCCTGCCCGCCCGTTGCGTTAAGGACAGGTGGGCGAAAGCCTGCCCGCCCATTGCGTTGCGCGTACGCTGCGTCTCGCATCCAACCGCCCGCCACATCCGGCAGTTTTACAACTTTCCACCACCCCAGGTTGCAAAGTTTGACAATATTCGCATAACACCGCCCCTTTCCCGCTTTGACATCACCCTCAAAAATGTGAACGGTGCTCCCGTGGGCGGCACCCCGGACTTCAGGACGAAGACACCGCGCCGCCCGCTCCGTACGCCCGGCACCGCCGGGCGTATGTGGCGCATGGGGCCGCAACCCGGCACCCCCGCGCCAGCCGCCGCGCCGGATCGATGGGGAGCCGCGCGCGGTCGCCGGACAGGGCCACCATGCCCGCGTCCGGAATCTGTTTCACTCTGCGCCATCGGCATGGCGCCAAGGGATCAAGGTGCGGGCATGACCCTCAAACGGCAGTTGCTTCTGGGGTTTCTTTCGGTATTGGCGGCAAGCGGCTTCGGCATCGCGGCCACCCTGTGGTGGGTGGGCGCGGGCGGCATGCACGAGGTGGGGCGCACCAGCGCCGCCGCCTTGCAGGAACGGGCGCAGGGACAATTGGCCACCCTGCGTGGCGTGAAGTCGGCCCAGGTGGCCGACCTGATGGAACTGGTGGCCGACCAGCTTGCCGTGTACGCCGGTGACCGCACGGCCATCGACGCCAGCCTGGCCTTTGCCTACGACGTGGATCTGGTACGCCACGAATCGGAAACCCCGCCGGATGCGCTGGCCGCCCTGCGCCCGGCACTGGCCGAAACCGTGTCCGGCCCCGCCTTTCTGGGCTGGAACGCCTTTGCCCGCCACGCAGCCGCCGCGCCCGGCTACGCCCGCCGCGCCGCCGCCGACTACGTGCCTTCGGACGCCAACGCGCAACTGCTGTGGGAACACTACATCCGCCGCAATCCGGCAGCCCCGGGCGAGCGCCAGAAGCTGGACGAACCCGCGGACCTCGTCTGCGGCTACGTGGACAACCACCTGAAGTTCCACCCCGCCTTCCGCGACTTTGCCGAGCGGTTCGGGTATGCCGACGTGCTGCTGCTGGCCCCGGATACCGGGCGGGTGCTTTATTCGGTGCGCAAGAACCTCGATTTCGCCCAGCGCGTCACCGATGGCCCGTTCTCCAGGACCGGCCTTGCCGCCGTGTTCCGGGCGGCGGACGCATCGGGCAAGGCGGGCCGCGCGGGCGAGGTGGCCCACAGCGACTTTGCCCCGTACGAGCCCGCAGGCAACGCCCCGCGCGCCTTCCTGGCCACCCCGGTGTTCGATGGCGGCAAGGGCGGCAAGTACGCCGCCGTGCTGGCCTTCAGCCTGCCCGTGGCCAAACTGAACAGCCTGATGCTGTCCGGCGGGCGGTTCGAGGCGTTCGGCCTTGGCAAGACCGGCGAAACCTATCTGGTTGGCCCGGACGGGCTGCTGCGCACCTCGTTGCGCACCTCCACCGACGAACTGGACGTGCTGCGCGACAAGGTGAGCACCGATGCCGTGCGCGCCGCGCTGGAAGGCAACACCGGCCAGGCCCTGACCACCGACCCGCGCGGACGCGCCGTGTTGGCCGCGTGGCAACCGGTGCAGGTGCTGGGCACCCGCTGGGCGCTGGTGGCCCAGATGGAATCTGCCGAGGCCCTGGCCGCCAGCGCGGAGGTGGAAGGCATGACCTCCGCCATCGGCACCCGCATGGCCGGGGCCGCCGTCATCGCGCTGGGTGTGTTCCTGGCCGCCGCCTGCGCCGTGGCCTTCCGCATCGTGGCGCGCATCATGACCCCCATCGACCGCCTTGGGGCCTATGCCGAATCCGTGGCCGGGGGCGACTTCAACGCGGCCATCGACGGCAGCTTTCCGGCGGAACTGGACGCCCTGCGCGGCTCCATCCGCAACATGGTGGCCCGGCTCAAGGACCGGCTGGGCTTTGCCCAAGGCATACTGGACGCCATTTCGCGCACCTTTCCGTGCATGACCCTGGACAACGCGGGCCGCATCACCTTCGTGGGGCAGATACTGCTGGACCTTGCGGGCAAACCGGGCAAGCCCGCCGACTACCACGGCCAGCGGGTGGGCGAATTCTTCTTTGGCGACGCCAGCCGCCGCACCCGCTCGGACGAGGCGCTGGAAACCCGCGCCCGCGTGGAGGGCGAGATGACCGTGGCCGGCGACGGCGGCGAGCACATCCTGCAAGTGAACGCCAACCCGGTGTTCGATCTGGACAACAACCAGACCGGGGCCTTCACCCTGTACTTCGACCTGACCACCATCCGGCGGCAGGAGGCGGACATCCGCGCCAAGAACGAGAAGATCGCCGCCGTGGCCGCACAGGCCGTGGGCATAGCCCGCGAGGTGGCGGCATCCGCCGGGGTGCTGGCCACCCAGGTGGAGGACGCGGCAGGCGGGGCGCGCATGCAGTCGGCCCGCGCCACAGAAACCGCCGCCGCCATGGACGAGATGAACGCCGCCTCCGCCGATGTGGCCCGCAACGCGGCGGAAGCCGCCGGCAGCGCGGCGGAGGCACGCACCCGCGCCGCCGAGGGGGCCGGGTCGGTGACGCGGCTGGTGGACGCCATTGGCGCCATCCGGGGCCGCACCGAGGAACTGGAATCCTTCATGGGCGACCTTGGTCAGCGCACCGACGCGGTGGGCAACGTGCTGGGCGTCATCAGCGACATTGCCGACCAGACCAACCTGCTGGCCCTTAACGCGGCCATCGAGGCGGCCCGCGCCGGGGATGCCGGGCGAGGATTCGCCGTGGTGGCCGACGAGGTGCGCAAGCTGGCCGAAAAGACCATGCAGGCCACCCACGAGGTGGGCAACGCCATCCGGGCCATTCAGGACGGGGCGGCACGCTCCATCGACGGCGCCCGGCAGGCGGGCGAGGCGGTGCGCGAATCGGTGGGGCTGGCCCGCGAATCGGGCGATACCCTGGCCCGCATCGTGACCATCGTCACCGGCACCGCCGACCAGGTGGGCTCCATCGCCACCGCCGCAGAACAGCAGTCCGCCGCCAGCGAACAGGTGGGCCGCGCCGTGGGCGAGGTGAACCAGGTGGCCGCGCGCACCGCCGAGGGCATGGAACGGGCCGAAGCCGCCATTTCCGGCCTTGCCGCGCAGGCAGAGGAATTGCAGCGGCTCATCTCCGCCCTGCGCGAGGGGTAGCCGCCAACGGGCAAAATTCCTACTTTGGCGGACCTTCCTGCGTCTTGGCCTTTCGATAATATTCTGCACACGACAGCCCCCGCGAAGGGATCCTTCGCGGGGGCTGTCTTTTCTGCAAAACCAGAATCAGGCCTTGTCGTCGGGCGTTGTCCCTTCCGGCGCGGCAGGGCCGCCCGGCGTGCCGTCCGCGTCTACCGCCAATCCGGACCCATCGGCCAGCGTGGCCTCCAGGCCGGGGCCCTTTTCTTTGTCGTTCGTATCCCAGGCCCGCCGCCGCGCCGCGAACAGCCCGGCCTTGGCCGCGATGTCCGCGTGCGGGCCGAACACGTAGGTCACGTCGCCCGCCATCAGGCGCAGGGTTCCGTCGGGGTTGGGCAGCACGTCCTCGCCGCGCTTCACCGCCACCAGGGTCAGCCCGTGCAGGCGGCGCAGGTCGGCCTGTTGCAGGGTCATGCCGTCCAGCATGCAGCCGGGTTCCACGGTCATGGCGCTCAGGTCGAAGTCGGTGAAGTAGGTGGACAGGGCGGCCAGCGGCTCGGTGCGGATGTCCACCTGGCGCAGCATGTCGTAGCTTTCGGTGCGCACTTCCTCCACAAAGCGTTCTATCTCGGCGCGCGGCACAAGATAGCGGCTCATGACCCGGGTGAAGATTTCCACCGAGGTCTCGAACTCCTCGGGGATCACGTCGTTTGCGCCAAGTTCGCGCAGCGCCGCTATCTCGCTGATAAACCGGGTGCGCACCACGATGTGCAGCGAAGGGTTCAGCTTGCGGGCCGTATCGGTAATGCTGCGCACGGCTGCGGGGTCGGATATGACGATGGCCAGCACCCGCGCCGCACACGCCCCGGCGTGTTCCATGACCGCCGGGTGCGAGGCGTCGCCGTAGGCGATGGGTTCGCCCTTGGCGGCAAAGGTGCGCACCGTGTCGGGGTTCATCTCCAGGATGGTGTAGTCGATGCCCGCTGCCTTGGCCGCGCGGGCCAAGTGCCGCCCGCCAATGCCGAAGCCCACGATGATCAGGTGGTTGGTCAGGTCCATCCCGCAGTGCGCGCCGCCCGCCTCTTCCGCCGCCGCATCCTCGCCGCGCCGGGCCAGCCGGGTTCCTGCGGGCAGCAGCCGCACGGCCACGTCGGCCATGCGCGGGGCACCGGCGATGAGGAACGGCGTCAGCGCCATGGTCATGATGCTGGCGGCCAGAAACAACTGGTACTCGTTGCGGTCGAACAGCCCGTATGAAACCCCGGCCTTGGCCAGCACGAACGAGAATTCCCCCACCTGGCACAGGGCCAGGCCCACCATCAGTGCCGGGCGCAGCGGATACCCCAGCATCAGGGTGGCGCCGCCGCCCAGCAGGCACTTTACCGCCAGCACGGAAAGGGTCACCCCGATGACCAGCGGCAGATGGTCGATGACGAACCCAAGGTCCAGCAGCATGCCGACCGAGATGAAGAACAGGCTGGTGAACACGTCGCGGAAGGGCATGATGCCCTCCAGCGCGCTGTGGCTGTACTCCGATTCCGCCATGATCAACCCGGCCAGGAACGCGCCCAGCGACAGCGAAAGGCCCATGGACGAGGTAAGCAGCGCGATGGCCAGGCAGAAGGCCAGGGTGGAAACCAGAAACACCTCGCGGTTGCGGGTGCGCACTATGCGGTGCAGCAGCGCGGGCACCAGCTTGCGCGACAGCAGGAACACCAGCAGGATGATGCCCGCCCCCTTGGCCATGGTGAACAACAGCGAAGGTCCGGCCTCGCCGCCCTTGCCCGCCAGAAACGGCACCAACAGCATCATGGGCACGATGACCAGGTCCTGGAAGATCAGGATGGACAACGAGATGCGCCCGTGCGGGCTGTCCATCTGGGCACGTTCCTGCAACAGCTTGAGCACGATGGCCGTGGACGACAGCGCGGCCAGAAAGCCGATGAATGCCGCCGTGCCGTGCGGCTGGCCCAGCAGTTCCGCCCCGCCCGCGAAGGCCAGGATGGTCAGCGCCACCTGCGCCAGCCCCCCCAGGAACACCGGCTTGCGCAGGCGCATCAATTCGCCCAGCGAAAGCTCCAGCCCGATGGTGAACAGCAGCAGCACCACGCCCACCTCGGCCATGATTTCGACCTCGTGCGCGGCCTTTACCAGCCCCAGGCCGTGCGGCCCGGCCACAACACCGGTCAGCAGAAAGCCGACGATGGCGGGCACCTTCACGTAGTGGCACAAATAGATGACGACCACCGAAAGGCTGAAGATGACCACGAATTCCTTGAGCAGAGGCAGTTCCATCGTACCTTCCGTGCAGTGCTGGATAGTTCGCTTCCGGGCGGCTGATGCATGCCGCACCGACGGCCCGTGCATGACAAGGGCGCGTTCAGCCGGGTGCGTATAGTGGCATGTCCGGGATGCGCCTTGCAACCCCGTCCTTTCGCCCTGCCAGTTCGAAACATGTCCGGCGGGACGGTTTTTCCGTAGTGACAGTGGCGGGACATGCCCGGCCCGGTGCCTGTGCGTGGGCGGATGCCTGCCGGATGCTTGCCGGATGCGGCCCGGATAATGCCCGGAAGCGGCCCGGATGCGGGAGATTCTGCCGCGCGATGCGCCGCTGTTCCCGCCGCCGTTCGCGTTGCCGTTCGAGCTGCCCGGCCCTTCAGGCAGGAAGGCGCATGTGCACGCCTGCCGCACAACCAGCCGCCGCGACACAACATGAAAAAGGGGGGAGCCTGCGGCTCCCCCCGATGATCACAGTGCGCCCGAAGGCGGCGGTGGCGAACGTGTCGGCTAGGCGGCGCGGGCCACGCGGCGAAGCTGGTCAAGATCCAGCACCACCGGGTCGATGAGGGTGAAGCCGCCGGGGTTGCCCCACGCGAAGTCGTCGGCACACAGGGTGTCGTAGCGCACTTCGTCGATGGCGCGCATGGTGCTGCCCAGCACCGGACCGAAGTCGGTGATGCAGGTCATGAAGCGGGCGGCATCGAAGCTTTCCACGTTGTTCCAGGTCCAGGTGTAGCTGCACACTTCTTCGGCAAAGCCCATTACCGCCAGGTATTGAGCCTTGCTGTCAAGGTACAGGTTGCTCATGCTGGTGGACACGTTGCCAAGCAGTGCGCCCATGTCGAAGGTCTGTTCCGACCCGTCGATGAAGAGCTGCACCCTGGTGTCGGCCTCGATGCGCATGCCGAAATTGCGGGTGTTGCCGCGGCGCCAGAAGTCCATGTACTTCTCGGCGTAGATCTTGCGCCCCTTGGCGCGGATGGCCAGTGCCGTACGCGGCGAGACGGGGTGCAGGGCCAGGTCGCAGCTTCTGCCGGAGATGGTAAGGGTAACGTTCATGATGGGACTCCATTTCGTTGCCGATGCGCCCTCTCGGTTTCCGGCTGCATCCGGTGCGGCCGCCCGGATGCCGTGCGATCCCTCCGTGAGATCGCATGTGGGGTGAGCCCGTCCGCCGTCCCGTGGGACGGCGCGCCGCCTGTGCCCCGCGCCGCTCTCGCGCATCGCGTCGTACGCCGTGTCCGAACACCTTTCGCCACCCGTGGCCCCTCCGGTCCGCCGCGCTTTCGCGCTGGTCGGTCCGGCCTGCCCGACACGCTCACCGTGTCCGGGCCGCCACCTTCATCGTGATGAACGGGCAGGTTCCGATGAAGTGGCAAGACTGGGTCGCTTGTACTGGTTGTTCACACAGCAACGACGAGCCCACACTGCCTCTTACCTCGCTGTTTGTCAACTCAACCTATCGAAAAACCCGGTGCTCACATCACCCAAACGAGTGCGCGCCTCACTCGCGGCGAGCATGCAGCATGCTAAAATATAAAGTAATTTTTAAATACCCCAACGCCGTGCCGAGCAACCTGCCGCAACCAGCACACATTGGTCGCACAATCCATTTTCCACAAAACTCCGTAACTTAGCAGGCACTTTTCACTCCAATTGTGATTTTTTTCATTTTCAAAAAAATAATGTGAGCGATCACATCTTTTTTTCACTCTCGGCATGGCAGATACGCACAGCACGCTCGTACCCGTGCTGGCCGAAAAAAGAAAAGGCGGGGCCCGCCGCTTACGGACGGCGGGCCCTGGGGGAGGGGGAGAGCGGAGGGTGTGGGGGCCTCCGCTCTCGGGCAGGGAGGGGTAGGGCTACTACGAGTGCGGGTCTGGCGATCGGTCGGGCGGGAACCCCAACCGGAAGTACTTGTATGCGAGCGGCTATGCCGCCTTCTTTCCGTTACCGGCCTGTTCGGCCTCCACCTCGCGGCGCACGTCCGCAAGGTCGATGATCATCGGATCGATGAGGGTGAACCCGCTGGGGTTGCACCACGAATCGTCATCTGCCAGGTGGCCGTCGTAGAACACGTTGTCCACCACGTTGTACCCCTGCGTCTTCATCACGCGGTCCCAATTCAGCACCTGGAAGCTGAACTTGGCGGGGTCGAAATTCTTCACGTCGTGCCATATCCACTTGAAGGCGCACCACTCGTCGTCATAGCCCAGCACGGCGAGATACTTGGCCTTGCTGTTCAGATACATGCGGCGGCGGATGGTGGTTACGTCGCGGAACAGCAGGTTCTCGTCCAGTTCGGCCTGACGACCGTCAACGAACAGGCGGACAAGACTGTCGGGCCCAAGGCGCATGCCGAAGGTGCGGGTGTTCCCCTTGCGCCACCAGTTCATGTACTTTTCGGCGTATATTTCGCGCCCCTTGGAGCGGATGGCTTCGGCCGTCTGCGGCGAAACGGGGTGCAGTGCGAGGTCACAACTCTGTCCGATGATTTCGAAGGTGATGTTCATGACGGTCCTCTCCGTTGGAGGTTTGCGCTCCGCGTTCACGCTTTCCGTTTAGACAGCTATCCGAACCGACTCGGCGGTCTGACTCGTCGTCCTTGCCCAGCCACAAAGCACAGCCCGTGCCATTGCGTGACCACGGCGGCGGCAGAGGCACACGAGCACACCTCCAACATACTGAATACATGAATAAATATTTTTATCACAAACTCCCGCCCGGAAACATCCGCTTCGCGCAACCTTGCGCGGATTGACTGCTCAATCTTGCATGATTGCGCGATAACCTGGCCATCTCGCGCGATATACACGCAAGCAACCATTTACTTGCACAATCAACCGATCCCGCCACTCTGAACCTATCAGATTGATATAAAATCATTTTCTTGAAAACGCCAAATTGCCCGACAAATACGACTACAGCACATACCTCCACCATGGAGAGTTCATGCTCTGCATACATATGCCCGGGCGCCCCCCCTGCTGTTGGCAGACGCCGCCTGCTCTGCCCTCCCCCACCACCCAGGTGTGAAAGGCGGCGGTTCATACTGCAAGACGGCTGGGCAGACATGCATCGCCCAGCACTGCGACTGCTTCGCGGCAGATGGATCGCGTCATGGGGTCAACCGAAGGGCAAATCTTTGGCCTGCCCGGAAACCTAGCACCAGAGCGGGCTGCCGGAGATCGCCCAACACAAGGCAAACTCTAGAAAATATTCAACATGCCGAAATTTCGGCCAGCTCGCGCCCGGCAATACAGACATGCAATTCCCCCCTTTTGGCGTGCAACATCAGATCGCAAGGGCGCCGCGTTCACGCTCCGACACGGCTTCAAATGCCTTTTCATCTCCATGGAGCCTGCCTGACCATTCCCGCTCCTGAAAACACGTGCAATTTTCTGCGCAACCAGCAGAGAATGCTTGTCATGCCCCTGCCTCTACAGTAATGCTTGCGGGGTACACAGGAGTGCAGCCATTCCAAGCAGGGGACGGCGCGCGGCCTGACACACCGATTTCCCGGCCCGGAGCGGCCGGCTCGGAAAGGCGAGACAGCGCATGCGCATGCACAGCACCGTTCCCGGCCATACGGCCCAATGCCCGCACCACGCAGCACACCGCCCGGCGGCCCATGCCGCCCACGCCACCGCACCGACCGCCCAAACCGGCCTGCCTGATTCGAAGCGCCTGTCTGGCCCGGCTCACTGGCTTGGCCCGGCTCGCCTGTCCGGCATTGCCCTTCTGGCGCTGGCGGTTGCCATGCTACTCGCAGCGCCTGTGGCGCAAGCCTCCAGCCACGAAACGCTCGACGTGCGCTCCGCCATGCTGCTGGACATGAGCACTGGCCGCATCATTTACGAACAGAACGCCGACGAGCCCATTCCCCCCGCATCGCTCACCAAGGTACTGTCCATGTACGTGGCGCTGGACCAGGTGCGCGCGGGCAAGGCATCGTTGAAGGACACGGTCAAGGTCAGCCGCCGCGCCTTCTCCACGGGTGGTTCGCGCATGTTCCTGAAACAGGGCGAAACCCTGACCCTGGACGATCTTCTGGAAGGCATGGCCGTTTCCTCGGGGAACGACGCCAGCGTCGCCACCGCCGAACACATCGGCGGCAACGTGGACAACTTCGTCCAGATGATGAACGCCAAGGCCCGGGCGCTGGGCATGAAGAACAGCGTGTTCCGCAACCCGCACGGCCTGCCCGCCGCCGGGCAGCACACCACCGCGCGCGACATGCTTGCCCTTTCCCGCGCCTACCTTGCCCAGTACCCGGAAGCCCTGCGCTACCATTCCACCCGGTACATCAAGCACAACAAGGTCATCACCACCAACAAGAACCCCCTGCTCGGCAACTGCGAAGGGGCAGACGGCCTCAAGACGGGTTGGGTGTTCGCCTCCGGCTACAACCTCATCTCCACGGTGAAGCGCGGCAAGACCCGGCTGCTGGCCGTGGTGCTGGGCGCGGAAACCACCCAGGCCCGCGCCCAGGAAGTGAACCGGCTGGTGGAGGCGGGCTTCCGCTCCGTGGCTGGTGGCGGCAAGAGCGTCTCCACGCTGCTGGCGGACATGAGGCCCGCCGACTACGCCCTGAACCTGCACAAGACCAACAGCGAGGCTTACGCCGAGTTGCGCAAGACCTCCAAGGCCACCAAGGCGCGCAAGACCTCCGTGGCTGCTGCCAAGGCCTCGGAAGACGCCAAGGCTGCCCCCGCGCAGAAGAAGTCAAAAAAGAAGAAGGCTGCCGCCACCGCGGAAAAGGCCACCTCCGCCAAGACGGCGCAAAAGACCGCCCCCAAGGCCGCCAAGGCTGCGGCGTCTGCCGCGCCCAAGGCAACCAAGGCCAAAGCCACGGCCCAGGCGAAGCAATCCGAGCGCAAGGCCGTGGCCAAGGCGGACGACCAGGAACCCGCCCCCAAGGCCTCCAGGAAAAAGTCTTCGTCTACCAAATCCACGGCGGACAAGACGCCCGCCCCCGGCAAAAAGGCCGCCCCGCGCGAGGTGGCCGACAAGCAGGGCTGATGCCCGCCAACTTTCGCAAGGCGCCACACGCAGAAAGGGGCACCCCACAGGGTGCCCCTTTCTGCGTCCATATGCCTAGTGGCGGTGACGGTTCCTGATTCCCGAAGGCTACGCGGCCCCGGCGTCCCCCTCGTACACCGCGCCGGAAGTGGGGCTTTCGCGCACCACCAGGCGGCACAGCTGCGGCAGGCCGGGCTTCAGTTCGCGCCACAGCCAGCGGGCGATGCATTCGCTGGTGGGGTTCTCCAGCCCGGGGATGTCGTTAAGGTAGGCGTGGTCCAGCCGGTCTATGACCGGCTTCGCCAGCCTTTTCAAGTCGCCGAAATCCATCACCCAGCCGGTGTCGCCGCCCACGGGGCCGCGCGCGTGCACTTCCACGGTAAAGGTGTGGCCGTGCAGGTTGCCGCACTTGTGCCCCTGCGGCACGCACGGCAGCCGGTGCGCCGCATCGAAGGTAAGCGTAACGAAGATGTCCATCCGTCCTGCCTGTGTGTCAGCCGTGCGTGCACGGCGTGGTGTCGAGGTGATGTTGCCCGGCGCAGAGGTCCGGCTCATGCCGGGCTCATGCCCAGCTCATGCCCAGCTCATGCCCGGCTCATATACGGATCATGTCCAGACCGCACGGGGGGCCGGGGCGTTCATGCCATGGGGGCGGGCGTCTAGCGAATGCCCAGATACTTGTGCGTCTGCAACCCAAGCCGCCAGCGCGGATGTTCCAGACAGTGGCGCACGCAGGCGGCAATGTGGTCCGCACCGGCTTGTGCGCCTGCCCCGCGTGCCGCGTCGTCGCACGGCTGCAGGATGAAATGCCCGAAGTCCAGCCCCGCGAAATCGGCGGGGTCCACCCCGTCCTGCGGCCAGACCAGCTTCAATTCGTCGCCCCGCGTCACGGCAAGGCGGGTGCCCGCCTTGGGGCTTACGGTCACCCAATCCAGTCCGGCGGGCAGGGGCAGGGTGCCGTTGGTCTCCACCCCGCACAGACAGCCGTGCGCGTGCAGGGCGTCCAGCAGTTCCGGCCTCAGTTGCAGTGCGGGTTCGCCGCCGGTGAACACCACATAGGGCCGCCAGCCGCCCCCATCAAGTGGGGGCAGTGGGTACGGAAAGGCGGCAAGGATGGCGGCGGCCAGCGCCTGCGCATCTTCGAACACGCCCCCGCCGGGGCCGTCGGTGCCCGTGAAATCGGTATCACAGAAGCGGCACGCGGCATCGGGCCGGTCCTGCTCGCGCCCGGTCCACAGGTTGCAGCCGGAAAAGCGGCAAAACACGGCGGCGCGCCCGGCGTGCACGCCCTCGCCTTGCAGCGAGTGAAAGATTTCCTTGACCCGGTAGCCCATCAGCACCCGCCGCCGGAACAACTGCGCAGGTAGTCGGCCCAGCCATGGCGGCGCAGGTCGCAGGCCGGGCAGTCGCCGCAGCCGTAGCCCCACGGGTGCCGGGTGGCGCGCACGCCCTTGTAGCAGGTGTGGGTATGCTCCAGCACCACCTCGACAAAGGCGTCGCCGCCCACCTGTCGGGCCAGTTCCCACGTGGCGCCCTTGGTCAGCCACATCAGCGGGGTGTGCAGCACGAAGCGCGTCTCCATGCCCAGGTTAAGGGCCACCTGCATGGCCTTGATGGTGTCGTCGCGGCAATCGGGGTAGCCGGAATAGTCGGTCTCGCACACGCCGATGATGATGTGCCGGATGCCCTGCCGGTAGGCATGGGCCGCCGCCGCCGTCAGGAACACCAGGTTGCGCCCCGGCACGAAGGTGGTGGGCAGCCCGTTGCGGCCCATCTCTATGGCCACGTCGTGGGTCAGCGCGGTGCTGCCCAGTTCGCGGAACAGGGCCAGTTCCACGGTGGTGTCGTCGGCCAGGCGCTCGTTCCAGCCCGCGGACAGGCGGCGCACCTCGTCCATCAGGCGCAGGCGGCAGTCCATTTCCACGGTGTGGCGCTGACCATAATGAAAGCCGATGGTGGACACCCGGCCAAAGCGTTCCAGCGCCCAGCCCAGGCATGTTGCGGAATCCTGCCCACCGGACAGGACCACGAGGGCGGTTTCTTTGCTATGCATGGCGGCTCCTTGCGAAAGACGGGCAACCGGTTGCGCAAATGCGGACGACGGACGGGACGCGGGCCGCATACCTGCCGGACTTGCCGGATTTACCGGAGTTGCCGGATTTACCGGAGTTTCCGGACAGGCCGGGTTTTCCGGGCAGGCAATGCAAGCCAGGCCCCGTATCGGCACCTTGGTCGGCGGTGCCCCCCGGCACCACCGCGCCGCCGCCGAACCGTCGCGTGGGAAGCACTCTGGCTACCCCGCCCGTCCCCGCTTGTAAAGCGCCAGTGCGCCCCTGCCAGCGCGCATCGCCTCCGGGCCGGATTTTCGCTCTTTTCCCGCTCGATCGCCAGATTGTTTCGCCAATCATGACCGCGCACTGTACCATTGCCCCGTATCCGTGCTAGGGATGAGCATGGTCCGGCGTTCAAGGGCGGCATCGGCGCACGGGCGGGGCAGCCTGCACCGCGCGCATGCCGCACAGCCAGACGCCCTTCCGGCTTCCGCCCCTTTTCGGCGCAATCGGAAGGCACCGGCGCAACCGGCACGGCAGCATACCCACAGTGGAGCACGCATGGAACACATCGCCATCATCGGCGGGGGCGGCACGGCCGCGGCCCTCGCACACGACCTGATTCTGCGCGGCTTTTCCGTGGCCATCTACGAGCGGGGCGAATTCTTCAGCGGGTCCACGGGCCGTCATCACGGACTGCTGCACAGCGGGGCCCGCTACGCGGTGCACGACCCCGAGGCCGCGCGCGAATGCATCGAGGAAAACATGATCCTGCGCCGTCTGGTGCCGCAGGCCATGGAGCAGAACGAAGGGCTGTTCGTGGCCCTGGACGACGAGGACATGGCCTACCGCCAGCGGCTGAAGGACGCCTGCGCCGCCACGGGCATCCCCACGCGCGACTACACGCCCGAGCAGGCCCGCAGGCTTGAACCCGGCCTGACCGACACGGTGCTGGCGGCCATGCAGGTGCCGGACGCAACATTCGACGCGTGGCGGCTGGCCCTGCCCTTTCTGGCCACGGCGCGGGCGGGCGGAGCCACAGTCCACAATTTCACCGAGGTCGTCGGCATCGACGTGCAGGGCGGCGCGGTGCGCGGGCTGCGCCTGCGCACCCTGACGGAAGACGCCCACGGCGCGCGGGGCCGCGAATGGTCCGCCCCCGCCGACATGGTGGTCAACGCCGCCGGTGCCTGGGCGGGCAAGGTGGCGGCGCTGGCGGGGGTGCACGTGCCCATCCAGCCGGGGCCGGGGGTGCTGGTGGCCATAGAGGGCCGGGTGACCAACATGGTCATCAACCGCATGCGCAAGGCCAGCGAAGGCGACATCATCGTGCCGCAGCGCCGCCTTTCGGTGCTGGGCACCTCCATGTGGCTCACCGACGACCCCGACCATCTGGACATTCCGCCGGAGCACGTGCAGCGCATGGTGCGCCTGTGCTCGGAAATGGTGCCCGCCTGCGCCGATGCGCCCATCCGTTCGGCCTGGTCCGCCGCGCGTCCGCTCATCGGCAATGCCGACGCCGCCCGTCCGCAGGAAATCAGCCGCACCTTCGACTGCTACGACCACGGCACGCGCGACAACGTGTCCGGCCTGCTGTCCATCATCGGCGGCAAGGGCATGACCCTGCGCGCCATGGCCGAAAAGACCGCCGACATCATCAGCCGGCTCACCGGGCGCGATGCGCCGTGCCGCACGCGCGAAACGCCCCTGCTGCCCGCGCGGGCCTTCTACAGGAGCTGACCCCATGAGCGATGCCGAAAAGACCGCGCCCGGCGCATCCGCCGCCACGCCCGAATCAGGCTCCCCACCCGCCCCCGTGGCCGCTTCTTCGCCGCAACAGGCGCGCACGCTCACGGTGCGGGTACTGCGCAGCGGCCCCGGCGGGGCCAACGCCCGCTTCGATGACTACCGGCTGTCGGTACGGCCAGAAGATTCCGTGCTCGACGTGCTGGACCGCATCCGCGTGGAGACGGACCCCACGCTGGTCTACCGCCATTCGTGCCACCATTCCAGCTGCGGCACCTGCGCCATGCGCATCAACGGGCGCGAGCGGCTGGCCTGCATCACCCGCATGCTGGCCCTGGGCACCGACGTGGTGACCCTGGAACCCTTGCGTTCGCTGCCCGTGCTGGGCGACCTGATGGTGGACATGCGCCCCATGTTCGCCCACATCGAACCGGACTGGGGCTACGTGCGCCCGGTGGAAAAGGCCTCCACCGGTGTGCCGCACGGGGTGGCGCGCTACACCCGGCTGGAGAACTGTATCGAATGCGGGGCCTGCATGTCGGCCTGCCCGGTCAGCAACGGCACCGACGACATGCCCCCCGCCACGGCCCAGGGCTCGCAACACTCCGCCCACCAACCCACCCGGCAGGCCGCCCGCCAATCTGCGCAGGACTCGGACGAATCCGCGCCTGCCGACGCCATGTTCATCGGGCCCGCACCGCTGGCCGCGCTGAACCGCGAACTGGCCCGCCACCCCGAACGGCGCGAGGAACTGCTGCACATCGGCAAGGGGCCGCACGGCGAGCGCCACTGCCGCCGCCACATGGCGTGCAGCCGGGCCTGCCCCAGCGGAGTCTACCCGGCCAAGGACATCATGGACATCCGCATGATGCACGGGGGCGGCAAGGACTGAACCGCAGCCGGGGCTGGCCGCAGGCGCGCTCCGCGCTACCGGTCCTGCCCCTCGTCGCGCATATTTGCCTGCCCCACGACCGGAAATGAACAGGGCAAGCCCGGAATTCCCGGACTTGCCCTGCCTGCCTCCATGGGCTATCCCCCCACCGGGAAACATCTTTCGAGGAGGGCCCCATGGTCGATGCATCCCTTTCCCCCAGCGCACGCCGCGTGCAGGACTGGCTGGACCAGGCCGTGCGCGAGGCTGGCGGCGACTACAGCACCCCGCGCTTCGTGGTGCGTGAACTGCCCGACTCCACCCGCACCGCCCAGGAAGCGGCGGATGCCGTGGGCTGCACCGTGGCCCAGATCGTCAAGTCGCTGATTTTCAGGGGCAAGCAGAGTGGGCGCGGCTGGCTCATCGTCGCCAGCGGAGCCAACCGGGTGGACGAAAAACGGGCTGCCGTGCTGGCGGGCGAACCGCTGGGCCGCGCCGACGTCGACTTCGTCCGCCAGGCCACCGGCTACGCCATCGGCGGCGTGCCCCCGGTGGCCCACGCCACTCCGGTGGGCTGCCTGATCGATGCGGACCTGCTGGACCTGCCCGACATCTGGGCGGCGGCAGGCACTCCGCACGCGGTGTTCCCCCTGACGCCTGGCGACCTTGTACGGCTGACCGGTGGCATCGTGGGCCCCGTGCGCAAGGAATAACCACGCGCCCCGGCCCTTGCGTGCCGGACACGAAAAAGCGGGCGCCACGCCCGGCTCAGCCAAACCCCGACCGCTCGCCACGCGGCCTTGGCCGCAGGGCAAAGCCGCGTTCCTCGGCCCATGCCCTGGCATCGGCCTGGGAATGCAGCGAAAGCTTGCGGAACAGGTTGGCGCGGTGTTTTTCCACGGTCCTGTCGCTGACCACCAGCAGCCCGGCGATTTCGCGGTTGCGATACCCTTCGGCCACCAAGTGCAGCACCTCGCGCTCGCGCGGGGTCAGCAGGGCAAGGGCATCGCGCTCTCGCTCCGCCGGTTCCGCCTCGGCGGCGCTACGCCTGTCGCGCAGCACCTCGCGCGCGGCCCACGGCGACAGCCAGCCCCCGCCCGCCAGCAACGCCCGCACCGCCATCCGGACCTCTTCGGCGCTGGCTTCCGGCAGCAGATAGCCGTCGGCCCCCGCCTCCAGCGCGGGGCGCAGCATGGCCGGGTCGTCCCCGCCAATGGCCAGCACCCGCCGGGACGGATGGCGACGCTTGAGCAGCCGCATCACGCACACCCCGTCCAACAGGGGCAGCCCGCATTCAATGACGGCCAGGTCCGCGCCCAACCGTTCGCACCCCTCCAGCGCGGCACGCCCGTCCGACGCCTCGCCGCACACGCGCACCCCTTCCAGCCCGCGCAGCAGCACCTTCAGCCCTTCGCGCATCAACGGCTGATGCGCGGCAATGAACACGTTGCGCCCGCTTTCCATGCTGTCTTCTCACTCCCTGCCCCGGTGGCCCGGCGGGCATCCCCCGCATCGCGCCACCCGTGCCTGCCCAGAGCCTGCCCATTCTGCCGCCCTGCCGCCCTACCGCCTGCCCATCACAGCCAAGCTACCTCGTCGCCCCTGCGGCGGGGCCTGCCTGCAACTGGCCGCAACTGACCGCAACCGGTTGCAACCGGCGCCGGGTACTCCGCCCGCGCCCGTGCTCAGGGGATTCCCCCGACTCCGGCAGCTCCGGCCAACGCGGCCCACAACCGCGCCGTGCAGTGGCCTTGCCGCCAAACAATCGCGCAACCCCTACCGGAAGGAGCGCAACCCTACATCGATTCGGAGGGACACTACCATGAAAATACGGTCACGCTCAACGCCCAAAATACCGTATCATCAGGTTTACAACCCCATGGCTTCATGATTTCTGCGTTAACATGGTCCAGTGCCCTCCGCGCACCGCCAATGGTGCGCCGGTTTCCACCACCGCAGGCAGGAGGAAGCCCCCATGCGCAGAAGCGTGACCAGTATCATTCAAAACGCCGTGCTTGGCGCGCGGCGGTCCAAGTGGGTTGCCCAGCAGATCGGCAAGCCCTATCCCACCATGATGCGTGAACTGAACCCCCACGATCACAGCGCCAAGCTGGGTGCGGATACCCTGCTGGAAATCATGCGGGTGACCCGCGACGTGGCCGCGCTGGAGTACATGGCCCAGGAAATGGGCTATCAGCTCACCCCGCGCCAGATGGAGACGGTTGGCGGCAAACAGTCCTGAGCGTGCGGGCGGATCACGCGCTCATGCGTGGCCGCCCGTGCCGTTCACGCTGGCTTCCTGTCCGGTCCGGGCCCGGCGGCGCAGTTGCCCCGCGCCTCACAGCCCCCCGCGAAAGGGTGCGGTTCCGCATGCGGACAGGCCCGTGCTCCAGCGCGCGCGGCAACCCGGCACGCTGCGTTCCCTGCCGTACGGCCTTCCATCGGCCTGTCCCCGAGCTGCGGTCGATCTGGCCCCGGTCTGCCCCCGACCTGTATTGACCTGCCGGACACGCCGTCCCGCCCTGCCGTACGGGCACTGCCGTACGGGCACTCCGCGGGTGCTTGCAAATCCGTGTGAAATGGCGCACCCTGCCACTGCCGTTCCCTTCAACGGGAACGGCGAGCCTGCACGCCTGCACGGAGCATCATGACGCATCCGCTCATCCTCATCGTCGAGGACAGCCGCGCCAGCGCGGACGAACTGCGCACCCGCATCGCCGAACGCCTCGGTTTTTCCGTGGTCACGGCGGGCACGTGCGCCGAGGCCGTTCGCATCATGGACGAGCAGGGTCCCAACCTGTTTCTCGCCATCCTCGACCTTACCCTGCCCGACGCCCCCGACGGCGAAGTGGTGGACCATGCACGCACCCGCAAGGTGCCGTCGCTGGTGTTCACCTCTCGTCTGGACGACACCACGCGCCGCTACATCCTTTCCAAGGATGTCATCGACTACATCATCAAGGACGAGTACGCCGTCGACAACGTGGTGCGCGCCGTGGACCGGCTGCACCGCAACCGCACGGCCAAGATCCTGGTGGTGGACGATTCGCCCTCCATGCGCACCTTCATGAAGGAAGAACTGCGCCGCTACATGTTCCAGGTGTACGAGGCCTCGGGCGGCCCCACGGCCCTGCGCGTGCTGGAGCGCAACCCGGACGTGATGCTGGTGATCACCGATTTCATGATGCCCGACATGGACGGGCTGGAGCTGACCCGCCGCATCCGCGAACGCTACCCGCGCGAAGCGCTGTCGATCATGGGTGTTTCCGTCCACGCCGAACGCCCGCTTACCGTGGAGTTCATCAAGAACGGCGCCGACGACTTCATCACCAAGCCCTTCCTGCGCGAGGAACTGTACTGCCGCGTGCTCCAGAACGTGGAAACGGTGGAGCGCGCCCGCACCCTGGTGGAACTGAACGACGTCAAGAACCGCTTCCTGGGCATGGCCGCGCACGACCTGCGCAACCCCATCAACGGCATCCGGGGCTTCAGCCGCCTGCTGCTGGACGGGGTGCTGGGGCCGCTGACCGACGACCAGCGCAGCGTGCTGGGCACCATGCACCAGGCCAGCAACGAGATGCTTCAACTGGTCAACGATCTGCTGGACGTCACCGTCATCGAAAGCGGTCGGCTGGACCTGGTGCTGGCACCCGGCGACCTGGCCGTGCTGGCGGCGGAGCGGCTGTCCTTTGCCTCTTTGGCGGCGGGCGCCAAGAATATCCGCATCGACAAACAGTTCACGCACGCCCAGTGCATGTTCGACCCGCGCCGCATGGCACAGGTGTTCGACAACCTGCTGAGCAACGCGGTGAAGTTCACCCCGCCCCAGACGCGCATCAGCGTGGCGGTGCGCGTGGAGGGCACGGAAGCGGTGTTCGAGGTGGCGGACGAAGGCCCCGGCATCCTGCCCGAAGAACGCGAACGCATGTTCCACTCGTTCGAAAAGCTCAGCGCCCGGCCCACGGCGGGCGAGGCCAGCACCGGCCTTGGGCTGACCATCGTCAAGCGCATCGTCACCGCGCATGGCGGTCGGGTATGGGTGGAAAGCGAACCCGGCAACGGCGCCATTTTCCGGGTGGCCGTGCCGCTGCGCGTGGGGGCCATGTCCACGGCGGAACGGGCGCTGGCGGCCCCGTCCGGTGAACGCTGAGGCGCACACCGGGACGGCATGCATCGCGCCGGAAGACGACGGCGCCCGGCTTGATGCCGCCCTGGCCCGGCTGCTGCCCCTGCTGGACCAATCGGACCGGTCGAACCAATCGGACCGGTCGAACCGGTCGGACCAGTCGGACCGGTCGCCTGACGACGCACATCCCCCCCTTCTCCCGCCCGGCGCGGGCCTGCGCGCCCGCCGCCGCCTGTGGCTGACCCATGCCGTGCTGCTGGACGGACGCCCTGCCCAGCCGGGCACGCGGGTGCGGACGGGACAACGGGTCGCCTTGCGCCCGCTGGACGCGATGCGCGCCACCATGCAGGCGGCTGCGCTGCCTGCCGGACCGCAGGCCGGGCCAAAGGCCACACAGGACACCCTGCGGAGCGGGGCCGCATCCACCGGCGATGCCGCCGGAAATGTCGCCAATGCGCCCCACGTGCTGGCGGAGGCCGACGGGCTGGTGGCCCTGTACAAGCCCGGCGGGCTGCATTCCGCCGCCATAGCGGGCAGCGCCGCCCCCAACGTGGAAGCGCTGCTGCCCATCCTGCTCGGGCAGCCAGACATGGTTGCGTTGGCCGATCGCGCCGATCTCACGGACCTGGACGCTCCCGCTGACTTGGCCGATCCCGCTGACTTGTCCGACCTCACGGACTTGGCCGATCCCGCTGCCCCGACTGACCCTGCCGCCCCCGATGCTTCCCGGCCATTGCCGGTTGCGGACGACACCACGGGCTTTCCGCGCCTGCTCAATCGGCTGGACGGCCCCACCTCCGGCATCCTGCTGGCCGCGCGTGCCCCGCAGGCCGCCCACCGCTTCCACGCAGCCGAGAATTCCGGCCAGGTGACCAAAACCTACCTCGCACTGGTGCACGGCGTGCTGGCCCAGCCCATGACAGTGCGCCGGGGGCTGGACACGGCCAACCGCGCCACCACCCGCGTCCTGCCGCAGGACACCCCCGATGCGTTGCGCCATACCATGGTCACGCCGCTGGGCGTCATGCAGACAACGGACATTCCGGATGCCGCGCCCTGCACGCCCACCCTCGCGGGCGATGCCGGGCAAGGTTCCGCACCTGCGACTGCCCGCACCACGCATGCACCCGCCCCCGCCAGCCCCCCCGGCACGCCCTTTACACTGGTACGCTGCGTCATCCGCAAGGGTGCGCGCCACCAGATCCGCGCCCACCTGGCCTCGCTGGGGCACCCCATCGTGGGCGATGCGCGCTACGGCACCCCGGACGGCACCGGCACCACCATGCCGCAGGGCGCGCCGCACAGTGCACGCCCCCCCGCCCCCGCCACGCTGTTCCTGCACCACGCCCGCATCGAACTGCCGGGCTTTCGCGCGGCATGCCCGCCGCCGTGGCTGCATCTGCTGCCGCCGGAACTGCAAGAGGCGGCACGCGCCGCGTACCGCCTCGATTCCTGAGCCGTCAGCCCGTTTTCACTCGACCAAAACAGACGCGGACCAGACTGGGGCCAGACACGGGCCAGTCTGTGACCCGTCAGGGACTCGTCTGGGGCCCGCCAGTACCGATAGGGGCTCGCCTGTACCGGCAGGGGCTCGCCTGTCTCACGCCAGCCATCACCAGCGCCAGCGTTCCGCCTGGCCGCACGCCCCCTGACCGCACGCCGCGGGGCTATCGCTGCACGCCGTGCCCCCCATCCCCCCCGTGCCCGTCGTCACGATCGTCCGCCACCGCGCCGCCATTGGCGGCGCCATTCTGTTCGCACCCGTCACCCTCTTCGGACGGTGCGCAGCCCGGCTGCACCGGCGGTGCGTTTCTGGCCCCGGTGCGCCAGCGCACCCGACGCTGCTGGTACGCCGCCACCATGCGATGCGTTGCCACGTAGGCCGCCACCCCGGCCACCGCGCCAAACACCACCCCGCCAGCGCACAGCACCAGATACACGTCCCAGCCCATGGCCAGCAGCGAGGTGAGGTTGGCGAGATCGTCGGGCAGCGCCACATGCATGTTCGGCAGCAGAAACGAGCCGATGGCGAAAAAAATGGCGTACAGTGGGCCGAAGGTCACGGGGTTGGAATACAGCGTGGCGATGACCGCCGCCGTGGGGCTGGCCCGCAGCAGCCAGGCCACCACGCCCGCCAGCAGCATCTGCGAGGGAATCAGCGGAATGGACCCGATGAGCATGCCAAGGCCCACGCCCAGCGCGATGCGATGCGGTGTGGACGGCAGGCGCACCAGCCGCAGCCGGTGCAGCCGCACGGCCCGCCACAGGCGTTCCGGCGCGGAACGACCGTTACGGCGCGGGCCGAGGGCGCCATTTCCGGCACTGTCTGCGTCGGATGGGGCCGTGCCGCCATCCTGCGGGTGCTGCGTTTCTTTCATGCGTGGCTCCGGCAAACTGCGGCGGCGCACAATCCGCCGCACCTCGGGTGCTAGGATAGCCGTGCGCGGAGTCAAGGGCAACGTCCGAGGGGCAACGTCCGAGGGGCAACGTCCGAGGGACGACGGCTGCAAGACTGCGGGCACGGGACAGGGCCCAGCCCCGGCCCATGCCAGACAAGTCCCCTGACCAGACCAGCCTCATACCAGGCCGGTCCCGTACCCGGACCGGCCCATGCCCGAATCAGCCACATGCCCCGACAGGACAGGATTCGGCGGCCTACTCGCGCTTCCAGTCCTTGATGCGCAAATCCACCGATGCCGCACCGTTGTAGCGGTCGATGCGCGGGGTATAGGCCAGGCGCACCCGCGTGCCGCGCAGACTGTCCGGAAACTGGCCGGACTGGCGCCATGCCTTGGCCCGCAGGGTGATGCCGCAACTCTCGTCGGTCAGTTGCAGTTCCACGTGGTCGCGCGTGGGGCCGAAGCGGCGCAGGTCGCGCACCAGCACCGGCGGAGAGGCGAACACCGGCTCGGCGTTGCCCGTGCCGAACGGCTGGAGCATTTCCAGTTCCTTCAGCAGGGTGAAATCGCCTGCCAGTGCAAAGCCCAACTCGCCATCCAGCTTCAGGCGCGGGGTCAGGGGGGTGTCGCCCAGTTCCGCCCGCACCACGGCGTCGAAGCGTTCGCGCAGGGTATCCACATGGCTGGCAGGCATGCTCATGCCCGCCGCCTGATGGTGCCCCCCGAACGCGGTGAACAGGTCGGCGCAGCGGGTCAGCCCGGCGTGCAGGTCGAATTCCGCCACCGAACGGCCCGACCCCTTCATGGATTGGCCGTCGCTGCTCAGGATCAGCGTGGGCCGGTAGAATTCGTCCACGATGCGCGATGCCACGATGCCGATGACCCCGGGGTGCCAGTCATCGCCGTGCAGCACAAGGCCCATGCGATTCAGCTGCCCTTCGGCCTGCTTTTTCGCGGCGTCGAGGATGCGGTCTTCCTCGGCCCGGCGGCGGGCGTTTTCCGCGTCCAGTTCCTGGGCCAGCCGGGCCGCCTCGGCGTGGTCGTCGGTCAGCAGCAGTTGCAGGGCCAATTCCGCCTTGCCCATGCGCCCCGCCGCGTTGATGCGAGGCGCAAGGCCGAACACCACCTGCCCCGCGCCGATGGCCGCCGTGGGATTGTACCCGCTCACGGTCTTCAGCGCGGCCATGCCGGGGCGCCGGGCCTCCGCTATCTTCAGCAGGCCGTTCTTGACCAGGATGCGGTTCTGCCCGTGCAGGTTCACCACGTCGGCCAGCGTGCCCAGCGCCACCAGGTCGAGAAAGTCGCGCATGTCGGCCTTCTTGCCGGTGCGCTCGGCCAGGGCCGCGTTCACCGCCGCCATGACCAGAAAGCTAACCCCCACCCCGGCCAGGGCCGGGCACGGGCATTCCGCCAGACGCGGGTTGCAGATGGCGTTGGCATCGGGCAGCCCCTCGGGCGGCATGTGATGGTCGGACACCACCACCGTCATGCCCAGTTCGCGCGCCCGGCGCACCGGTTCCACGTCCGAGATGCCGCAGTCCACGGTCAGCAACAGACGCACGCCCTGCTCCGCCAGCCGCTCCACCCACGCCACGTTCAGGCCGTAGCCTTCCTCGCGCCGGTCCGGGATGTGATGCGCCGCCGCCATGCCATGCTGCGCCAGCACGCCCTTGACCAGCGCCGTGGAGGTCACCCCGTCCACGTCATAGTCGCCCCACACGGCAAAGGGCAGCCCGGCCAGCAGGCCATCCGTCAGGGTGCTGGCCGCCTGCTCCAGCCCCGGCCATTCGGCCAGCGGGGCCAGATGCCGCAGGTTGGGCGAAAGGTACAGGGCCATGTCGTCCACGGCCCCCACCCCGCGCCGCCACAGCAATCGCACGATGAGTTCCGATACTTCCAGCCGCTCTGCCCATGCCGTGAATGGCGGTGTTGCCGCCTCCGGCTCCGGGCGGAATATCCAGTTGCGGGTCACGCATGCTCCGGGTGAAAAATCAAATATGAAAGAAGGAACCGGGGGAAGGGAACCCTTTGGAAAGGGTTCCCTTCCCCCCGCCCCCCATCCCTCCCAAACTTTTCAAAATGGGGTGGGGGCATCGGAAAATTCGAAATCCACCCTGCGGTACATACCGGCATCCACTGGAAAACAATGTGCGCAGTCGTGTTACGCCAGCTGCGACACGAACTGTCCTATCCGCTCGCCTTCGAGCAGGGTTTCGATTTCCGCCATGAAGGCCGTCACGTCAACCCCCAGCGAACTGGCCGCGTCGTGCAGCCCCTGTGGAATCAGCACATCGCCGGGCAAGCCATCCGTCAGGCTGCCAGGCAGGGCATTCGCATCCCTCTTCGCCAGCCGCTCGCGCAGGCGCAACGCGGCATCGGCCACGTACACCACCAGCGCGGCGCGTTGATGCTCGCCCGCCAGATGCGGTGCGTGGTGCCAGTTGATGGGTTCCGTCAGGGCCATGGGCAGGTCCCAGAACGACAGCAGACGCGCGCCCACCACCCCGTGGTCCAGCCCCAGCAGCAGTTCCTCGGCCTCGGAATCCGTAAGCGCACGGTCCCCGGCATGCTGACGGATGGCCGCCCAGTCGTCCGGACGATAGGCGGCGATGAGCAGCTTGCCAAGATCGTGCAGCAGCCCGGCGGTGTAGCAGGTTTCCGCGTCGCAGCCGGGCAGGCGGCGGGCCAGCAGGCGACACCCCGCGGCCACGGAAAGCTGATGCCCCCAGTATTCGCGCAGGTCGAACGCGGCGGGCAGGCGCGAACGGTCGATCATGCGCGAAACGCCCAGCGCCAGCACCAGCGCGCGGATTTCGGCCATGCCCAGAACGGCAACGGCCCGCTGGACGGAGGTTACCTCCGATTGCAGGCCGTAATAGGCGGAATTGGCAAGGGACAGCACGCGCGCGGCAAGCCCCTGCGCCTTGTTGACCACCCCGGCCACTGCGGACAGGGGGGCCTTGGAATCGTCGCGGGTGGAATCGAACAGTTCGCGCAGCAGGCCGAGGTCGTAGGGCAATTCCGGCGGACGGCGCAACAGTTCGTCCAGCAGCGCCTGGGCCGCGTCCAGCCTGCCAGTTCCACCAGTTCCGCCAGTCCCGCCAGTTCCTGCGGTTCCGCCAGTCCCTGCGGCCCCTAAGGTTCGGCCAGGGTCGGGGGGTACGCCGCCCCCTGCGCCACCGGCGGGGCTCACGCCCCGCCTCCGTCCCTGTCGGCCTGTGCCGTGGCCTTGCCGCCCCCGGCGATACGGGCCAGCACCTCGCGCACGGTGTCCTGCTGTTCGGCGGGCACCAACTTCTTGGCCTGCATCCATTGCAGGAACTTGATGCCCGCATCGATGGCAGGATTGATTTCCAGCGCCTTCAGCACATGCTCCACCGTGCCGGTGAAGTTCTTCTTCTCCAGCATGGCGCGGGCCATGTTCAGGTGCAGGTTCTCGTCCTTGCGGGTCAGTTCCAGGGCGCGCGTGTAGTAGGATACGGCCTGGTCGAACATCTGGTTCTTGCGCAGGTTGATGCCGAATTCGTTGAAGAGGTGCTTGTGCTCCTCGTCAAAGGCGGCCTCCAGCTTCACCAGCCGTTCGAAGATGTCGTCGGCCTTGCCCGTCTCGCCGCGCGAAAGATAGGTCAACCCCAGCCCGAAGTTGGCGCGCACGTTCTCGTCGTCCACCTGCAGGGCGTTGCCGTACTCGTATTCGGCGCTGAAGGTCTCGCCCTTCTGGCGGTGGCGGTCGGCGCGGGCCACGGTCTTGTTCAGTTCGCGCATGCGCGGAAAGACGGTCTGGACGTAGAATTCCGGCTCCGGCGCGAACTTTTCCAGCAGCTCGTCCATGGTGATGCGCCGCTTGGGACCCGAGGGAACATAGTTGTTGTTCAGGGGCTGGACTTCCACATCCCCCTTCTCGGTCTCTTCGGCGTACCAGAAGCCTTTCTGGATGGTCTTACGGGTGGTGGTGCCGGTGCCCACCTTCTTCACGTCCTGCGTCGAGAACACGCCCTTGATGCGTTCCCTGCCGCGCTGGCTGCCCAATTGGCTGCCGATTTGGCTGCCCAATTGGTTGCCTTGCTGGGCATGCGCCGCCGGAGCGGTGGGGATCGGGTCGTCGCGGGTCACGTCGGTCATCTCAAGCCTCCAGCAGGGGGCGCATGTATGGCATCGGCCCTATCATCCGAAACAGGTGCCCGCCGCGCGCGTCAGGCCGGTCGCGCCGCGCGCGACCGTACCAACCGTCATTATCCCCCTTTTCTCACATATCGGCAACAACCGCCATGTCTTGAGACCGCGTGTCGCCCTGCAACGCCGCCCCCGCCCGCGTCATGCAGCGTTTGCCGTTCTGCACCAACGGGATCAGGCCCCGCGCATCTCCGCCAGGATGCGCCGCGCCGCTTCCGCCGGGCCGTCTGGTCCTGCCACGCCGGTCACCGGGCGGCCCACAACCAGATAGTCGGAACCGGCCCGCACGGCCTCCGCCGGGGTCATCACCCGGCGCTGGTCGTCACCGCCGGAACCGTTCCCCTGTGGGGCGGCAGGCCGGATGCCCGGCGTCAGGCAGATGAAATCGCGCCCGCAACGCTGCTTGATGCCCGCAGCTTCGTACCCCGAACAGACCACGCCGCCCAGGCCCCACTCCCGGCCGCATACGGCCAGGCGGGCCGCCTCTGCGGAAGGATCGGCCCCGCCGGGCAACTCGCCCGGGGCCACGCTGGTCAGCACGGTGACCCCCAGCAGGATCGGGGCCGCCCCGTGTCCGCGCGCCGCCGCGCCCTCGGCCAGGCCCTCCACCGCCGCGCGGCACATGCGCTCGCCGCCGGGCAGGTGGATGTTGCACATGTCCGCCCCGGTGGCCACGGCGGAACGCACCGCCCCGCGCACCGTGTTGGGAATGTCGTGAAACTTCAGGTCCAGGAACACGGGAAAGCCCATGTCCTTCAGTCGGGCCACCACCTCGGGCCCGCTGGCGGTGAACAGCTCCAGCCCCACCTTCATCCACAGGCGGCCCCCTGCGCCGTCCGCCTCATTGGCCGCGCCGCGCAGCGCGCGGGCCGTGGCCAGGGCCGCGTCCATGGTCGGGTAGTCCAGCGCGATGACAAGTTCGGCCATGCGACTCACCGTCCTTCCCGCCACCCGTCCATCAGCCCCCCCACGAGGTCAGGGCTGCACGAGGGCGACAGCGTGGCCGCGATGTACGCGGCCCGCAGTTCGTCATAGGCGGTTTCCAGGTCTTCGTTGACGATCCAGGCGTTGAACCAGTGGGCCTGGTCCAGTTCCTTGGCGGCATTGGCCAGGCGGCGCTGGATGGTGGGTTCGTCATCGGTGCCGCGCGCGCGCAGGCGGCGCTCCAGTTCCGCCCGCGAGGGTGGCAGGATGAACACGTAACACCCCTGGCGCAGGCTGCCGCGCAACTGGCTTGCGCCCTGCACGTCGATGTCGAAGATCACGTCGCGCCCGTCGCGCAGCATGTCCAGGGTGGCTTGCAGCGGGGTGCCGTAGAAGTTGCCGTGCACCTCCGCCCATTCGGCGAAAAAGCCTTCGTCACGCAGGCGGGTGAATTCGGCCACCGTGACGAAGTGGTAGTCGCGGCCGTTCACCTCGCCCGTGCGCGGCTGGCGGGTGGTGTAGGAAATGGAATAGGCAAAGCGGGAAAATTCCGCGAGCAGGCGTTTGGTCAGGGTGGTCTTGCCGGTGCCCGAGGGGGCGCACAGCACGAGCACGATGCCGGATCGTTGGCGGGCCATCAGTCGGCGTCCTCCTGCGTGTAGCGTTGGCCCACGGTTTCGGCCTGAATGGCCGAAAGGATGACGTGGTTCGAATCGGTGATGATGATGGAGCGGGTCTTGCGGCCCTGGGTGGCGTCCACCAGCCGCCCCTCCTGCCGCGCGTCCTCGCGCAGACGGCGCATGGGCGACGACGACGGGTTGACGATGGCCACCACGCGCGAGGCCACGACAAAGTTGCCGAAGCCCACGTTGATGAGTTTTTGCGATGACGATTTCTGCTGCATGGCGTTCCGGCGTGCCCCGTGGCCATCATGCCCGGCGCGGCGTCCCGGCGGTGCGAACTGCCCGATGCGGTCCGATGAGCCGGAACCGGCCAGAGCTGGCCAGACGCGACCCCATGCGGCCCCATGCGGACAGGCACAGGCGGGAGCGGGCGGGCACGAGCTGGCTATTCGATGTTCTGCACCTGCTCGCGGTACTTTTCCAGTTCGCTCTTGAAGTCCACCACCAGGCGAGAAATCTGCGCGTCCTGAATCTTGTTGCCGCAGGTATTGATCTCGCGGAAGCATTCCTGAAGCGTGAAGTCCAGGCGCTTGCCCGCGTCGCCGCCCTGGTCCATGAGTTCGCGCAGCCGGTCCAGGTGGGCGCGCAGGCGGGTCAGTTCCTCGCTCACGTCCAGCTTGTCGGCCAGCAGGGTGATTTCCTGCAGGAAGCGCCCTTCGTCCAGTTCGCTCCCGGCGCGCTCCAGCAGTTCGGACAAACGGTCGCGCACACTCTGGAAGCGTTCTTCCTTGATGTCCGGGGCGCGCTCCTCGATGCGGGCCACCCACTCGTCCATGCGGATGATGCGCGAGGTCATGTCCATGGCCAGCGCCTTGGCCTCGCGGGCGCGCGATTCGTTCCAGTCTTCAAGCGCGGCGGCAAGGCCCGCTTCCAGCCCGGCCAGCAGTTCCTCGTCCGGCTCCGCGCCTGCGTCCTCCCACAGGAAGGACAGGCCGAGCATGCGGTTGTAGTCCGGGCTGTAGGCATCGCCGCGCGCGGCGGCGAAGGTGGCCAGGGTATCCAGCATGGCCGAGGCCTGGGTCTGGTTGAAGCCCACCACGCCCAGGTCGCCCCGGCGCAGTTGCAGCCCCAGGGTGATGTCCACCCGGCCCCGCGTGGCGAACTTGCGCACCACCTTTTCAAAGCGCGGCTCAAGATTGCGCACGAAAACGGGAAGCCGCCACTTCATGTCGAGGTGACGGCCATTCACGCTGCGCACTTCCCAGGTCTGCGTCCAGTCGGCGTCTTCAAGGAAGCTGCGTCCGAAACCGGTCATGCTTCTGAGCATAGAAATCTCCTGCGGTTGCGCCCCGCGCGACGGGCCGTGGCGCCGGAAAGGCGGCCAGACGGCGGAGGGCGGCGGGGCGGACGGGAAGACCGGGGCGCGGTGTGCGCCCGGCGTGGCCCCGGAGTACGCGAAAGCGCGGCTTGGCGCAACCGCGTACGGCGGGCGGGAACAACGCGAAAAAACGGAAGGGACCAGCGGCGGACGGCGAGGGGTGCCAAACCCGCGCGGCCCAAAGGGGATTGTCGTCGGCAGTGCCCCCGTCAGTTCGACAAGCGTTGCAATACCCGGCGCAGCACGTCGCGCTCCAGGGGCTTGGCGATGTAGTCGTCCATGCCCGACTCCAGGAACCGTTCGCGGTCGCCGCGCAGGGCATGGGCGGTCAGGGCCACGATGGGCGGGCGGGTCCGGCCCGTGCTGCGCGCAAGGTCGTTGATGCGCCGGGCGGCCTCGGTGCCGTCCATGCCGGGCATCTGGATGTCCATGAGGATGATGTCATAGTCCG
The DNA here is from genome assembly GCF_019931275.1 of Nitratidesulfovibrio sp. SRB-5. NCBI lineage: Bacteria > Pseudomonadati > Thermodesulfobacteriota > Desulfovibrionia > Desulfovibrionales > Desulfovibrionaceae > Nitratidesulfovibrio > Nitratidesulfovibrio sp. SRB-5. Next base: position 989,022 of record NZ_JAIOTY010000002.1, on the reverse strand, counting down.
CCTCGCCCGCCGCGCGCACAGCATCGGCCCCGTTTTCCACGCACACCGCCCGGTGGCCTTCGCGTTCCAGCATGCGTTGCACCGTAAGCCGGTTGATAAGGTCGTCTTCCGCCACCAGCACCCGCAACGCCCGCAATTCCCGGGCCACCGCCTCCGTGGCCGCGCGGCACTCCGCGCAGGATTCCCCAGATGCGGGAGATGCGGGAGATGCGGGGGATGCCAAACCGGCGCGATGGGCTCCGTCATGCGCCCTGCCGTTCACGCCGTTTGCCCTGCCCGCCCCCTTCACCCCGTTCACCCCGTTCACCCCGCTCGTTCCGTTGGCGGCGTCCACCTTTGGCAACGGCAGGCAGACATGGACGGAGGTGCCCACGCCTTCCTCGCTCTCCATGGTCATGGTGCCGCCCATGCGCGCCACCTGGCGGCGCACGATGCCAAGGCCCAGCCCGGCCCCCTGGTAGCGCCGGGTGGATGAACCATCCACCTGCGCGAAGGGTTCGCAGACCACGGGCAACTTTTCTTCCGGAATGCCGATGCCCGTGTCGCGCACGGTGAACAGCAGCCTGTCGCCGCCCACGGGGCAGGCCAGGATGTCCACGCCGCCCTGATGCGTGAACTTCACCCCGTTGGCTACCAGATTGTACAGCACCTGGCGCAGCCGCGCCGCATCGCCGCGCACCCGCCGGGGCAGCGCATCGGCGATGAGCCCCAGCGCCAGCCCGCGCCGCCGCGCTGCCGGATCCACCATTTCGGCCACCTGGCGCAGTACCGCCGCCGGGTCGAACGGCTCGTCGCGCAGGCCCGATCCGCCCGCCCCCAGCGCGGAAATATCCAGCAGGTCGTCGATGATGCGCAGCAGGGCATGGCCGGATTCCACCGCCGTGCGCAGGTAGCCGCGCCGCTCGTCGCTCAGGTCCGGACCGTCCAGCAGTTGCAGCATGCCCAGCACTCCGTTGAGCGGGGTGCGCAGTTCGTGGCTCATGTTGGCCAGAAATTCGTCCTTGGAGCGGTTGGCCGCCTCGGCGGCGTCCTTGGCGCGCCGCAACGAGACCATGGCCCGCCGCCGCGCGATGTGTTCCCACATGCCGTGCATGAACAGCTCAAGCTGGCGGCGGTCGGCCCGCTCGTAGGGCAGGTCCTTGTTGGCCACGCCCGCCACGGCCACCAGCCGCCCCTCTTCCAGCACGGGCACGGCCAGGTGACGCCACAGCGACATGCCGCCCACGCGGTGGGCCGGTTCCGCGCCCGACTCGCCCGGCAGGCCAGACAGGCCAGACGCGCCAGCCCCCCCGGCAGAGGCTCCGTTGCGGATTTCCGGCTGGCCGGAGCGCACAACTTCAGACCACGGCCCCGCCACGGTTGCCCTGCCGCCTGCCTCACCGGCTGCCCCGCCGGCTGTCCCGCCGTCTCTCCCGACCTCAGGCAGGGCGCCCGAAGGCGTTGCCAGCCTCCCCGGCTCCATCACCAGATGCGACCACAGCACGCCGTCCGAAGGCACGCGCCCGCCGTCCACCAGGGCAAGATACCCCAATTCGCTGCCGGTCAGGCGCACTGCCTGTTCCAGCGCAAAGCGCATGATCGACCGTTCTGGCGCCGCGTCCATGCGCGACAAGCGATGCAGGGCCGACAGCCGCGCCGCGCTCAGCCTGCGCTCGCGCCGGGCGTTGCGGCGTTCGGTGATGTCCGCGGCAATGATGGCGAACTGGCGTTCGCGCACCCGGTACACGGTCATCTCCAGCCATTTTCCCATGTTGCGGGAATAGCGTTCCGTGTGCAGCGGCTCACCGGTCAGGGCCACCCGGCCCAGCACGGCGATCCATGCCGAGTCCTGCGGGCCGAACACCTCGCTGGCCGTGCGTCCCAGCACGTCTTCCGCCCGGCGGCCAGCCATGGCCTCGAAGGCCGGATTCACCGTCAGAAACCGGAAATCCACGGGCCGCCCCCCGGCGTCCAGCAGCACCTCGTGCACGGCGAAACTGGTGATCAGCTTGCGGAACAGGGTGCGGAAGTCATGCTCCGTGGAGCGCTGGCGGGTCACGTCGCGCAGCAGGCTGAGCACGGAGGATACGCCCCCGTCCACACCGAGCTCGGGCACCAGCCGCCAGTCGAACAGCACCCGCCCGGCAGTACCGTGAAACACGTAGTCGGTCTGCACCGGACGGCCCGATTCCAGCACCCCGCGCAACTGGCGCGCCCAGAAATCCGCCACCTGCGGTGCAAGGCCCAGTTCCCCCAGCCCGCGCCCCATCAGCGCTTCCGGCGGTCCCAGATAGGGAACGACGGCGGCGTTGACGTAGCTAAGGCGCAGATCGCCGCCAAAGCGCATGACGATGTCCGGGGTGTTTTCCACCAGGGCGCGGTACTTTTCCTCTCCGGCCGCCAGGTTGGCCAGGGCCATGTAGCGTTCGGTGACGTCCTCGTAGATCAGCAGCAGGTCGCCCGAATCGGCGCGGCTGATGAAGTAGTGGCGCCAGCAGCCGCGTATCTTGTCGCTGTAGAGAAAGGAGGGAAGATGCTCGGCAATGCCGCTGCGCCACGCACGGGCCAGTGCCTGGCGCAGGGTGGCGGCCACCGGGACGGGCAGCAGGCCGGACAACAGGCTGCCGGTAGATTCCGCGCGGGTCAGACGGCTCAGCCGTTCGCCCGCCGGGTTGATGTCCAGCAGGGTGAAGTCGGCGCAGTCGTCCCCATGGGCGCGCACGGGGCGCAACACCATCACGCCCGCGTTCATGTTGCGGAATACGCCGCGAAACAGTTCGGCCTCGCGCCGCAACTGTTCCGCCGGACCGGCTGATTGCCCGTCCGGGATGGCTGGCACGTCCGGGATGGCTGGCACGTCCGGGCTGGCTGGCACGTCCGGATCGACCGGATCGGCCTGCCGATTCTTGCGGCAGAGCAGTTCCGAAGACTCCGCGTCTTCCGGACATTCACGGCTGCCCGCGTCGTTTGCATCCTGCATCACGCTGCCCCTTGCGTTCTCTCGCGCGCGAATCCCCCCAGGAACCGGCGCGAGCACATCCGACGTTGCCACACTACTCAATAGCCGTACCGCGTCAACGGAAAAAGCGTACCGGTACGGCAAGGCACTGCATCATCGTCCAAATCACGCGGGGCAACCGGTCGGCATCATGAAGAACGCCGCACCCCGCCAGTGCAGGCGGGGTGCGGCGCAGGAATGCAAAGAAATGTTTGCTTGCGCAATATATTCACGCCGTCAACGCTCCCGGCGCAGCACGGCGCGCATGTATTCCAACACGATGGGCAGCACGGACACTACGATGATGCCGTAGATGACCAGGCTGAAATTGCGCTGCACCAATGGCATGTTGCCCAGAAAGTAGCCCGCCGTCACCAGCAGCCCCACCCACACCACGGCTCCGCTGGCGTTGAACAGCAGAAAACGCCGGGCGTCCATGGCCGCCACCCCCGCCACGAAGGGCGCGAAGGTGCGCACCACCGGCACGAAGCGGGCCAGCACGATGGCCTTGCCGCCGTGGCGCTCGTAGAATTCGTGCGCCCGGTACAGGTGCTGGCGGTTGAGCAGGCGATAGTTCCTTTCGAACACCGGCGGCCCGACGTAGCGCCCGATGCGGTAATTCACCGCGTCACCGATGATGGCGGCTGCCAGCAGCGTGAAGGCCAGGGGAAAGTATTCCAGGTGCCCCGCCCCGGCGATGGTGCCCGCCGCGAAAAGCAGCGAATCGCCGGGCAGGAACGGGGTGACCACCAGCCCCGTCTCGCAGAACACGATCAGGAACAGGATGGCGTACGTGTACACGCCCCAGTTCGAGACCAGTTCGAACAGGTGCCTGTCCACGTGCAGCAGGAAGGAAACAAAGGTGGAAAAAATGCCCAGGATGTCCACGAAAGGCTCCGGTGCCGGTATTCACGGCGTGTTGCGGTGCGGCCAGGGCCGCGGGAATGCGACCTCGCCTCTCTACGCCACGCCGCGCCCCCGTGCAAGCGGCGCGCAATCTGCGCGTGACCGGCGTGACCGGCGTGACCGGCGCGCAAGCCCCTGCAACGTCATGCAAGGTCGGCTCGCAAGGCCGACTTACCAGGTCGGCTCGCATATGCCTGCGAAAGGCCGAAACCGGGCGGAAATCCGCCGGGTGCCGGATCTTTTTTGCGGGGAGCTGCGCTTTTTGCTTGAAAAGGATTTTCATTTTCACTACGGTTCCCTCAACGAACAACCCTAACGACGCCCACCCATGCCCACATCACTCCCACGTATTCCAGCCTCCGGCCTTTCCCGTCCGTCCCGGCCTTGCAACCCGGGGCGGACGGGGAACGCCACCCCCTGCACGCACGCGGCACGTTCCGCAGGATGCGCACATCCCGCCCTGCCCGGCCCGCCTATTGGGCCCATTGGGTCCGCCCACCAGGCGGAACGGTGTAGTCGGGCCACCTGACGGGTGGCCCCACTCGAACACCGACACGCTCACAGATACCACCCACCTGGAGGATTCCAATGGCCAACGTGCTCATCGTCTACGGTTCCACCACCGGCAACACCGCCTGGGTCGCCGAAACCGTCGGTCGCGACATCGCCGAAGCGGGCCACAGCGTTGAAATCCGCGACGCGGGCCAGGTAGAGGCCGAAGGACTGTGCGAGGGCCGCGACCTCGTGCTGTTCGGCTGCTCCACCTGGGGCGACGACGAAATCGAACTGCAGGACGACTTCATCCACTTGTACGAATCGCTGGAAGCCACGGGCGCGGGCAAGGGCCGTGCCGCCTGCTTCGGCTGCGGCGACAGCAGCTACACCTACTTCTGCGGCGCGGTGGATGCCATCGAAGAGCGCCTGTCCGGCCTTGGCGCGGACATCGTGGCCGATTCGCTGAAAATCGACGGCGATCCGCGCACCATGCGCGACGACGTTTCCGCCTGGGCCGGGCGCGTGGTGGCCGCCCTGTAGGGTCGCCCGCCTTCACACACCCCGCCCCGTCCCCGCTGCCGCCCCTGCTGTTGCCCCGCCCGCCACCATGTCGGCGGGGCCAGCGCGGCCCTGCCGCATCGCAACATCACGGAGGACCATGCCATGACCCTTGCCTGCTCCATCGGTTCCGGTCGCGTGGTGGCCCGGCGCTTCGCCGGGTCGCTGCGCCGCCTCATCACCAGTGACGACCGCAGGGAACACGATCTTGCCCTTGCGGGGCAGCTCGGCCCTGACGGGCTTGGCGGTGCCGACCACGTCCACGGAGCGGACGAGGTGCTCCGGTCCTCCGCTGCCGCCACGGGGCGCCCCGGAGCATGACGCAACAGCGCGTAGCGGCGGGCTGGCTTCCGCCTTCCGCGCAACACACCAGACAAGACCGAGCCGGGCGGGCGCAGTGGCGCGCCGCCCGGTACCGGAGACACGCCATGAAAGACCTTGCCCTGCTCATCACCGCCGCGCTGCTGCTGGAAATCACCGTGGCCACCCTGCTGCTGGGCTGACCCGCGCCAGCGGACGAGCGCCCCGACGACGACGCCTGACGCCCCCCCCCTGACGCCGTCCCCCCCGCCACGCAGCGCACCGCCGCACTGGCACGGTCACACGGTAGCGCGGTCACGCCCGCTGGCCGGAGTGCAGCCGCACGGCAACCACCCGGGCCGCACACGGATCCCCCCCTCGTGATTCCTTCTTCCGGCCCTTCCCTTCGCCTGTCCGGGCGAATTCTCCAGAAACCGCCACACTCGATCCGCCGCCCAGCCCGTCCGGTGCCCAACCTGTCCGGTGACCGACCCGTCCGGTGCCCAACCTGTCCGGTGACCGACCCGTCTGGTGGCCGCCCCCATGCGGCGACCGCCTACGGGAATTCGCCGTTGCCCTTCCCAGTGCGCACGCAACCGTTTCCTACCACGCCACCATATCGGCACCTTTACAATTCTTAACCGAATCACGGGTTGAGCCGCGCGGGATACGGACGATAGCATTTCCATGCACCGGCCCTGCGCGCCACGGGATGCGGCGGCGATCCGCGCATGCCTGCGTCTCTGGCGTGGCCGGTTATCCAGGAGATGGAAATGTTGCCAGCCACCGTGCGTACCGGGACCTGCGTGGCCCTGCTGCTGGCGGGCATGGCCCTTGCCGCCGTGACCGCCCGTGCCGTGGGGCAGCTGCACTCCCCCTTGCGGTCCGATTCCGGGCACGAATGGGGACACGACTGGGGGCACGACCGGGGACAGCCGCCCCCGCCGCCCCCGCCCCTCCCGGGCATGGGGTTTCCCCCGGCGCCGCCGTCCGCGTTTCCCACTGGCGCCTCCCATGGCGCCCCCCCGCCGCCCACGGCAGAGCAGCGTTCCATCATCCGGAACATCCGCGCCGCGTTCGCCGCGCGCTTCGCCGCGTTGCATCAGGAACACTATGCCGCATGGGTCGCGCTGGAAGCCTCGCTGACCCGCGCCGCGCCCAACCCGGACGAAACCGCCCGCAACGCGGCGGCCCTGCGCGACGTGACAGCTAAACAACAGGATCTGGCCATCGAAATGCGCCAGCGCATCATTCGCGAAACGGGCATCCGCACGCCCCTGCCCGGCCACCTGCCCCCGCCGCCCTCTGGCATGGCGAAATTCACCGCCCCGCCCCCGGCGTAGGGCTGGCATGCATTTGCCGTCCGGCCTCCGTGGCCCCACCGTGCGGGGCCATGCGCCGGATACGGCCAAGGCGCGGCGTTCCGGTGGTCGGAACGCCGCGCCCCATTTTCACGCATCCGTCACCCAAAGCGTTGCACCGACGGCAGCGTGCCTCCCACCGCCCCGCCATGCTGACGTTTTTGTGATTTCGGAGCTTTTCCGCTTGCCTTCCCCACCGGACCCGCCTATTCTCGCTCCCATCCCGCCGGGTGGCGCTCCGCATGTTTGCAGCACCACTCTCGGGATGCGCCGCAGCCGCCCTGCGCCATGCACCGCACGACGCAGCCATGACGCAAGGAAGTGCGCGGCACCATGGAAGACATGGCAGCGCCATGTCCTGGCCCCCGACATCGTACACAGGTACCGCATGACCGCCAGCACCGAACACCGTCCCGCAACGCGGCCCACCATGGCCGCCGCGCCCAATGCCCCCCTTCGTCCGGCGCAGGACCACGCCGACGCGGGCCGGGGATCGGTTTCGGCTTCCGTGGCCCTTTCCGCCCCGTGTGCCAAACGCACCGTGGCCGCTTCGTCCCGCCAGCCCCTGGCCGCCACTCCTGAAGTATTCCTAGCGCCCCGTTCCAACGGGGCGTTCTTTTACTTCTATTACTTTTGCCGGGCAGCTTAGGCGGGCGTCTCGCATGGCATGCATGGCCGGGCGCACCGCAGGTGCACCCGGCCTTTTTTCATGCCGCGCGGCGGCCATGAACGACAGACGGAGGAAAGGGACATGACCACGAGGATTCGGCCACCACGGCCCGCGCACCCCGCCAGCGGCTGGCGTCGCCCCATGGCCGTCGCAGGCATGGGACGCGCGGCACCGCAGGCCGCCCGGCCCGCAACGGCGCGCCGCACCGGATACGTTCCGCCAGCGGTGCCGCGCCGCCGGGACCGGTAAGAACATTTCACGAGGAGGTCCAGCACCCCATGTATGCCCTGTCCGTTCTGCTTGCCTTCATGCCCGTCATCGCCATTTTCGTGCTGCTGCTCGTGTACCGGGTGGCGGCAGACACCGCCGGGTACATCGGCTGGGCCGTGGCCGCCGCCATCGCCTGGCTGTACTTCGACACCGCGCCCACGGTCATCCTGCTGTCCACCGTGGCGGGCCTGGTGGCCTCGCTGCCCATCGCCCTGGTCATGTCCGCCAGCATCCTGCAAATCACCGTCATGCAGGAAACCGGGGCCGTGTCCCGCGTGGTGGCGCTGATGAAAAGCGTGGCCCCCGGCCAGCAGGCCGTGCAGATCATGCTGATCAACGTGGGCTTCGGCATCCTGCTCACCTCGCTGGGCGCGGTGACGGTGTCCATCCTGCCGCCCATCATGCTGGCGCTGGGCTATTCCACCTTTGCGGCCATCATCCTGCCCGCGCTGGGCTACGACGCGCTGTGCACCTACGCCCTGCTGGGCATCCCCGCCGTGGTCTACGCCAACTTCGTGGGCCTGCCGGTGACCGAGGTGGGCGGCTACTTCGCCCGGTTCATGCCCGCCATCTCCACCTGCATCGCCCTGGGCATGCTGTACCTTGCCGGCGGCATGAAGATGTTGCGCGAAGGCATCGTGCCCGCGCTCATCGCGGGCCTTACCGCCGGCCTGGTGGCCATCTTCATGGCCAAGCTGGGGCTGGTGACCATTACCGGCATTGCCGCGGGCCTTGCGGTCATCGCGGCGCTGATGCTGTACATCCGCCTGACGGGCCGCCCCCTGTGCGACCGCAGCCTGCTGAACGAGGCGGATCTGGCGGCGGAGCGGCGCCACTCGCTGGCCGCCGCATGCTCGCCGTGGATCATCCTGACCGTGGTTTCGCTGATCCTTAACGCGCCGTTCCTGCCGTTTTTCGACCTGACCTTCAAGCAGTGGTCCATGCCGCTGGAAATCATCCCCAAGTCGCCGGAGCGGTTGCGCATCTTCTGGCAGGCCTACTTCTGGGTACTCGTCTGCACCGCCGCCGCGCTGCCGCTCATGAAGGCCACGCGCCAGCAGGTGTCCACCGCGCTGGTCAAGGCTGGCAAGCGCGCCGGGCGCCCGTTCATGTCCGCCTCGGTCTTCTTCGCCATCGCCTACGTCATGAATCATTCCGGCAAGGGCGCGGACTGGTCCCTGGCCCAGCCGCTGCACAACATGGTCTACGTCATGGCCGACGCATCGGCCTCGCTGTTCGGCAAGATGTACCCCTTCGTGGCGCCCTACCTGGGCCTGCTGGGCGGGTTCATCAGCGGCTCGGAATCGTCGTCCATCGCCATGCTGACCAAGCTGCACCTGTCCACCGCCGAAAAGATCGGCGCGTCGGGACTGGTCATCGCGGCGGCCAGCGGCATCGGCGGCGGGCTTGCCAGCGTCATATCGCCCGCCAAGCTGCAGAACGCGGCGGCCAGTATCGACCGCATCCGCGAGGCGTCGCAGGCCATCCGGCCCGCGTTCGTCATCTCGGTGCTGATCACCACGGTGTGCGCCGTCATGACCCTGTTCTGGGCCTTCCCCTAGGAGTTCTTTCTAGATTGTCCTTTCGCCCGTTGGCACGTCAAACTTTGCCTGCCATATCGGGCAAATACGATTAGAGCGCGTTGCGGCCCTCATCCGTACGCCTCGAAGACTCGCCAACGGCTGAGGCATACTCCCTCATGGCAGGCTCGTTCTCTTTGCCCACGAACGAAAAACCTGAGTTAGAAACAGCCCCTGGCCTGGGCATCCCGCCTGAAACAACCGAAGGCCGGAAACGCACCCGTTTCCGGCCTTCTTCATTTCGCCCGCTGGCGTCCCGCCGCCCGCGCTGATAGCATGAAGGCCCCGCGACACTCCCTTTCCGATGCAGCAGAGGATGCCCGATGAAGTTCCTGCCCTCGCAGATCGCCTTTTTCATGCAGAGCCGCTCGGCCCAGCGCAACATGCGCTTCCTGTTCCGCTTCGTGCTGCTGCTGGTGGCGGTCATCACGCTGTACAGCGTGCTGTTCCACGTCATCATGGACTACGAGGGACGCGACTACTCGTGGGCCACGGGCTTCTACTGGACGCTCACGGTCATGTCCACGCTGGGTTTCGGAGACATCACCTTTCTCAGCGACACGGGCAAGCTGTTCACGCTGGTGGTGCTGCTTTCCGGCATCATCTTCCTGCTGGTGATGCTGCCGTTCACCTTCATCCAGTTCTTCTACGCGCCATGGCTTGAAGCGCAGACCCGCCTGCGCGCCCCGCGCGAACTGCCCGCCGAAACGCGCGACCACGTGATCATCGTGGGCGGCGACGCCACGGCCCTGGGCCTTGGGCGCGACCTGGCCCAGTATGCCCACCCCTACGTGCTGCTGTGCGCCGATGCCCAGACCGCGCTGGACTTGCAGGATCAGGGGTTTTCCGTGGCCGTGGGCGATTACGACGACCCGGAAACCTACCGGCGGCTGCGCGTGGAACAGGCGGCCATGCTGGTGGCGCTGGACGGCGACGTGCGCAACACCAACGTGGCCTTCACCGCGCGAGAGGCCAGCCCCGGCATACCCGTGGTCTGCGGGGCCGACCAGGACGAGGCCGTGGACATCCTGACCATGGCGGGCGGCACCCACGTGTTCCGTTTTTCCAACATGCTGGGGCAGGGCCTTGCCCGGCGCACCCTGGCCGGAAACATGCGCACCGGCGTGGTGGGCCGCTTCGACGACCTGGTGGTGGCCGAGGCCCCGGTGATGCGCACCGGCCTGGTGGGCCATTCGCTGCGCGACAGCGACCTGCGCAAGGTCACCGGGGTCAACGTGGTGGGGGTGTGGGAACGTGGCCGGTTCCAGTTGCCGCGTCCGGGCGCGCCGCTGGAGGCCAGCACCGTGCTGGTGCTGGCGGGCACGCGCCAGCAGATGGACGCCTTTGACCGCTATATCGGGGGACGCGGCGTGAACGGCACGCCTGGCGGAGTTGGCGGAGCGGGCCCGGCTGGCCCGACTGGCGAGACTGGCCCGGCTGGCCCGGCTGGCAAGACTGGCGAAGCGGGCCGTCATGGCCGCGCGGGCGGAACATCCACCGCCCCCGCATCCGACGCGCCGGTGCTCATCCTGGGCGGCGGGCGCGTGGGGCTGGCCGCGGCGCGGCAGTTTGCGGAAACAGGCATCGACTACCGCATCGTGGAGAAAAACCCCCGGCTGGTGCACGACGACACCCACACCATCACCGGCAGCGCCGCAGACCTCGACGTGCTGGAGCGCGCGGGCATCCGCGAGGCCCCCGCCGTGCTGGTCACCACCCACGACGACGACCTGAACATCTACTTGACCATCTACTGCCGCAGGCTGCGGCCCGACATCCAGATCATCACCCGTGCCACGCTCGACCGCAACATCGGCATCCTGCACAAGGCCGGGGCGGACCTGGTCATGTCGCACGGATCGCTGGTGTCCAACACGGTGATCAACCTGCTGAACCCCGGCAAGGTGCTGATGCTCAGCGAAGGGCTGAACATCTTCCGCGCCCCGGTGGGGTTGGGCCTTGCCGGGCGAACCCTGAAGGACAGCGGCATCCGCGACGAGACCGGGTGCAGCGTGGTGGCCCTGCGCGGGCCGGGCGGTCTTTCCGTCAACCCGGACCCCGCCCTGCTGCTGCGCTCCTGCGATGAACTGATCCTGATCGGCGACTCCGAGGCCGAACGACGTTTTCTGGAACGCTACCCAGACAACGAGGAATGCGAAGAGGCGTAAGGGCCTGCCCCGGACTGCCCGCTGCCGGACTGCCCGCTGCCGGATGCCTTATGTCGGGTGTCCCATGGCGGATGCCCGCTGCCCGCCGGACGGCGGCTACCCCAGCCCCGCCGCGCGCCACAGCAGGCCCGCGCCGGATACGGCGAACAGCCCCAGCAGCACCCTGCGGAAAGCGGCCTCGTCCAGACGCCCGAAGCACAGGTGCCCCCCGTACAACCCGGCGGCCAGCGCGGGCAGCCCGGCGCAGAACAGCAGCAGCACCCGCCCGGTGAGTTCGCCGTGCAGGCCCTGCGCCCCCACGATGCCCACCCCCGCCAGCAGGAAATACCCGGCCAGGGTGGCCTTCAGCGCGTGGCGGCCCCAGCCCTGGCGCATGGCCCAGGCCACCACCGGCGGGCCGTTGATGCCCACCGCCGCACCCAGAGCGCCGCTGACCAGCCCCACCGCCACGGTGACCACGTGGCGCAATGGCGTGCCCGCCGCATGCAACGGTGGGGCGGCGCCGTCGTCGTTGCCAGTGGGCGCGGTGCGGGCCGCGAACACGGTGAACGCCAGCACCATGGCCCCCAGCAATCCTTCCAGCCACGCCTCCGGTGCCACGGACAGCAGCCTGCCGCCCACGGCCATGCCCGGCAGCGAGGTGAGCAGCAACACGGTCAGCGGTCCGCGCCGCATGTGCCCGAACAGACGGCCCACCAGCGCCACGTTGATGGTCAGCGCCATCAGGCAGCCCAGCGGCACGGCCACCCGCATGCCCAGCACGGCCACCAGCAGGGGCAGGGCAATGACCGTGGAGCCGAACCCGGCGAAACCCTGCGTGAACCCGGCGGCCAGCGCCGCCGCGCTTACCGCGCCCAGAGTACGCATGTCGCGCATGTCGCTCAGGCCGTGCAGATCGACCAGCGCGGGAAAGGGGGCATGCAGCGTGGCGGCCAGATCCCCCGCAAGGGATGCGGCCTGCGCGAAAAAGTCGGTCATGCCGCACCCTCGCCACCGGCTTCGGATTGCCCGGCGCCCATGACCGCGGCATCGAATGCGTTCGCCTTGGCGACGCCCCGGCGCGCGGCGATGCCCGCCTTCACGTCGTCCGGCCACCGCGCCCCGAAAACCTCGTCCATGACCTCCAGCGCAAAGCGGGCAGACACGGTGGCCGGTCCGCCGCCCATCTCGATGCCCACCTCCACCGCTTCCAGCACCTCGGCGGGGCCGGCCCCTGCGGCAGCCGCCTGCTCGATGTGCCACTGCATGCACGAACGGCAATCCAGAACCACGGAAATTCCCACGGCAATCAGTTCCTTGTGGCGTTTCGGCAGCGCGCCGTCCGCGTAGGCGGCCCGCTCCATGTCCAGAAAGGCGGCGTACACGGGGGCGCCCGTTGCCGCAAGCCGGGAATGGGCGCGCTTGCGCTGTACGGTCAGCGCGCGCAGTTGGTCGTTCATGGCGGGCTCCTCGATTCACGTTTCACGAATCATTGCACGATGCGGGTATTTCCTTGTCTGCCAAGGTACCGCATGGCACGCTTCGCAACAAACGAATCGTCATGAAGACCTGATTCATGAATTTCGAACAATACTGCCGCGCCACATCGCGCGGCCTCAGCCACGGGAACAACGCCTGGAGCCCCCGGAGCATCACATGGACATCCGCCACCTGAAGACCTTTCTGGCCGTGGCCGCCGGGCTTTCGTTCCGCAAGGCGGCAGAGTCGTTGCACTACGCCCCCTCCACCGTCACCGCGCAGATCCGCGCACTGGAAGAGGATCTGGGCGCCCCGCTGTTCGAGCGGACGGGCCGCCGCGTGCTGCTCACCGACCACGGACGGCGGCTGCTGCCCCGCGCACGGCGCATTGCCGAAATGGCCGACGACGCCCGCCGCGCCGTCACCCACGATGCCGATTCCGGCGAGCTTTCCGTGCGCATGTCGCAAAGCCTCGGCATGCTCTGCCTGCCGGAGGCGCTGCGCCGCTTCCGCGCGCGCTTTCCCGCAACGCGGGTGCACGTGGCCACGGCCTCGCGCCACGGCCTTGCGGCGGACCTGCGCCACGGCGAGGTGGACCTGGCACTGCTGCTGGGGCGCCCCTTTGCCGCCGATGGCGTGGACATGGAAACCCTGCGCCATGAACCGCTGGCGTGCATCGCCGCGCCCGGATCGCCGCTGGCCGGACATGGCCGGGTAACCCCGGCAGACCTTGCGGGCCAGCCGCTGGTGCTCACCCGACACGTGTGGAGCCTGCGCCCCGCCATCGAACAGACCCTGGCCGCCGCCCACGTGCAGCCCGGGTCCGTGCTGGAATGCTCCAGCATCGTCATCGTCAAGCGGTGCGTGGCGGCGGGGCTGGGCGTGGCCGTGGTGCCGCTGTGCGCCGTGCGCGACGAGGTGGACCGGGGCGAATTGCGCGCGCTGGACGCCACCGCCCTCGTGGAATCTTCCCGAACGGATGCCCCAGGAATGCACACCACCCTGTCCGTCCCGGTGCTGCTGGCCCTGCCCGCCCGGCGGCAGGTGCCCGCCGCTGCCGCCTTTTTCGCCGGGATTCTGCGCGACCTGTTCCGGCCCTGACTGCCTCGTCTGCCCTGCCCCGCACCAACGAACAGGGCGGAACGGGAAATCCCGCTCCGCCCTTGGGCGTCATGTATCGCAGTATCGTTGCCGGTCGAATGCGGCCACCGCGTCGCGTGCGGCCGCGCCGCCAGCCGCTACTTCGCCACGGCAACGCCGGTCAGCGGCTTGCCCTTGTATTCGCCGGTCAGCGTGCGCAGGAAGGACACGATGAGCGCGCGGTCGCCTTCGGGAATGGGCATGCCGGACAGGTAGGTGCCCATGATGCGCACGGCGTCGTCCAGGGTGGTCACGGTGCCGTCATGCATGTAGGGCGCGGTCAGTTCGATGTTGCGCAGGTTGGGCACCTTGAAGCGATGCAGGTCCTCGGGCTTCTTGGTGAAGTCCTTCATGCCCGCGTCGGAGCCCAGCGGGTTGCCCCGGTCCTTGAAGTAGTCGGCCTTCAGGTCCATGTATTCGAACGACTGGCCGCCCACGGCCTTGCCCACGTGGCAGCTGGAGCAACGGTACGCCTTGAAGCGCTGGTAACCGTCCAGTTCCGCCTGGGTCAAGACCTTGTCGTCACCCTTCAGCCACTTGTCGAAACGGCTGTCGGGGGTGATCAGGGTCTTTTCGTACTCGGCGATGGCGTCGGTGATGCCCGCCGCGCTCCAGCCGCCGGGGTACAGGGCCGCGTACTCCGCCGTCAGCGGTGCGTCGGCGGCCAGCTTGGCGATGATCTCCTGCCAGTCCCTGGAACCCATCTCGATGGGGTTCAGCGGCGGGCCGCCCGCCTGTTCCTGCAAGTCGGCCGCGCGGCCATTCCAGAACTGGCGGGTGTTGAACACGGCGTTGAAGGTGGTGGGGGCGTTGATGTCGCCGAACTGCTTGCGGATGCCTTCCGCGAAGCGGCGGTTGTCGGTGCCCGCCTTGTCCTCTGCGTGGCAGCCGGAACAGGCCAGGGTGTTGTCCGCAGACAGGCGTTTGTCGTTGAACAGCCGTTCGCCCAGGGCCACCTTGCGGACATCGGTGGGCAGCGACGCGGGCAGGGGCTGCAACGGCTCGTTGGCGCGGTTGGGCGCGGCGTCGGTGGCGTAATGGGCCGCGCGCGTGGCCGCCACCCACTCCAGTATGGCCTTGCGGTCTTCCGCGGTCAGGCGGCTGCCCCAATGCACCGCCGTGAACTTGGCGGGGGGCATGGTCTCGTTCAGCACCACCCATTCCATCTTGGCGATGGTGGCCTCGCCCACGGGTGCGCCAGTACCAGAGCCTTGGCCATTCCCCTGGGCAGAGCCCGGGGCCGCGTCAACCAGTTCCACGTTCAGGTCCATGGCGCGCAGGCCGTCGCGAAAATCCTTCTCGATCATCTGCTTGATGCCGGGCACCCTGGCGTAGAACGGCAGATCGTAGTCGCGGCTGTGACAGGCCATGCACTTGTCGCGCACCACTTCGGACACCTGCTTGAACTTGGCCATCTGCGGCACGCCCTTCACCGGCTGCCGGGCCTCCGCTCCCTTTTCGGCGGCTGCCGCGTGCGCGCCGGGCACTGCGCACAGGGCGGGCGCGACAAACCCCATGGCCGCCGCAATGGCCCAACCCGCCAACATCCGTGCTGTTCCCTTTCGCATCATCGCCTCCTGTCGCGGGCATCCGCATGCCCACGGTCTGTGCGAAACCTCACGAGCGTCGCCATCTTCCAGGCCTGTGCCGCAAGGTCGCAGGGTTCGATAACACCCTGGATCATTTGATGACCCCAATCGCTGGGGGGACTATATCGAAAATCATTATTTTAGCAATAGTAATTATTACTGATACGGCTTATAGCGCCTTGCACTCAACATCATGATTTAAATGGCTAATCCCACAAAGCATCGATGCCTGCTTGTTCCTATTTTCCCACACCCTTGCCGCGCGGAGGGCGCAAAGAAAGAGGCCGCAGCGTTACCGCTGCGGCCTCTTCGAAATATGGTGCCGAGGAAGGGACTCGAACCCTTACAGGATTTCTCCCACTACCCCCTCAAGATAGCGTGTCTACCAATTCCACCACCTCGGCACGGGGAACGACCGTATAGCGCTGGATGCCCCGGATTGGCAAGCACTTTCTGGCGTTTTTCCGCACCATCGATGCCGATGCGCGGCAAACCCTCGGCGCGGGTTTCCGCCGCCTTCTCCGCGCGCGGCGGAAAACGGCCAAACGGCCCTCCCCTCATGGCACGCCGCCGCGCGCATTCCGCCGCGCCCTCGGCGGCTTGCGGTGGTTGCGGGTTTGCATGTACTGTCGCACTCTGCCTTCATCCGCCGCCGCAGCGGCCCTTTCCGGCAACCCGCACGGGTCGCCATGCCACGGCACGGCCTGCGTTGCCGCAGCCACCCCGAATCCACACGAACCTCACCCAAGCATGAACATACCCAACTTTCACCCCGCCCAGCAGGCCCGGAACACGTCCGCATCCACGCAAGCCGCCACGGGCGCAGCCCCTGCGCCCGGCAGCATCCTGTGCCTGGACATCGGCAGCGGCACGCAGGACGTGTTGCTGACCATGCCGGGCCTGAATCCGGAAAACTGGCCGCGCTTCGTGCTGCCCACGCCCGCCCGGCGGGTGGCCAGACGCATCGCCGAACTCACCGCCGAGGGCCGCCACATCTGGCTGCACGGCGAGAACATGGGCGGCGGGTTCTTCGGCGCGGTGAAGGCCCACGTGGCCGCCGGGCTGCGCATGGCCGCCCACCCGCAGGCGGCCCTGGCCCTGCACGACAACCCGGACCGGGTGCGCGCCCTTGGCGTGGACATCGCCGAATCCTGCCCCGCCGGGCATGCCCCGGTGCGTCTGGCCGACTACGAGCCCGGCTTCTGGCGCGCCCTGCTGGATACCTGCGGCCTGCCGCAGCCGCATCTGGTGGTGGCCGCCGCGCAGGACCACGGGCATCACCCGCAGGGGTCCAACACCGTGGGCCGCTTCGAACTGTGGCGCGATTTTCTCAACAATTCCTCGGACGGCCAGTCCGGTGACGGCCAAGCAGGCGCCAACCCGGCCAGCCTGATCTACGACGTACCGCCCGCCCAGTTCACCCGCCTGGCCACCTTGCAGCGCGCCATCGGCGGCGGCCCCGTGGCCGATACCGGCGCGGCCGCCGTGCTGGGCGCGCTGGCCCTGCCCGAAGTGCAGGCCCGCAGCGCCCGCGAAGGGGTGCTGGTGGTCAACGCGGGCAACAGCCACACCATCGCCTTTCTGGTGTTCCGCCAGCGGGTGTGGGGCGTGTACGAGCACCACACCGGCATGCTGACCACCGAAAGCCTGCTGCACGACCTGAACGAATTCCGCCTGTGCTGGCTGCCCGACGAGCAGGTGCGGGCCGCCGGGGGCCACGGCAGCGCCTTTGCCCCGGACATCCCGCCGGAGACGGAAGGCTTTCGCCCCGCCTTCGTGCTGGGGCCGCGCCGCGAGATGCTGCGCGGGCACGGCCAGTTCATCGCCCCGCATGGCGACATGATGCTGGCGGGCTGCCACGGGTTGTTGCACGGGCTGGATCTGCGCGTCAGGGCCTAACAGGGCCTAACAGGGCCTAACAGGCCTTAACTGGCCCTAGCAGGCCCTGTCCGCCCGTGCGACAGGGCAGGCCGCCCCGGCGGCAGGCTGCCCGACCGCGTGGCTGGGTTCAGCCCCCATGCGGCGGCCTTGCCCGGTTCGCGACAGGTGGGCACTTCCACCACCTGCTGACCACAACGCCAGCCAGGCACACGTTTTTTTCGGCCAACACGGCCCGCCACGCGGGCAACCATAAAGAGGGGTGCCATGGAATTCTTCGACATCGCCGAAACCTGGAGCCGCGAGGCCATCACCGCCGCCCAGATCGTCCGCCTGCGCAACACCGTGGAGCAGGCCATGAAGTCGCCCTTCTACAGCCAACGGCTGAAGGAGGCGGGCGTCACCCCCGGTTCCATCCGTTCGCTGGACGACGTGCGGCGCATCCCGCTCACCAGCAAGGACGACCTGCGCGCCCAGTACCCCGACGGGCTGATCTGCGTGCCCAAGTCGGAACTGGTGCGCATGCATGTCTCCAGCGGCACCACCGGCACCCCCACCGTGGTCTACCACACCCAGTCCGACCTCAATTCGTGGGCGGACCTGATGGCCCGCTGCATGCACATGGTGGGCATCCGCCGCGAGGACGTGTTCCAGAACATGGCCGGGTACGGCCTGTTCACCGGCGGCCTCGGCATCCACTACGGCGCAGAGCGCCTTGGCTGCCTGACCATCCCCGCCGGGGCGGGCAACACCCGCCGCCAGGTCAAGCTGGTGCGCGACTTCCGGACCACCGTGGCGCACATCATCCCTTCGTACGCGCTGTACCTGGGCGCCGCCCTGCGCGACGAGGGCGAAGACCCCGCCGAACTGCCCCTGCGCATCGCCCTCATCGGCGCCGAGCCCCACACCGAGGAAGCCCGCCGCCGCATCGAGGACATGCTGGGCCTGAAGGCCTACAACTCCTACGGCCTGTCCGAGATGAACGGCCCCGGCGTGGCCTTCGAGTGCGTGCACCAGAACGGCCTGCACGTCTGGGAAGACGCCTACATCGCCGAAATCATCGACCCCGCCACCGGCGAAGCCGTGCCCGACGGCGAGGTGGGCGAACTGGTCATGACCACCCTGTGCCGTCAGGGCATGCCCGTGCTGCGCTACCGCACCCGCGACCTGACCCGGTTCCTGCCCGGCGAATGCCCCTGTGGCCGCGTGCACCGCAGGCTCGACCGAATCCTGGGCCGCGCCGACGACATGCTCATCGTCAAGGGCGTGAACATCTACCCCATGCAGGTGGAACAGGTGCTCATGGGCTTCCCCGAAGTGGGCCAGAACTACCTTATCGTGCTGGAACGCGACGACTTCCGCGACGTGCTGCGCGTGAAGGTGGAAATCCGCGACGAATACTTCGAGGAAGACATGCGCAAGCTGCACGGCCTGCGCGAACGCATCACCCGCCGCATCCACGACGAAATCCTGGTCACCCCCAAGGTGGACCTGGTCCAGCACAACAGCCTGCCCAAAAGCGAAGGCAAGGCCCAGCGCGTGCAGGACCTGCGCGAACGCCCCGCCTTGTAGAATCCGGAATCCTGTTGAAATCCACACGGGGGAGGAGAGGAAACTTTTCCAAAAGTTTCCTCTCCTCCCCCGCACCCCCACCCCTCCTTCAAAACGTTTCAATTGAGACCATCAAGGCAGCATGGCCTGCCGGTGGCCCCGATCCCATACCTTAACAACCAAATCACCATGGACTACATTCTCGCCACCCTGTGCATCATCGTGCTGTTCGGCATGATCGGGCTCAACGTGTTCGGGCTGCCGGGCAACTGGCTGGCCGTGGGCGTGCTGGCGCTGTGGAAGCTGCTGGCCCCCGCCGCGCCGGGCATGGACACGTGGTTCTTTGCCACGGTCATCGGTGCCGCCGCCGTGGGCGAAGTGCTGGAATTCGGCGTGCAGATGCTGGGCGGCAAGCGGTACGGCTCCACCGGGCGGGGCAACCTGGGCGGCATTCTGGGGGCCATCGCCGGGGCCATTCTTGGCGCGCCCTTCCTGTTCGGGCTGGGGGCGCTGCCCGGCGCTCTGGCCGGGGCATGGTTCGGCTGCTACCTTGCGGAACTGAGCCATGGCCGCCCGCGCGACGCGGCCCGGCAGGCCGCGTGGGGCGCGTTCGTCGGCAAGTTTCTGGGCCTGTCGCTCAAGTTCGCCGCAGGGGCCGTGGTGGCGGTCATGGGCGCGGGGCAGGTCTGGCCCGCGTAGATGTCCCCTCAAAACAACTAAAAAGTTTTGAGGGGGGGATGGGGGTCCGGGGGAAGGGAGGGAACTTTTGCGGCAGCCGTTTGTGAGCGCGCAGCGCGAACATTACGGATGGCGACCGCAGAGCGAAAAATTCCCTCCCTTCCCCCGGTTCCCTCCCCTCTTTCTCCTAACATTTCTTCCCCAAACGACAATGCTGCACAACCTGACGGTGGTACTGGTAAAGACCCGGTTTCCGGAAAACGTGGGCATGGTGGCCCGGGCGTGCGCCAACATGGGCGCGCGCGACATCGTGCTGGTGGACCCGGAACGCTGGAGCGAGGCGAACGGCGACCCGGCCAAGGCGGCGCCGCTGGCCACGCCCAAAGGGCAGGACATCCTGTCCGGGGTGCGCGTGGTGGCCACGCTGGCCGAGGCAGTGGCCGACTGCGCTGTGGTGTTCGGCACCACGGCGCGTACCGGCGGCTGGCGGCGCGAACTGCTTTCGCCCGAGCGCGCGGCGGCAGAGGCCTGCCCGGTGCTGGCCGGAGGCGATCGGGTGGCCGTGGTGTTCGGCCCGGAGGACCGGGGGCTGACCAATGACGAGATCGAGCACTGCCACCGTCTGCTGACCATCCCCACCGCGCCGGAAGCCTCGTCGCTTAATCTGGCCCAGGCCGTGCTGGTGGTGCTGTACGAATGCCTGAAGGGCACGGCGGCGCATCCCTTCCGCCCCGGCCCGGCACCGGATTCGCGCCTGGCCAACCACGCGGAGCTGGAACTCCTGCACGACACCCTGCGCGACACCCTGCTGGCCATCGACTACCTGCGCGCCGACAACCCGGACTACTTCATGATGCCGGTGCGCCGTTTCCTGGGGCGTACCCGACTGCGCCGCCACGAATTCGACCTGGTCATGGGCGTATGCCGCCAGGTGAAACGCATGGCCGCCCTGGCCCACGCTGCCCCCGCCACGGAAAACACTCCCCCGGACGACACCGGAAACGCAAGCTAGCTCCCCCGCCACGTCGCCCCATCACCGCGACGCCATGCACCCCTCCGTTTCGGCACGACGCCACGCAGCGGCCCGGCATTCCACCGGGCCGCTGTGCATTGGTCCAGCACCACGGGCGGGCGCCCTGCACATCTCCCGACATTGCCATACAATACCATTACTGTTTCAATTCAGCATATTACAAACAAATCTTGACACTTGTGTATGCAAAAATCGATTGACCTATTGTGAAAAAAAGGGCAACCCCCCGTCGAAGGAGTGGGGGCTTACGTACCTGTGGGGGACCGTTAACGGGAGGCTACGACAATGCGGCTAGACACACTCAGGATCACCACCAAGATGTACTCCGGGGTCATCGGCGTGGTGCTGTGCACCATTGTGTTCCTGTCCGGCCTGGTGGCCTGGCGCACCCAGGGTACGTTGAACAGGATGGGGCGCGACAACCTTGCCGGGTTCATGGACGCCATGTGCGACGTGGCGGCCATGCAGGATCGCATTGGCGGCGAAGCGCTGCACAACAGCCTGGAAGCGCTGGTCAGCGGGCTGCTGGGCCAGGGCGAACTGAACCTCGGCGCGTCCGGCGCCGACACGCATCAGGTGACGGACCAGACCACCGGGGCCACATCCACCGTATCCGTGCCGGATTTCGAACTGAGCAGCGACGGCATGCCCCAGCCCTTCTCGCCCAACGCGCTGGTGGAACGACACAAGCACACGGTGGGTTCCGACGCCACCCTGTTCGTGCTGCTGCCCGGCAAGCTGCTGCGCGTGGCCACCACCATCACCGACGCCCAGGGCAAGCGCGCCATCCACACCTACATCCCCGACTCCAGCCCCGTATACAAGGCCATTGCCGCGGGCAACGACTACACGGGCCGGGCCATGGTCATGGGCAAGGCCTTCCGCACCCATTACCGCCCGATAAAGGACGCCTACGGCAAGGTCGTCGGCGCGCTGTTCGTGGGCGAGCCGCTGCTTACCGAAGCCTTCCGCACCATGTTCGGCCAGGCCCAGGTGGGAGGGCGCGGCTACACCTTCATCTTCGCGCCCGACGGCACCCGCGTGCTGCACCCCACCCGCACCGGCACCAACATCCAGCAGGACGTCTACGGCAAGCAGATGCTGGAAACCCGCAGCGGATTCCTAGAATGGGAGTATCAGGGCCACAAGGTGGGCTACGTGCGCTATTTCGAGCCGTGGGACATGTACCTGGCCGTGGCCATGACCCGCGACGAGATGTTGCAGGGCGCGGACACCGACATGCTGCGCTGGACGGCGGGCGGCGGCGTGGCCGCACTGGCGCTGGCGGTGCTGTTCGTGTGGCTGCTGGTGCGCGAACTGATGAAGCCCATGGGGCAGTTGGCCGCCTATGCCCGCACCGTGGCAGCGGGCGATTTTTCCGCCACCATGCGCTACGGGGCGCGCGACGCCGTGGGCGACACCATTGGCGCCGTCAACGCCATGGTGGCCGAGATGAAGAACAAGCTCGGCTTCACCCAGGGCGTGCTGAACGGCATGACCATGCCCTTTGCCATCAGCTCGCCCGACGAGAAGGTGCTGTTCACCAACGACGCGCTGGTGCGCCTGCTCGAGCGCCCCGGCACCCCGAAGGACTGGGAGGGCAGGCAGCTGGACCGCTTCGTGTATGGCCGCGAAGTGGACGACATGGCCACCCGCCGCTGCCTGAAGAGCGGCAGCGCCGAGTGCAACCTGAGCGTGGACCTGACCACGGAGACCGGCAAGACCGTGCACGCCCAGGTGGACGTGGCCCCGCTGTACGACCTTGACGGCACCCTCATCGGGGCCTTCACCATCTATGCCGACGTCACCGACCTGCGCGCCCAGCAGGCCCGCACAGAGGCCCAGCACGCCGCCATCACCCGCGTGGCCGAACAGGCCGACGCCATCGCCCGTCAGGTGGCCACCGCGGCGGACGAACTGGCCAATCAGGTGCAGGACGCCAACGGCGGCGCCGACAGGCAGCGCGCCCGCGCCTCCGAGACGGCCACGGCCATGGAACAGATGAACGCCAGCATGCTGGAGGTGGCCCACAACGCCTCGCAGGCGGCGGCCAACGCCGAGGGCGCGCGGGCCAAGGCCGACGAGGGCGAACACCTGGTGGCCGACGTGGTACAGGCCATCACCGGCGTGCGCGCCCTGGCCATGGACCTGCGCACCAACATGGAAGGGCTGGGCCGCCAGGCCGAGGACATTGGCCGGGTAATGCAGGTCATTGAGGACATCGCCGACCAGACCAACCTGCTGGCGCTGAACGCGGCCATCGAGGCGGCCCGCGCCGGTGACGCCGGGCGCGGATTCGCCGTGGTGGCCGACGAGGTGCGCAAGCTGGCCGAAAAGACCATGGGCGCCACCCGCGAGGTGGGGCAGGCCATCGCCTCCATCCAGTCCGGCGCACGCGACAACGTGCAGGCCACGGCGGCAGCCGTGGACGCGGTGGTGCACTCCACCGAACTCACCGAAAAGTCCGGCGGCGCGTTGAAGGAAATAGTGACCATGGTGGACCAGACCGCCGACCAGGTACGCTCCATCGCCACGGCCAGCGAGCAGCAGTCCGCCGCCAGCGAGCAGATCAGCCGGTCCACCGAAGAGGTGAACATGATCGCGCAGGACACCGCGCAGATCATGTCCCGCTCGGCCACGGCGGTGCACGACCTGGCCGGACTGGCGGGCGACCTGCGCCGCCTGACCGCCGAGATGCGCGCCTGACGCAGGGCCACCTGCCAAACGACACGAAGGGGGCGCCGCATGGCGCCCCCCAGGTTGATGACAAACCTAAATTCTTGCGGGGGAGGGACCCTTTTGAAAAAGGGTCTCCTCCCCCGCACCCCCTCCCCCAAAAACTTTCATTTGTATTTCCTGGATATTACGAGGTCACAAAGCATGGGGTTCCAAGGGGCGGTAGCCCCTTGGCCGCCGGAGGCGTCCAAAAGCAGGCTTTGTCAACAACCTAGGGGGCGCCATGCGGCGCCCCCCTCTTTTTTACCGTTTCCATCCGCTGCGCGGACGGCGATTGTCCGGCTAGGCTTCGCCGTTGCCCCCACCGGTGGCCGCCCCGCCGATCTGGCCCAGCAGCCGCTCGCCCGCCGGGGTGTCCAGCACGTCGCGCAGGGCATGCACCACGCTTACGTCGTAGCTGTCGGTCTGGCTTTCCAGCGCATCCAGCACCTTCTCCAGCGGCAGTGCCGGGCGGTACGAACGCGGGCGCAGCATGGCGCAGAAGGCGTTGGTCACGGCCAGGATGCGTGCGTGGGCGGATATCTGCTCGCCGGAAAGGCCCTCGGGGTAACCCTTGCCGTCCTGCCGTTCGTTCATCTGGATGATGGCGGGCAGCACCGGCAGGTCGAACTCGATGGAGGACAGCACGTCGCGCGCGTATTCCACGTGGCGTTCCATCTCCTGCTTTTCCTGCGTGGTGAGCTTGCCGGGCTTGTTCAGGATGTCGCGCGGCACGAACATCTTGCCCACCTGCGAAAGGTTGGCCGCCGCCTCGACAGTGGCCACGTCTCGCTCGCCAAGGCCCATGGCCCGCGCGGTCAGGCTGGCCGCAATGCCCATCAGCCGCGAATGGCCCGCCAAATACGGGTCGGTCTGCTCGATGGCCCGCACCAGCGCATCGATGGTCTGCTGCACCACCCGGCGGTTGCGTTCCTGCGCCTCGACCAGGTCGGTGATGTCGTGGAACACCGAAACCACACCGCGCACCTGCCTGCCGTCGGGGCCGAACAGCGGGGCCTTGACGATCTGGAAGTGCCGCTTGCGCGATTGCAGGTACACCACCTCGTTCACTGTGGCCGGGTCGCCGCCCATCAGCACCTGGGCGTCGGGGGCGGTGATGCGCCGCGCGGTGTCGAAGCCGAACACCGCCTGCATGTCCATACCCAGCAACTCTTCGGGGCTGCGGCCCACGGCGCGGGCAAAGGCGCGGTTGACGTACTGGAACACGCTCTGGTCGTCGGTGAGCGAAACCGGGTGCGTCATGGCCGAGTTGATGCCGTCCAGAAGCTGCTTCTGATCGTCGATGACCTCGAACAGGGCCTTGAAGTCGCGGGCTATTTCGCGCTGCTCGCGGCCCACCAGCCACCACCACAGCGAGGCCAGCATGACCACCAGCAGCAGGGTGCACAGCACGGCCAGCCCCACCACGGTGCGCTCGCGCTCGGCCAGGCGGGCCAGGGCGAGATCGGCGGGAATTTCCTCCACGGTCCACCATTCGAGGTTAGGCACCTTGCGCCCGGTGGAGTACACCTGCGTGCCGCCATCCACCGAGGCGCGCCGCATGAACGGCAGGTCGCCGGTTTCGGCGAAGGCGGGCGGGGGCACGTTCTTCAACCCTTCCTGGGCCGAGGGGGCGATTTCCTCGAAGCCGCGCGGGGTGCGCTGCACCAGGCGCGACACCTGCCCCTTCTCCACCAGCGGCGAGGCGGCCAGAAACTCGCCCACCTTGCCGGAGATGATCTTGGACAGCATCAGCACCGCCACGGGCCGCGCGCCGGTGGCCGCCTCGAACTGGGGCGGCAGGATGGGCATGAACAGGTCCAGCACCAGCCCGGTCTGGGTGGAACGGGCATGCGAGAAGCGCATCCTGCCCGTTTCCAGCACGGCGCGGATGGCGCCCTGCTGGTCTTCGCCCAGCGGCACGGGGGTGGCGTCCGTGGAAATGTAGGTCTGGGCGCGGGTATTCACGATGCGCCCGGACACGAAGTCGGAATAGGTCACGAACTCGCGCAGCAGGTTGCGCATCAGCGGCAGTTGCGCGGCCAACTGCGAGATGTCGTCGTCTCCGGCATCGGCGCCCGGCTTGCCGCCGTTCTTGCCGGGCCGGGCGCTGCCCGCGCCCTGGTCAGCCCCCTGCCCCGGCCCCTGTCCTGGCCCCTGTCCTGGCCCCTGTCCTGGCCCCTGTCCTGGCCCCTGTCCTGGCCCCTGTCCTGGTTTATTCAGCAGCAGGCCCACGTCGCCTTCCAGCTGGTTCACTTCCGAGGCGAACAGCCGGAACAGGTCGGCATTGATCAGCCGCGCGCCCTGCTCGGTCATGGATTCCAGCCACAGGTTCACGGACTCCACGCGAGCCAGCGTAAGCACGGCCTGACGCTGGGCGATGTCCGTCTCCAGCTTGTGCCGTGCGTCGGAGATGTTCCAGTAGGCACCCACCGTGGCGGCAGCCACGGTAACCCCAAGCACCACGATGCCGAACCACAGAAGCCTCGAACGACCGGCGGGTCTGTCGCGGTCCGGCGTGCCTGTCGATGCGCTGTTCTCTGCCATGGGTCCTCCGCGGTCTGGACAGATTTTCAGGACGCACCCTCCGGCGCCTTGCGGCGAAACGCGGTTTCGCCTGCGCCTCCGGGGCGGACGGCGCTTTCCGCGCCGCCAGGACATTTTTATGCAAAAACGTCCTATTGCATTCTTCGGGTGCCTGGGCCGCCCTTGATGGGGATGTGCGCCCAGCGGAATTCTTCGTTGATCGAATACTGCGGCACATAGTGCCCGTAACGCTGGTGCGACAACACCACGTTGGACAGGTTGTCCAGCACGTAGGCGTCGCCCCCCGTGTATACCACCAGTATGGCATGGGCCAACCGGCGAATGGAGTCCAGCAGGATGACGATGCGCATGTCCGAAACAGGCACGCCAAGCTGCTTCAGGGCGAAATACTTTGTTATGGCGTAGTCTTCACAATCACCCGACTTGCGCAGGAACTCGATGGGCGCCGCCCAGTAGTCCACCACGCCCCACACTTCACTGTCCAGCCGGTAGGGCCACTGGTTGAACAGGGAATTCACGTTGCGCAGCTTGTCCATGGTGGGCAGGTTGCGCCATTCGGACCGCAGATCGCCCCACAGGGCATTGCGCCCGCCCAGCGCCCGTTCCGGAATCAGCCCCGGCGTCTTGCGGTCCACGTTCAGTACCCTGTCCCACTTGGGCAGGTTTTTC
Organism: Nitratidesulfovibrio sp. SRB-5; assembly: GCF_019931275.1. Classification (NCBI taxonomy): domain Bacteria; kingdom Pseudomonadati; phylum Thermodesulfobacteriota; class Desulfovibrionia; order Desulfovibrionales; family Desulfovibrionaceae; genus Nitratidesulfovibrio; species Nitratidesulfovibrio sp. SRB-5. The sequence continues at coordinate 962,479 of NZ_JAIOTY010000002.1, read as the reverse complement.
AGCGGCCCGCGAAACTCTATGGTGTTGAACAACCGGATGCCGCGCGAGGCCGACGAGGCGCCCTGCCGGGGTTCGGCTGCCTGCTCGGCTTCTGCCGACTGCCCAGACTGGCCCGGCTGCCTTGGCTGCGCGGCCTGACCTGCCGGTTTCGCCTGTCCTGCCTGTCCTGACTGTCCGGCCTGTCCTGACTGTCCGGCCTGTTCCGCCTGGGCCACAAGGGGCGCATCGGGCAGGCCCACCGTCTCCGCGTCTGCCTTTTTCGTGCCCCCCGTGGCGGTGTCCGCAGCCACGGGGGGCGTTCCCTTTCCGTCGGCGGCCCTGACGCCGTCCATCTTCGGGGCGGGCCGGGCCTCCCCGGGTGTGGCCGAGGCATCGGGCACGCGGGGCATGGCAGCCGTATCGGCAACGGCACGCGCCGCCTGTACGCCGGCGTCCGCACCCGCCGCGTCCCGCGCCGGTTCGACTGCATCACTGGCGGCACCTGCAACCGCGCCGCGCACTTCCGCGGGGGCGGGTGTCCCGGTGCGTGCGGCGCTGCCCGCATCCTCCGCCTGCATCGGTGCGGCCTTGGGGGCGGAACCGCCCGCCATGGCCGCGACGGGCCGCATGGCGTCCCAAGGGCCGACGCCCGCCGCCAGACTCAGGGAACACACGGCAAGCAGGGCAAGTCCCGGCAGCGCCCGCAGGCAACGCCCGAAAAGACCCCCTGCCCCGCCCGCCGCAACCGGCGGACCGGGATGATGCGGCGCACTTCCCGCGCCGAATCCCTCACCCCTGTCCCCTTTCCGCATCAACGCTCCCGCAGGGCATTCTGCTGCGCCTTCAGGATGGGCTTCAGCAGATAGTCAAGCACCGTCTTCTTGCCGGTAAGAATGTCCACCGTGGCGGTCATGCCCGGCATGATGGGCAGGTTTTCGCCGCGATAGGTGATGGCGTTCTTCTTGGTGCGCAGCTTGACCAGATAGTAGAACTCGCCCTTGCGGTCCTCTATGGTGTCCGCGCTGATCTGCTCCAGCCCCGCCTCCAGGCCGCCGTAGATGGAGAAGTCGTAGGCGGTGACCTTGACGATGGCCTTCTGGCCCGGATGCAGGAAGGCGATGTCCGCCGGGCGGATGCGCGCCTCCACCAGCAGCGTGTCGTCCAGCGGCACCAGTTCAAGGATGGATTCGCCCGGCTTGACCACCCCGCCCTGGGTATTGATGATGATCCGCTTCACCGTGCCGCGCACCGGGGCGCGCAGGTCTGTACGGGTCACCCGGTCTTCGCCGGCGGACAGGGTTTCGCGCAGCGAATTCAGTTCCACGCGGCGCTTGTTGATTTCTTCCACCGCCTGCGAGCGCACCTCGGCCTTGCGGTGCGACAACCGCTGCTCCACTTCATGCACGGCGCTGCGCGCCTTGGGGATGTTCACGGCCAGCGAACTGATGTCGCCGCGCAGCTGGATGACGCGCTGCTCAAGGCTCAGGTAGTCCACCTTGGAGTAAATCTGCTTTTCCACCAGGGGCCGGGCGATGTCGCGCTGTTCCTGCGCCACGCGCAGGCTGGCGCCCAGTTGGCCCTGCCTCCCCACCATTTCGTCCACTTCCTGGCGCTTTTGCGAAAGCTGGCTTTCCAGCACGCTCAGTTCCAGTTCCAACTGGCGCTTGCGGGCGTTGTGGATGGATGTCTGGTCGGCCACCACCTGCGGGGCCTTCTGCACCACTTCGGGCGGGTACACCGGATCCTTGCCCGCCAGTTCCCCCTCCAGACGGGCGATGGCGGCCATATGCTCGTACGACTTGGACACCGCGTCGCGGAAGAAGCTGGCCGCCGATTCGTTGTCCAGGCGCACCAACACGGTGCCCTTTTCCACGATCTGCCCTTCGCGCACGAATATTTCGCTGATGATGCCGCCTTCCAGGTTCTGGATCTCCTGGATGCGCTGCGAAGGGATGACCTGGGCCTGGCCGCGCGTCACCTCGTCCAGCGAGGCAAACGCCGCCCAGACGATGAACACCAGCAGGAACACCCCCAGCGAGGCGGACAGCAGGAAGGCCAGCGGATGCCCCTTGCGGTGCAGGGCCGCGTCCACCTCGCTCATGAACTCCAGGTCATCACGGCGCACGCCGTGCGCCCCGCCATTGCCCAGCGCGCTGGTGCGACCGGCCTCGGCCAGGCGCTGGCCAAGCGTCGCTCCCGCGGGCGCGCCCGTGCCGGGCAACGCGCCTTCGGGCATGCCCCCGGGCGTACCCGAAGGCACGGAAAGCGGCGCGCCGGTCCGTGCGCCGGAAGGAATGCCGGAAGTGGTCACGGACCCCGGCCCGTCCGTTGTGGTCTTGTCGTGTTCCATGGTCATGCTCCGCTGGTGCGCCGGGCATCAGCCCTGTTGCGGTGGGCGCGCTGGTCTGGGTGCCGGGGCGGGCGCGCCCGAAAAGCGCGCGGGCCCCGACGCGCGCACCTGATCGCCGCGCAGCGCGGCAAGGACGGCCTGCTTGGGGCCGTCGGCCACCACCCGGCCATGGTCGAGCACTATCAGCCGGTCCACCAGGTCCAGCATGCTCACCCGGTGGGTGACCAGGATCAGCGTCTTCTTGTCCAGTATTTCCGCAAGGCGCCGCTTCAGCGCCATTTCCGACGAATTGTCCATGTTGCTGGACGGTTCGTCCAGTATCAGCACGTCGGGGTCGTGCAGCAGCGAACGGGCCAGGGCCACGGCCTGGCGCTGCCCGCCCGAAAGGGCCATGCCCCGCTCGCCCACCGGCATGCCGAAGCCCGCCGGGTGCCCCCGCACGAAATCGACCACCCCGGCGATGGTGGCGGCGCGCAGGATCATCCTGTCGTCGGCGTTGGGCACGCCGATGGCGATGTTGTCGCGCACCGATCCGTAGAACAGGTAGTTGTCCTGGGCAAGGTACCCCACGCGCGAGCGCAGGTCGGCCATGTCCATCTGGCGGATGTCCACCCCGCCGAAGCGCACGGCGCCGTCGCGCGGCTGGTACAGCCCGATGGCCAGACGCCCCAGGGTGGATTTGCCCGACCCCATGCGTCCGATGATGCCCACCCGCTCGCCGGGACGGATGGTGGCGTTGACGTTTTCCAGCGCCAGCCGTTCCGAGCCGGGGTAGGCGAAGGACACGCTTTCGAAAACCATGGAGTGTTCCAGCGGGCCGAAATCGACGTACGGGCGGTCATCGGGCCGCTCGGTGGGCAGGTTCATGAGCATGTCCAGCGACTTCAGGGCCATGCGCGACTGCTGCAACCGCGCCAGCATGGCCGCCACCTGGCTCAGCGGGGCCATGGCGCGCGAGGCCAGCATGTTGCAGGCGATCAGCCCGCCCATGGTCAGCAGGCCGTCGGAAATGCGGTACACGCCCCAGATGATCACCGTCACGCTGACCAGCTGGGTGAACAGGATGGACATGGTTACCGAGATGTTGGCCAGCCCCTTGGAGTGGGCGTTGGACGAGGCGCTCATGCCCACCACCTTTTCCCAGGCGTGCTGCATGCGGCCTTCGGCCAGCGACGACTTCACGGTTTCCAGCCCGTTGATGATCTCCACCAGCAGGGCGTTCTTCTGCATGCCTTCCTTGAAGCCCGCCTCGGCCACCCGCTGGAACGGCAACTGGAGCAGCATGCCTATGCCCACCACGATGGGCACCGCCAGCATGGGCACCACGCCGATGGGCCCGCCGATGAAGCACACGATGAGCACGAACAGCACCAGGAAGGGCAGGTCCACCAGCGCCAGCAGCGTGGTGGAGCCGAAGAACTCGCGCAGCGACTCGAACTCGCGCAGGTTGTTGGCCAGCGACCCCGTGGAGTCGGGCTTGGCGTCCAGGCGCAGGGTCATCAACTGGTTCATCAGGCGGCTGGCCAGCACGATGTCGGCGTTGCGGCCCGCCACGTCCACGAAGTAGCTGCGCAGGTTGCGCAGCAGAAAGTCGAACACGTAGGCGATGCCGATGCCGATGGCCAGCACCCACAGCGTTTCCGTGGCGCTGTTGGGCACCACGCGGTCGTACACGTTCATGAAGAACAGCGGGCTGACGATGGTCAGCAGGTTCACCACCACACTGGCGAACAGCACGTGCTTGTAGATGGGCAGGAAGTGCAGCAGCGTATCCCAGAACCAGCGCTTGGCCTTCAGCAGCTTTATCTCGCTGGCCCGGCGGTCCAGCTTGCCTTCCAGCCGGGCGAACATGGCATAGCCGGTGTATTCCTTGGTCAGCTCGTCCACGGGCACTGTGCGCGGCTCCATGCCCGTTTCGGGAAACAGCACCTCGGCCTTGTCGCCGTTCAGGCCCAGCAGCACGCAGGCCTTTTCCTGCCGCAGCAGCAGGATGCACGGCAGGGTCAGGGACGAGATGCGGTCCAGCGTGGGGCGGTACACCACGCTGGAGGCCATGCCCGCCGTGCGCGCGGCGCGGATGCAGGCCGAAGGCTGCACCGGCCCGTCGGACATGGGCAGACCGGCGATGAGAAACCGCGTGGACACGGGCTTGCCGTGCAGGCGGAACAGGAAGGCCATGCATTCGATGAGCGGCGGGGTGTAGTCCACGTCCGCCGGGTCCAGCCCGCGCATGTCGGGGATGCCCGCCTGCGGCACCGGGGGTTCCAGCGCGGCGTCAAGCTGCGGGCCTTCCAGCGCGGCGGCCGTTGCCTCCGCGGCATCGCGCGGGATGGCGGAAGGCGGAGGGGGCGGCACGGGGCGCGGCGTGCCCACGGCGGGAATGACACCTTCCGGCGCAAAGGCGGCGGCGCGGTCGGGGTCCGGCGGCATGGCCGGACGTGGTGCCGGGGTTGCAGGTCCGGGCCCTGTCGCCTTGGCCGCAGGAGAACCATGCGGGCCAGACGGGGCGGATGGCCCAGACGGAGCGGACGGGGCAAAGGTAACGGATGCACCAATCGGACCGGAAACGGGGGCAGCCCCCGTCGAACGGACCGGACTGGGCGGACTGGCCGGGTTGGTGGGACTGGCGGGACTGGCAGGGCTGGCAGGACTGGCAGGGCTGGCGGCGGCACTGGCCGGGGCAGTCGGGCCGACGGAAGAAACCGCGCCCACGGGCTTGGCGCCGTCGTTGCCCGCCGCCTTGCCGATCTCGCCGTCGCTGCCCGGGCCGGGGCGTCCGGCAAAGCCGTACGAAGGCCTTGCGGGCCTGTCACCCGTTCTTTCCTGGGTCCGTTCCGGAGTTCGCTGGGCAGGCCTGCCCGCCGAAGCGTCCGCCGGTTTGCCCGCAGTCCGGTCTGGCGCCTTGTCTGGGGCCTTGTCTGGGGCCTTGTCGGAACTTCGCTCCGAAAAACGCGACAGGGGACGCTCGGCGGGCTTTGCCGCATCCGGGCTTGCCGGGCGCTGCGCCCCCTTGTCCAGCAAACCGTGGGAGTCCTGGGCACCCACGGCCTTGGGCCCGCCGGGCGCGGCGGGAGTGCCGGAGCCGCCCGCACCTGCGGGAAAGGGCCGCTCGCCCGTTCTGGCCTCTGGTCGCGTGGCAGCGGTCACACCAGAAGTCCCGGAAGGCGAAAGCCCGGCGGCGGAAGAAGGGTCTCGCCCGGTTGTCGCCTTGTCCGGATCCTTGCCGGGTTGCGTGGATTCGGGGCGGACGGAGGGCGGGGAGGAAGGCTTGTCTGACACGGCGGAACCCCTCGTGAGGTGGATGACCAACAGCGCGGCGAGGGTACGGCAACCGCCCCCCCTTTCCGGACATTCCATCCTATACGCGCGGGCACCCAGCCGTGCAACCGGATTATGCCAATCTTGCCGGTCACTACGCGGCAATGCAGACCGCAACGGCACCGGACGCGACCATGGCGCGCGGAAAAGGTAGGGAATCCCCCCGCACGAGAGGCCTGAAGGTGATCGACACACCGCACGAGCCGCATTGAAATCCTGTTCTCGGACAACAATATTCCGCATCCCTCAAGCATCACAACGTAGGGATACCCCTACCACGACGCAACGCAAACTTCACCCGTTCCCCATCGTCGATTGTGCGCCATTACAACGCGACACATCACACTTCCTGTCAAATCTGGAATTTCTGCATATTTCCTTACATTTTTTTTCATTCGCCACCGCATCTCCCCCCATTTTTCCGCAAACAGACGTGCATTCGCTTGCGCAGATGCATTGCAGTATGTATACACTCAAACACTGTTTTTCAGAAGTTCGATATCGTCCAGCGCTGCATCGCACGCAACCGGTGCGAAAAGGCGCTGTACCCCACCCGGAGCCGGTGCGCGACTGCACAACTCGGCGACTGCACAACTCGGCGACTGCCCGACTGGGCGACCACGCGATTGCGCACCGGGCCTGCCAGCACAACCCGCGCCGCATGGCGCGCAACTTCATGAGGTAGCGATGACCCGTTCCCCGCAGGGTGCCGCCGGGCGCGGCGCCGCCCCCGCCACCGACCCCGTCACGTTGCTCCTGCCCGCCGCCGGGCAGGAGCTCCACTACGACGCCAACGCCGATTCCCGCTTCGCCCTGGGCTTTCCCACCGACGCCGCTGCCCTGGACCGCAACGGCGACGACCTGGTGTTCAGCTTTCCCGACGGTGGCCGCATCGTGCTTTCCGGGTTTTTCGAAGGCAACAACGCCGACCTGCTGCCGGAATTCAGCCTTCCCGAAGGCGGCACCGTTTCCGGCTACGATTTTCTGGCCGCGCTGGAGCCCGACCTGCTGCCCGCCGCGGGCCCCGGCGCGGGCGCGGGCGCGGCCGGTGGGGGCGTTGGCGACTACAGCGACGACCCTGGCAGCCTCATCGCGAGTATTGACCGGCTGGATCCGCTGACGCCGTTCTTCTGGAACAGCGCCGTGGAACCCACCCTGGAAGCCGAAGGCCCGCTGGATCCTGCATCGGGCTCCCTTGGCTCTTCCCTGCAACTGGTGGGGCCTGACGGCACCCTGGTCGGCACCCTGCACGGGTACGAGGACAACCAGCCCGGCCAGCACTTGCCCGGAGCCAACGACGGTTCCGTGGATGCCCACGCTGGCGACGGCACGGAACTGCCGCTGCAATTCGTCCTTGTCTTCACCCCCGCGGATAACGAAGTACTCGACCAGATCACCCTCACCGGGTTCACCCCCGGCACGCGCATCAGCATAGGCAATGCGGACTTCGACGATGCGGGCGACATCGTGGTCACCGGTTCCGGCCAGGCCATCACCCTGACCGCCGCGCAACTCGCCTCGGGCATCTACCTGCGCCCGCCGCAGGACAGCTCGGCGGACATGGGCATCACGGTCACCGCAACCATCACCGATCCCGATTCCGGGCTGTCCGCCACCATCGGCGGCAGCTTCACCATCGTCATCGACGCCGTGGCCGACAGGCCGGGCATCACCGATCCGGATGGCCTCGCGCTTGCGGGCAGCGAGGAAACGACGGTCACCATTCCCGTCTCCGCCACCTTCCACGACCTTGACGGCTCGGAACGCCACTACGTCGAAATCGACGGCGTGCCCGGCGACTGGACGCTGGACATGGGCAGCCTGCCCGCAGGCTGGACGCTGGTTTCCACCGTCACCGAAGACGGCCTGTCCACCCTGCGCTTCGAGGTGACCGAAGCGGCGGCGAACAACGATGGCGCGGTTTCGGCGTCGCTGACGTTCAACCCGCACGACTGGTCCGACGCCCGGCTGAACGACGGCACCCCCAACCCCCACGGCGCGGCGGAACTGACCGTAACCGCCATCGCGCAGGAAACCGCCGTGCCCGGCGAGCGGACGGACAACGACACCGCCACGTCCGACACCGCCACCATTGTCGTTTCCCGCGCGGAAGACATCCCCACCGTCACCGTGACCGGCGGCAACGCCCTCGTGCTGACCGTGGATGAATCGGCAAAACAACAGCACGACGACAAGGCCCTGTCGGCCCTGTCCCCCACCGCGCAAGGAATCCTTAGCGCTCTTGGCCTTGCGGACGCGCCCCTTTCCGCCTCCGACGGCCAGGTGAGGTACAACCTCGGCACGGACGGCGCGGGCGACCCGAACCCGGCCTCGGACAGCCAGCTTTCGCTGGCGTGGAACCTTGACCAGATCGCAACAGACCTTGCCGGGTTGAAAACCGCCGACGGCTCCGCCATCACGTGGAGCGTGCAGGCCGTGGACGGCCACGACGTGCTGGTGGGCACGAGCGGCGGCAAGACGGCCTGCGTGGTCATCCTTGCCGACAACGACGGCATCCTTTCCAACGGGGCGAACACCGCCACCGTCACCTTTGTCCAGTACATGCCCTTGCACCACGATGTGGCGAACAATGGCGACGACATCAAGGATCTGCCCTTCACCTTCACCGTCACCGACGACGAGGGCGATTCCGTCGACGCCACGGTGCTGGTGAACGTGCACGACGACGGGCCCAAGGCCACGGCGGACACGGCCACCTTCAACGAAGCCACGGACGCGGCCGCCAGCGGCAATGTGCTGGGCAACGACACGCCCGGCGTGGACGGTTGGGCCCATGGCGGCCCCTCGGTCGCGCGCTGGAACAACGTCCGCGTCACCGACTCGGACGGTTCCACCCCCGCGCACACCTACAAGGTGTACACGGGCATGGATGCGGACGGCTCGCCGACCGGCCCCGCCGGTTCCGGCACCATCGCCCCCGGCACCTACTACATCTACGACGCCACCACCAAGGAATTCGCGGGCACGCTAACGCTCGGCGCGGATGGCTCGTACCGCTTCACCCGTGCCGAAGGGCAGGACATCGACGACAAGTTCCAGATCAAGGTCAATTACACCACCAGCGCGGACAGCGACGGCGATACCGCATCATCGACGCTGACCATCAACGTCACGCCCGCTCCCAGGCTGGAGCTTTCCATAACCGGCGACACCTCGGTGCACGAAGACCCGGGCAACAGTTCCGGCATGTCCAACGTCGCGCACTACACCATTGCCATGGATTACGCCGGGCACGGCGACGCGGCGGCGGACAAGGCCAGCGGCACCTTCAGCTTCGACGTGACGCTGAAAGGCGTTTCCGAACTGCCCGCCGGCACCCCGTCCTCCGTCCATTACGACAACGACCTTGCGGACAACGGCGGGGCCAGCGGCAACATCAGCCAGACCGGCGACATCGTCTGGATGGTGCCCACGGTGGACGGGGCAGGCAACATCACCTCTTGGACGGCCACGTCCACGACCGATCTCGAAAGCGCCCTGAACGAGGCGCTCAAGGCGTACTACGGCACGGACAGCGCCGGTAACGCCCATGTCACCGTGGAGATGGATTCCGCCCTCAAGCTCACCTTCACCGTGCGCGACGGCGCGCCGCTGAAGGATCTGCCCCTTGCCATCCAGGCCGTGGACGACATGGTGGGCGACGACGGCGAAAGGTACGGCGTCGTGGTGGGCAACCTGACGCTGGGCGACGACACGCCCGGCTCGTTCGACGTGGCCATCACCAGGAACAAGGTAGACACCACCATCCACGACGAAGGCAACGGCCAGAACAGCGACGGCTTTCTGCTGGGGCTGGTGGACGGCTCGGTGCAGGAAAGCAGCAGGGACGCGGGCGTGGAAGTGCGCCTGTACGTCAATTCGGGCAACGGGGACTACTACACCGGTGACGCGCCGGTGCAGGACGTGACCGTCAGGCTGGACTTCTCGGACGGCAGCGCCAAGGCCGACGCCGACTACTTCGAAAGCGGCTCCTGCACCATTCCCGCCGGGGCGTGGACGTTGGTGACGACCACGGACGGCAGCGGCAACACCGTCAGCTACTACAAGGCCATCATTCCCGTGCAGCTTGCCGATGACCGGCTGAGCGAAGGCGCGGAGGGGTTCGAGGTCAAGATCACCGGCGTTTCCGGTCATGAGGCGGGCGTGTTTGGCGACGGTTCCGCCACCGTCACCATCACGGACGATACGGCACCCGGCCACGAGCCGAAGCTGGACGGCCCGGAGTTGCAGTACTTCGGCCCGGAAACCGTGGTGCGCGAGCCCGTGGCCCCCGGAGAATCCGCCGGGTTCGACACGGACGGCAACAACACCTCCGGGGACGGTTCGGTGAACACCGTGGGCTACACCATCATCCTCACCGATGTGGCGGCGGAGGACGTCGTGGTGTGGCTGAAGCTGGACGACGCCAGCCTCGGCAAGGACTTCAGGCTCGGCGAGGGCGTGCATGACGCCGCCACGGCCACCGGCCTGCCCGGCTACGCCGAAAAGCCGGACGGTGCCAACTACTACGTCATCGTCAAGGCGGGCGAAGCCTCGGCCCGGTTCACCGTGGACATCCTGCACGACCACGACACCGCAAGTGTTGACGGCGGCGTGGATTCCGGAACCGATGCCGTGTCGTGGACCATCGTGGACATGCAGGGCAGCGAGGTGGTGTACGACACGACCGCCCCCGCCAGCACCGGCGATGCCATCGCCGACGACATGCGCGGCCCGGTGGTGTCCATCACAGAACTGGACGTCACGCAACCCGGCGGCGGCACGTCCGAAATCGTCGTGAGCCTGAAAGAAGGCACACCCGTCAACGAAGACGTTGCCGTCACCCTCGAACTGGTGAAGAGCGACGGCACCACGGAGACGCACACCGTGGTCATCGAACAGGGCAAGACCTCCGCCACGCTTGATCTCACGGTGCCGAACACCGACTACTACCACGTGCGCATCGTGGGCAGCACCGGCGGCGAAACCCGGATCGACGACACCTTCCGCTTCGTGGACGTGGGCAACGGTGGCGGCTCCGGCCCCTTCAACGGGCGGCTGGTGCTGTCGCTGGATGCGTCGGACTCCATCGTCGAGAACGGCGGCGTGGCCAGCTACACCATCACCGGGCACCTGCCCGACAACTACATGCCGCTGCTGAACGGCGACGTCACCTTCACCCTGAAGACCTACGGCAACAGCGCCACCCAGGGCACGGACTACTCCGAAGGCGAAGTGACCGTGACCCTGAGCGCGGAACTGCTGGCCCGCATCAAGTACTTCGAGGGCGGCGACTTCACGCTGAAGCTCACCGACGACGGGAACGGCAATATCGTTGCCACCATCTGCGACAGCAACGGCACCCCCTTCACCCCTATCCTGCCGGGGGCCATCAAGGTGACGGGCGACCTGCCCGCCGCCATTGACGACAATCGCGTGGAAGGCGACGAGGCCTTCACCACCATCATCACCGGCACCAGTTCCAATGCCACTGTCTCCGGCAGCGACGGCGGCATGGCCGAAACCACCATCAAGGACGACGACGCGCCGCTGGTGAAGGTGGAAGTGACCGGCGGGCTTGATGAACACGGCAACGCCCACGAAGGCCAGGGTCCCGTCACCATCACCGTCAGCCTGGTGGACGCCCACGGCAACCCGCTGGACCCCGCCAACGGGCCCATCACCCTTGAACTGACCTTTGGCGGCGACGCCACGCGCGGAACCGACTTCGCGCCCTACACCACCACCGTGACCATCCTGCCCGGCCAGAACGGCAAGGCCACGGTCAGCGTGGCGCTGCCGGACGACTACATATCCGACGGCAACAAGACGCTGAGCGTGACGGCCACCATCAAGGGCAACGACCCGTACAACGACTACGGCGACACCCTTGCGGGCATATCCGGCACCACGGAAACACCCCTGACCATCATCGAGAGCGTGAACGGCCCCACGGCCACACTGGTCGCGGGCAGTACCTCCGTGTCCGAAGATGGCGGCAGCGCCGCCTTCCGCCTGACCATGGACAAGGCGGTGGAAGAACCCGTCGAGTTCGTCGTGGACGTGAAGTTCAACGAAGGCATGAACGGCAACGACCTCAAGGGCATCACCGTGGGCGGGGTTACCTACCGTCCGGGTGAAGGCAACGGGGACGGAACCGTCACGGTCACCGAGGTCCTCGACGGCGATGGCAACGTGACCGGCTGGCAGTTGCACCTTACCGTGGACAAGGGCGCTTCCGGCGCGGCGTTCAGCGTGGACGCCGCCAACGACCGCCTGTCCGAAGGCAACGAAACCTTCACCGTGTCCGTCTCCAACGCGGGCGACCTGAAGGGCGAAGTGACCCTTGCGGACAGCACGCCCATCGAGGTGACCGTCACCGACAGCCTCGACGGCCCGGCGGTGACCATGAGCGCGCCCGCCACGGTGAACGAAGGGGACAGCGCGGACATCACGCTGGCGTTCTCGAAGGCCGTGCAGGGAGAAGACGTCACCGTCACCATGAAGGTGGACATCGATGCGCTGGAACCGGACGCCACCGATCCTTCCGTCCACAGCGCCACGGTGACCATCAACGGCAGCCCGCAGGTCGTTGCCATCGCAGCCGATGGCACGCTTTCCTTCACCGTGCCCGTGGGTACCCCCGCGGGGAACGTGACGGTCAGCTTCCCCACGGCGGACACCACCGGCGCCGTGGGCGACAACGCGTCCCTTTCGGTGGAACTGGTTTCCGTCACGGGCGGCGAGGCCAGCGTGGGCGGCGCGCCCGCCATGACCGGCACCTATGTGGAGGAAGGCACCGGCTACGTGACCTACGCCGTGGCCGCCAACGCCGCCACCACCTCCACGTCCACGGTCACCTACACCCTGAACGGCGTGGCCGCTGCCACCGATGTATCATCCATCAAGGTGGGCAACGCCACCATCAGCACCATCGCCATCGGCGGCGGCGCCGTGACCGGCTTCACGCTCGGCGGCGTCACCTACACCGCGGACGGCGCGGGCGGCTTCGTCGACGGCCTTGGCAACGCAGCCCCCCTGTCGCTGTCGCTTTCGGGCGGCAAGCTGGCCATCAGCATGGCGCAAGGGGCTGGCACCATTGGCGCCACCATAACCGTTACCTTTGCGGACAACGCCAACAGCACCGCCAACCGCGCCAATGCCACGGTCAGCGGGGCCATCGTGCTGGGGGCGGCGGTGGTGGAAATCACGGACACCACGCAACCCATCGTGGCCGAAGACCTGCACCTCGTGGTGCTGGGCGATGCCGCCTCCGGCGTCACCCTGCCGGATAGCGTTCTGCTGAGCGCCGCCACGGACCCCAGCGCGCATGCCGAAGGCATGGTGTTCGGCATTGCCGGAGGGCTCGGGGTCACGGACGACGGCAGCGGCAATCTCACCCTGTCGGGGCTGGTCGACGGCAGCCACCAGTACACCTACACCGCCGCCGACGCTGGCGACGCCAACGACACGAATGACGCGACGCTGCACGTCACCGTGCAGGCCACGGTGACGGACGGGGATGGTGCGCCTTTGGGGCACGACTACGACGGTTCGTCCGTCACCCATGCGCAGGTGGTGGTGGGGTCCGGCCAGGGCGACACCATCACCGGCGGCGGCGGCAATGACCATCTCTACGGCGGCGCGGGCGACGACCACCTTTACGGCGGGGCCGGAAACGACGTGCTGCACGGCGGCGATGGTAATGACGTGCTGCACGGCGGCGACGGCAACGACTACCTCGATGGCGGCGCAGGGGTGAACACCCTGTACGGCGGCGCGGGCGATGACACCCTGGTGCTGCGCGACACCGGCGGCAGCACGGGCGTGGCGGACGGCCACCTCGACAGCCACGACTTCGCCGGGCTGCACGGCGGTGACGGCTACGACACCCTGCTGGTGCAGGGCGATGACGTGACCCTGGACTTCAGCCGCATCACGGCGGGCACGGTCACCGGCATCGAGGGCATCGACCTTACCGCCCACGGCGCGCAGCACGTCATCCTCAGCCTGGACGACCTGGCCTCCAGCGACACAGGTTCACTGGCGGTGGTGTTCGGCGAGGCCCCGGCACTTTCCGGCAGCACGGCGGCCAGTTCGGAACACGCGGCCGACGGCTCGGTTACCTTCACGGCGGCGGGGGGCGATTCGGTGACCCTTACCGGCCTTACCTCCACCCAGATCGCCAGCATCGGCGACCTGACCGATACCCATGACCACCAGTTGCTCATCCACCAGGTGGTCAGCTCCACGTCGGGCGGGTAGCCCGCCAGCGGCGCTCCCCTGAAACGCAATGCGGGCCGCTCCTTTCGGAGCGGCCCGCTTCGTTTCAATGTCCGGAACCTCGCGGAAGCCCGCACGTTGCCGTGTTCAACAACCGTGCACGCTACCCGCCGAGATAGGCCTTCTTCACTTCCGGGTCGTTCAGCAGCGAATCGGACGGGCCCTGCGCCACGATCTCGCCGGTGTCCAGCACGTAGCCGCGGCTGGCCACCTGCAAGGCAAGGCGGGCGTTCTGTTCCACCACGATGATGGTCAGCCCCTCGCGGTTCAGTTCCTTGAGGGTGCGGAACATCTCGTACATCAGCAGCGGAGCAAGGCCCATGGACGGTTCGTCCAGCAGCAGCACCTCGCAGCTGGTCATCAGCGCGCGGCCCACGGCCAGCATCTGCTGTTCGCCGCCGGACAGGGTGTCGCTGCGCTGGGTGCGCCGCTCCGCCAGGCGGGGGAACAGGTCGAAGATCCGTTCCAGGTCGCGGCTGATGGCCGGGTCGTTCTTGCGGGCGTAGGTGGCCAGCATCAGGTTTTCCATCACCGTCAGGTTGCCGAAGATGTGCCGCCCTTCGGGCACCAGCGCGATGTGCAGCTTGCTGACCACGTCGTGCGGTTCCACGTTCAGCAGCGACTTGCCCTTGAACAGGATGTCGCCGCCGCTGACCTTGGGCGCCTCCGGCGGGGGCAGGCGCATGATGGACTTCAGCGTGGTCGATTTGCCCGCGCCGTTGGCCCCGATGAGGGTGACGATCTCCCCTTCGTTCACATGGAACGAAAGGCCGTGCAACGCCTCGATATTGCCGTACTTTACGTAGAGATTCTCGATGGAGAGCAGCATCAGATCGTATCGTCTCCCAGGTATGCCTTGATGACCACCGGGTTGGACTGGATTTCCTCCGGCGTTCCTTCGGCAATGGTGCTACCGAAATCGATGACCTTGATCCATTCGCACAGGCTCATGACCACCTTCATCTGGTGTTCGATCATCCAGATGGCGATGTCGAACTCGTCGTGAATCCAGCGGATGAGCTTGATCAGCCCGTCCACGTCCGCCGAGTTCAGCCCCGCCGCCGGTTCGTCCAGCAGCAGCAGCTTCGGCCTGATGGACATGGCGCGGGCAATCTCCACCCGGCGCTGCAACCCGTAGGGCAGGTTGCGGGGCAGTTCGTGCGCGGCGTCCTTCAGGTCCATGGCCTCCAGCATTTCCCAGGCGATGGCGTCGATGTTGCCTTCGCTTCTGGTAAAACGGCCGGTACGCAGAAAGGCGTCCCAGATGGTGTAGCCAAGGCGGTGATGCTGGGCGATGCGGATGTTGTCCAGCACGCTCATCTCGTGCCACAGCCGGATGTTCTGGAAGGTGCGGGCAATGCCCCGCGCCGTCACCTGATGCGGGCGCAGGCCGGCCGTGGGCTGGCCGTCGAAGATGATCTGCCCTTCGGTGGGCTGGTAGAACCCGGAGACCAGGTTGAACACCGTGGTCTTGCCCGCGCCGTTGGGACCGATAAGCGCGATGAGCTTGCGCTCTTCCAGCGATATGTTGAAGTCGGAAACGGCCTGCAACCCGCCGAAGCGTTGCGTCACGCCTTTCATTTCAAGCAGCGGCATGTCCTCGTTCCCCTATTTGAACGTGTAGAAGCGGCGCAGCTTCGGGAAAACGCCCGAAAGCTCGCGGTTGCCCATGATGCCTTCGGGCCGGAACTGCATGAGCAGGATGAGGATGAGCGGGATGAGCACCCACTTCCACACCTGGCTCAGTTCGTACCCGGCGGGCAACAGGTTGACCGCGTGCAGGGCCGCATCCAGACCGGGAATGACGAAGCGCAGCGATTCGAGCAGCAGCGTGAACAGGATGGCCGCCATGACCGAACCGGACAGCGAGGCCATGCCGCCAAGGTAGACCATGACCAGGCCTTCCGTGGACTTCAGGATGTTGAAGGCCTGCGGGTTCACGTAGCCGTACACGTGGGCGTACAGCGCACCGGCCACCCCGGCGAGGCCGGACGACACCATGAAGGCCACCAGCTTCACGTGGTTGGTGTCCACGCTCATGATCTCGGCGGCCACCTCGTCCTGGCACACGGCGGAAATGCCCTTGCCGTACGTGGAGTTGACCAGGCGGCGCAGCAGCCACACCGAGAACAGCGTGCCCAGAATCACCCAGATGAACATCCAGGGGATGTCCACCATGTCGCGCATGCCGTTGATGACCCGCTTCATGCCGTGAAAGCCACGCGGGCCGCCGATGATGTCCAAGTTCTCGATGACCGAAATGACGATGTAGTTGGCGGCGATGGTGATGATGGCCAGGTAGTCGCCGCGCGTGCGGAACGAGGGCAGCGCCACCAGCAGGCCGAACACCGACGAGACAAGCCCGGCCACGATCAGCACCACGGGGAACAGCATGGGGGCCAGTTCCGGCGGCAGCAGCGCGTCGCCCACCAGCTTGTTGGAGGTGAACAGCACCACCGAAAGCACCGACGAGGCGTAGGCGCCCACGCACATGAACCCGGCGTGCCCGCACGAGAACTCGCCCATGTAGCCGTTCACGACGTTCAGGCTGCTGGCGAAGATGATGTTGATGCCCATGAACATGAGCACCGTCTGGGTGTACTGGTCTATGACGTTGAACTGCGCCAGCAGCACAAGGCCAAGGCACAGCGCCGCCAGTGCGGCGTTGAGGGTGTATTTCTGCATGTTCGCGTATCCTCTGGCGTGCGTCGCGGGTTAGATCTTGGTGGTCTTTGCCACGCCGAAGAGACCGGTGGGCCGTTGCCACAGGATCATCAGCAGGATGGTGAAGGCGAACAGGTCCCTGAAGGTAGAGGGCAGGAACGCCGCCACCATGATCTCGATGAACGCCAGCAGAAAGCCGCCGATGAACGCCCCGCGAATGTCGCCGATGCCGCCCACCACCGCCGCGATGAAGGCCTTCCAGCCCACCATGGCGCCCATGTAGGGATCGAGGATGGGGTAGGACATGGCGAAGAGCAGCCCGGCAAGGCCCGCAAAGCCCGACCCCAGCACGAAGGTGAACACGATGATCGAATCCAGCGGAATGCCCATCAGCGGCAGCGCGAACTTGTCCCACGCCACCGCGCGCATGGCCATGCCGATGCGGGTGCGCGTGACGATGAATTGCAGCAGGAAGAACACCAGGAACGCCGTGATGATGACCCACACTTTCAGGTTGGTCACCGACACGGAGCCGAAGGTGTACACCACCTTGTCCACCATGTCGGGCAGCTTGCGGCGGCTGGCGCCCAGCAGGGCGAGGTTGCCGTTTTCAAGGATAAGCCCGCACATCAGGGCGGTGATGACCACGTACAGACGGTGCGCGCCCTTGCGCCGCAGGGGGCGGTAGGCGATGCGCTCCAGCGTCACGCCGACCCCGGCGGTAAGCAGCATGGTCAGCGGCACGGTCAGCGCCAGCGCGGCCCAGCCGGGCAGGTTGAATACGCCCATAAGGTCGCCCAGCAGCAGCGAAGAGACGAAAAATGCGATGTACGCGCCCACCATGAATATGTCGCCGTGGGCGAAGTTGATGAGCAGCAGCACGCCGTACACCAGGGTGTAGCCCAGGGCGATCAGTGCGTAGAAGCTGCCCCACTGGAGCGCGTTGAACAGGTTCTGGATGAAGATTTCCACAGTCCCGAAACCCTCCGTGGAACGGTTTGCCCCTTGGCGCGCGCCGTGCACGCGTCAGGGGGGCAGAACACGGGCGGCGCGTCGTGCGCGCCGTCCGTGAAAGGTGATTCGTATGTTCCGCTTCACAGGTGCCAGGTTCCGGATGGGAACCCGCGCAGGGCGGCACCTTGGCCGGGCGGCAACCCGGCACGCCGCAGGGGCGGCGCGGATGGAAGCGGAAGCCGCGCTGTGCGTGCGGCGGAAAAGGCCCCGCGCGGCCAGAGGGCCGCGCGGGGATTCATCATACTACTTGGGGCAGACCGATTCGGCGAAGGTGAATTCGCCCTTCTCGCTGATCTTGACGACCACGGCGCACTTGATGGGGTCGCGGTTTTCGTCGAAGCTCATCTTGCCGGTGATGCCGTCGAAGCTCTTGATGTTGACCATGGCGTCGCGCACGGCCTTGCGCATCTTGCGGGTATCGGAGTCAACCTTGCCCACGCTCTGGATGGCCTGAAGCACGAGACGGGTGGCGTCCCAGGTCAGCGCGGCCACGTCGTCGGGGATGTAGCCGTACTTGTTGTTGTACTTGTCGATGAATTCCTTGGTGGCGCCGGTGGCGCCAGCGGCGGCGTAGTGGGTGGAGAAGTACTGGCCCACGCATTCCTTGCCGCACAGGTCCATCAGCTCGGCGGAACCCCAGGCGTCGGAGCCCATGAACGGACCCTTGTAGCCAAGGTCGCGCGCCTGCTTCACGATGAGGGCGACGATGTTGTAGTTCTCAGGCAGGAAGATGAAGTCGGGCTTGGCGGCGACGACCTTGGTCAGCTGGGCCGAGAAGTCCTGGTCCTTGGTGCCGTGCGATTCCATGCCCACCACGGAACCGGCGCCGTGCATCTTCTCCCACTCCGCCTTGAAGAACTCGGCAAGGCCCTTCGAGTAGTCGTTGGAGATGTCGAACAGCACGGCGGCCTTCTTGGCCTTGAACTGCTTGGTGGCGAAGTTGGCCACCACGGGGGCCTGGAAGGGATCCAGGAAGGCGGCGCGGAACACCCAGGGGCGGCCCTTGGTGGTATCCGGGTTGGTGGACCAGGGCGAGATCATCGGGGTTTCGTTGTCGTTGGCAACGCCGCCGGCGGGCACGGCCTGCTTGGACGACTGCGGGCCGACCACGGCCAGCACTTGGTCGCGCTCGATGACCTTCAGCATGGCGTTGACGGCGGATTCGGGCTTGGCTTCGTTGTCCTCGAACACGAATTCGAGCTTGTACTTCTTGCCACCCACATCCAGGCCGCCCTTGCCGTTGATTTCTTCGCGCAGCATTTCGGCGGCAAACTTCGAGGCCTCGCCCACCTTGGGGATGTCACCGGTCAGGGGAATGACGAAGCCGAGCTTGATGGTGTCGGCGGCGAACGCCTGGCCCGACAGCACCAGCAGAAGTGCCAGCACGAGCAATACTGTCTTCTTCATCTTTGCCTCCTCGCAGGGAAACTAGGGTTTTGGATAGCGGTTTAGTATCGCAATCAGACCATGAAGGGAACCGCTTTCTTCAATAATGTCTTTTTTGTAAAACTGACATTATTTCAGTATGTTACTATTTTACCATTTTGTTATTGAATTTTATCCCGTCATGCTGGACAGTTAGATGGCCATAAGGCATCATGCACAACATGCCGTGCGTCAGGGGACGCCACGTGGCCCCGCGCCGCCCTACTTGCCGGTATGCCGTGGTAATCCGGCATGTTCCGCAACTTTGACCGGATTTTCGGCCCGGCACCCCGCCTGCCCCCACGTGGTCGCGCCCACTTGACACGACAAGATTGTTCATTCAACCCATTCTCGCCATGCACCACCAGAGCGCCCTGCGCTTCCACAAGTTCAGCCCCGGCGGCAACACCACCATTCTCGTCACCGATCCGGTGCCCGCGCCCCTGCGCGCCGCCGTGGCGGCGGAACTGATGGGAGAGCACCACGTGCACGCCGAGCAGGTGGGCTTTGTCACGCTGGCTGGCGCATACCCGCGTATCGACATGATGGGCGGCGAATTCTGCGGCAACGCCTGTCGCTCGCTGGCCGCGCTGCTGGCGCTGAAGCGCGTGCTGCATGTCGGGCCCGGCGGGCTCATGTCCGGGGCCATTGCCAGTTCCGGCGTATCCGGCACCCTGCCGGTACGGGTGGTGCAGACCCCGCACGGCCCGGATGCCGCCGTGCGCATGCCCCTGCCGGCCTTCGCCTTCGCCTCCGCCACGCGCCCCGCGTCGGCAGAGGGGGCGGAGCCCCATGCATTGGCAGGATCGGCGGAGGCGGCGGTAACGGTTCCGAAACGGGCGGATCAGGACGGCGCGGCGTTCCAACTGGTGCAGCCGCTGGCCGAAGGACTGGAACTGGTGCGCTTGCCGGGCATCGTCCACCTGCTTCTGGACGCCTCCGTGCACCCCTTCCCCGACGACTGGCAGGCCCAGGCCCGCGTGCTCATTGCCCGCCACGGTCTGGAGGACGAACCCGCGGCCGGTTGCATCTGGCACCACGGCCCCCTGGCGGCCCCCTCCATCACCCCTGTGGTCCGGGTGCGCGACACCGACAGCATCCTTCTCGAATCCGCCTGCGGATCCGGCTCGCTGGCCTACGGCCTGCACCGGGCCGCCGCGACCGGCGGCGAGACGGCACTGGCGGTGCGCCAGCCCAGCGGCGCCACCATTCGCGTTTCGGTCAGCCGCCGCGACGGCCTGACACCAGAGGCATGGATAGGCGGCACGGTGCGCCACGTGGCCAGCGGCACCGCCTACCTGTACGGCGACCAGCACGCCTAGCCCCGGCATCCCTCACCCCGCACCGCGCGCACGGCTTTCCCTGCATCGACGGTGCGTTGCCTGGCGCCGGTCGCGTGCCCGATTGACGGCGCCGTAACCTTTCCGTAACAATGCATGAACGGGAACCTCCCGAAATCACGAAGGCTCGCCCCGTCGTTCCCGTCATCGCCAGGCCTCGGCTGCCGAAAACATCGCAACCTTCACGGACGCACGACGTCACTGCGACATATCCATGGCATTTCGCACACTTTTCTTCGATCAGCAGGACCACGAGCTGTTGCTCATGGTCAACAAGGTGCTGGAGAAGGCCCGCACTCCCAGCCCCTTCGTGCGCAAGCTGTTCGACGCCAGCCTGCATCCGCACGGCATCAAGGAGCTTTCCGTCTCGCGCGAACTGCGCGTGGCCTACGCGGTGATCAACCTGCTGGACTCGCTGGAAGCGGGTCTGGCGGAAGACCGCCTGCTGGCCCTCCAGACCCTGCGCGACGAGGTGCTGTACAGTGCGCAGACCGGCCTGCGCCGCAACACGGCGCGCGTGCTCATCCAGATCATGAAGGATCTTGTGCGTGCCCACGGCGACACCTGCCGCCAGCTCAAGCTGGCGCACGATTTCCGGCGCGCCGCATCGGGCAAGCCGCGCATCGTGCGCGACCTGCTGGCCCAGTATCACCTGCTGGAAATGCCGGAAGAATGGAACCAGCTGGCCTTCGACAACCACGTGCACGATGCCAACACCAAGGGCCGCAAGAATCCCACGCACCTCATCATGGATGCGTGGATCAAGGGCATTCGGCACCTTACGGTCATCTATTACAACTTCGTGGAGTCCTCGGCCGCACGCGAGCTGATGCAGGCAGCCGACATCATGGGGGTTTCCGTCCGCATCGGGGTGGAATTCCGGGTACCGGCGCGCAACAAGTACGCGGAACTCATCTGGGTGCCGCGCGGCTTTTCCGATTCGCAGGGGTTTCTGTCGTTTCTGGAGGAAACACCCACCCAGCATCTGATGCAGGAAGGCCGCAAGGCCTCGCAATATCTCGCGGAATACGTCTTGCAGGTGCTGCGCCGCTACAACGAGCGCCACCGCCGCACCATCAACGACGAATTCGGCCTGACCCTGGAACCCCTGCACCGCGAAGAGTTCCTGGCCTTCGTGGGCACCGGGCAGCCCTCGCTGCTGCACCTGGCGGAATTCATCCACAAGCGGCTGGTGCCCGCCCTGCAGGGGCGCGTCGAGGAACTGCGCGACGAATGGGCCATCGCCACCCAGCCCGATCGCGAGGCCATAGAGGCCCTGGTGCAGCGACTGGACGCGCTGGACGCCGAGACCGTGCACGACCTGTGGCTGGCCCCGTCCTGCAACCCGGACATCCCTTCTGCCTTCGTGCCCCACGAGGGGGCCGACGTGCCCGACATCCTGCGCACGCCCCCCCGCGCCCTGCTGGACTGGCTGACCAGCCTGCACAGCGGCTACCGCATCACCCTGAACCTCTCGGAACTCACCGTGGCCGACGTGCTCGAGCTGCTGTGGGACTGCGAGGGGCTGATCACCCACCTCGAACTGTTCAACCTCAAGGACTGGGCGGAAGGCGACGAGGCCCACGTGGCCAACATCCGCGCCATCAACGAACTGCAACTGGCCATCAACAGCGGCAGCGCGCCACGGCTGAAGCGGCTCATCCGCGCGCTGATCCGCGACTACGCGGAATCCGGTGCGGAATCCGGCGCGGAAAACGCCGCCGAACGCTGCGAAAAATTCCGCCGCATCCTCCGCAACATTCCCCGGTTGCAAGCGTTCTACAAGTCGGTGCAGCTCAAGTCGCGCATCGGCAGCGACTCCACCAGCCGCTCGCACCGGGTGCACGGCATGGGGCTGGTGTTCCGCGAAACGCTCCCGCCCCGCGCCCAGAAGCAGATCGACGACCCGCGCGACACCATGCGCCAGATCATCCCCGTGCACACAGAGGTGTACCTGCGCGAAAGCATGCTGGAGC
>NZ_JAIOTY010000001.1:1636649-1850257 GCF_019931275.1 Nitratidesulfovibrio sp. SRB-5 | reverse complement strand
TCGGTCATCGAGATCATGACCGACGGCACGCGACTGGCCCCGCCTTTCCGGCGCGATGCCCTGGCCCTGCCCACCCGCCACCTGCCCAAGTACGACCACCTGGACAAGCGGCACTTCCCCAAGTAGCCGTCCAACAAGACGAAAAGGCGATACGGCATGGGCGGCGCGCCGGACGGTGCGCAGCAATGAACCCGGACAGGCCATGGCCAAGCCCGGAACCGGCGCGCCGCCAGCGCCATCCAAGGATTGACGGGAAGGCAGGGTGCGCCCCCCTTTCCCGGTGACAGAAAGCGGACCGGCACCCTTGCATGGGGTGCCGGTCCCGTTCCCGGCCCACGGCACGGCATGCCGCCATTTCCGCGTGTCGGCGCCCGCGCTCCTGCGGACATTCCCCTTCCCCATCAGACAGGCAGGTGAGCATGAAGCCTTTCCTTCGCACCCGTGTGTATGCCGGCCCGGTGCGGGCCGTGGTGCTGGACTGGGCAGGCACCGCCGTGGACCACGGCTGCCTGGGCCCCGCGGCGGTTTTCGTGCAGGCCTTTGCCCTGCATGGAGTAGAGGTGGCCGTGTCCGAAGCGCGCGAACCCATGGGCAGCGAAAAGCGCGAACACGTGCGCCGCATGCTGGCCATGGATTCCGTGGCGGCCCGCTGGCGCGCCGTGCACGGGCACGTGCCCGACGAGGCGGACGTGGATGCCGTGTACAGCGACGTGGAGCCCCTGATGCTGCAAACCATCGCCGCCCATGCCGCGCCGGTGCCCGGCCTTGCGGAATTCGTGGACAGGGTGCGGGGTCGGGGCATGGGGCTGGGCTCGTGTACCGGCTACACCGGCCCCATGATGGATGTGCTGGTGCCCGAGGCGGCCCGCCAGGGCTACAGCCCCGACGTGGTGGTGCATGCGTCAGAGGTGCCCGCCGGACGCCCGTATCCGTGGATGTGCTACCTGAACGCCATGCGGCTGGGGGTGCATCCCATGGAGTCCATGGTCAAGATCGGCGACACGGTGGCCGACATGCACGAGGGCCGCAACGCGGGCATGTGGACCGTGGGCGTGGTGCGCACCGGCAACGACGTGGGGCTTTCAGAGGTTGACGCCGCCCGCATGCCCCCGGACCAACTGGCCGCCCGCATGGCTGTGGCCGCCGCCCGGCTGCGCGAGGCCGGGGCGCACTATGTGGTCGATTCCATTGCCGACTGCTTTTCCGTCATCAAGGCCATAGAGGCACGCCTTGCCCGTGGCGATACGCCATATCCTGCCTGAGGCCGCCGCGTTCGGACACGCCATGCCGGGAGATGCCGGATGAAAATGGACAAAATGTGCCCTGGGGCTGGCCGGACAAGCGCTTCCGTGATAGGCGGGCTGGGTCTGCTGGTGCAGGGCGCGTCTGTTTGCCTCCCTGCGGACTGCAACAAGGGAAATGAGGGGGAATATGCCTGGCGCGGTCTCCGCACCAAGCCCGGCCACGGAAAGGACATGGGAAAATCGAAATATCTCGTCATTTATGAATGGCTTTCCGAACAGATACGGAACAAGGTGTACCAGCCGGGGGACAAGATTCCCAACGAGAGCGATCTGGCCGCCATGTTCGGTGTGCATCGCATGACCGTGCGCCAGGCCATCGACAAGCTGGTCAACGATCACATGCTGGTGCGCAAGCGCAGCAAGGGCACGTTCCTGCTTTCGGAAAAGAGTCCCGTGCTCACCCGTTCGCTGGAAAGCATCACCACGTACTATGATGACATCGTCAGCGCCGGGCTTGCGCCGCACTACAAGACCATCGCGGCGGGCATAGAGTATGCCGATGCCGAGGTAGCCGCGCACCTGAACCTTGCCGAGAGGCAGCCGGTGATCTTCCTGTACCGGCTGATGCTGGCCAGCGGCGTGCCGCTGGTGCTGGAACGGTCCATCCTGCCCACGGACATGGTGCCGGACTTTCTGGAAAAGAAGCTGGATACCGTGCTCTACAAGGTGCTGCACGAGGACTACGGCATGCGCCTCTTGTATTCGCGTCAGGAACTGGGTGCGGTGATGCCTACGGAAAGCGAGCGCAAGCACCTGAAGATCGGCGACAACTGCCCGTGCATCTGGGTGGAGAGCGTGGTGTACACCGATACGGGCCGGGCCGTGGAATACAGCCGCGCCCTGCACCGGGGCGACAAGTACCGTTTTCGTTGCGCCATCGGCGGGTACGTGTACGACAAGGATGGCACCGCCGGGCAGACGCCGCTTGCAGGCTTCTTCGTGGATCCTTCCGGCGGGGGCGAGGCTGGCGGTATTGGCGCGGCAGGCCCGAACGGGGGGCAAGGCCCGGCCAGCCGGTCCGGACAGGTCAAGGGTTGAATACGCACACGCAACGGACGGACATGCACAAGGCCGGACTCCCTGGGGAGTCCGGCCTTTTCACGTTCGGCGAGGGGGATTGCGTGCCGCCGGGTGGGCACCATCCTTTCGGTCGTGCGCGCAGTGCGAAGCCAGGCATCAGCCCGCCGCCGGAGCGGCGGCAGCGTGCGCATCCGCCGGGCGAGCGCGGTGCATCCGGCGGGCCAGATAGATGAACGGGGTGTCCAGCAAAGCCACAACGGCCTTGAACAGGTAGGTGGTCAGCATGATCTCCAGCACCACCTCGAACGGATACACCCCGATGAACGCCGCCAGGCAGAACACCGAGGAGTCGAGCATCTGGCTGACCAGTGTGCTGGCGTTGTTGCGCAGCCACAGGTGGCGGCCTTCGGTGCGCTGCATCCAGAAGTGGTAAGCCCACACATCGTGGTATTGCGAAACCAGATAGGCCAGCAGGCTGGCCCCGGCCAGGCGCGGCAGCAGGCCGAACAGGGCTTCCAGGTGCGGATGGGCGAAGTCCGAGGGTGCCGGGGCGTACAGCAGCGAGGCCTGCATGTAGGCCGTGCCCAGCAGCAGGGTGACGAAGCCGAGCAGCACGCCCTTGCGCGCCTCTGCCTTGCCGTGGAATTCACCCAGCATGTCGGTGGCCAGGAACACCCCGGCGTACACGATGTTGCCGAGGGTGGTGGTCATGCCGAACAGGGTCACGGTCTTCAGCACCTGGATGTTGCACACCATCAGGTTGAGCACGATGAGGGCGTGCAGCCCGGCGGCACCGAACAGGCGGTGCATGAGCACGGTGATGCCCATGTCGAACAGGGCGAAGCACAACCAGAGCAGTTCGTTCATGCAAAACTCCGGAAAGGAAATGGGCCGCGAGACAAGCCCGCGAAGCCACGTGGCGGCGCGAAAGGCGGAGAAGGGTGCGGGCTGCGGGAGGTGGGCGGCGGAACGGGGGGCTTACGCCACGCCGCGCGCCGGGTCAAGCCGCACCGCCCGCCCGGCGCACGGCGTGCGCCGGGATGTGTCGGCACGCAGGGCGGACCGGTGTGTGTATGGCCTGTGCCGTCCGCCGGATGCGGACGGCAGTGGGGGATGGGATGTTCCTTGTTTCCGGCGGTGCGGAACGTCGGAGGGCTCAGCTTTTGGGGGGCAGCAGCGACAGCCACTGCGGCGCCTCTGGTGCCGCCTCTGGCAAGCGTTCCGGCGGGGCGGGCCGGGCGGACGGCTGCGGCGTTGCGTCCTGCTGCTCCGGTTTCGCCTGTTCAGGGGACGCGAGCAGGGCTTCCGATTGCTCCGCCCCGGCGGTTTCGGAAGCAGGCGCGGCAGATGCCTGCGGCTGGACGGGCGGTTCCGGCATGTCCCACAGCGACGGCTGACGGGTTTCCGGTGGCGTGTCTGCCACGGGAGGCACGGCGAACGGGGGGGCTTCCGCCTCGTCTCCAGTCGGTGGCAACAACTCCGGGGTGTACCGGGGCATGTCTTCCCCGCCGCCCGGTGCGGTCTCCTCGTGGCGGTCCGGCGCGTCATCCCCGAAGGAAGGGCAGGGGGCATCGGCCAGCGCAAGGTTGCTGCAATCGTCCGGACCGGCCCAGGGCAGGTCCGTGAACGCCTCGGGCGACATCTCTGCTGATGCCTCCGGCATGAGGGCAAGCAACGTGTCCGGATCCATCTCCGGCTCCATCACCTGCTCCATATGGGAGGGCATTGCGGGATCCATCTCCGGCGTCATGTCCGGCGGGTTGCCCCAGACCGTTTCCGGGTCGGTGTCCGCGTCGTCGGTGCCCCGCGCATCGGACCACGGATCGGACCACGGATCGGGCAGGAGGTCGGGCACGGGCGTGACGTCGGAGTCGGGCTGGTCCTGCGAAAGGGTGGCTGGTTCGTCAGCGGGGAGGCTGGCCGTCAGATCCGCCAGATCAACGAAATCTGCCGGGTGGCCGGGGACGATGTCGGGGGTGGCCTTCGTGAGGAGGGGCAGATGCCCATTGTCAGGCTCATCGTTAGGCCCATCATCCTGGCCGTCGTCTGGTGCGACATCGCGTTTGCGGGCTGGCATGTCAGGCGGCATGCCGGGCAGCATGCCGGGGAGCTCGTCAGGCAGCATGTCCTGCGGCATGTCGTCTGGTGCGCTATGCGGTTCGGCTTCCGGCGTGTCCGGCATATGCGGCGCGGAAGGCGCGGGGGGCGGAGGCACGGTGTCCGCCGTCCTCGGCTGCTCGTTGGCCTCCGGCTTCTCGTCGGTGCCGGGGGCGGATCTGGGCGGCTCCAGGATGGTTGCCACGTCCGCCATGGGACAGGGGAAATCCCAGATGGCATCCGGGCAGGCCTTGGCCCCGGCGGCGTCGGCGCAGGCAACGCGGCACAGTTCCATGAAGGTGTCCATGTACGGAGACACCCACTTGCCGCGGTGGCGCACCATGAGCACCGCCGTTTCAAAGGGCTGGTCCGCCCAGGCCAGCGCGCGCAGGGTGCCCGCGCGCAGTTCGTCGCGCACGGCGGCCTCGGGCAGCAGGGTAACCCCCACGCCGGATGCCACGCAGCCGCGCAGAGCCGACGCGCTGGAAAATTCCAGCCCGGCGGCGGGCTGTATGCCTTCGGCGGCCAGTGCCTCTTCAATCACCGTGCGGTAGGCGCAATCCGTCGTGGACAGCACCAGCGTGATGCCGTGCAGGTCGCGGGCCACCACCCGGTCGCGCGCGGACAGGGGGTGATGCGGCGCAGCCACCAGCACCAGCGGCTCCACGCCCAGGGCTTCCACGTTCAGGTCGCCGCCGCGCACGCTGTCGGCCATGACGAAGGCCAGATCGGTGATGCCCTGGCGCAGGTCCTTTTCCAGGCCGTTCAGGGTGCATGCGGTCAGCTGCAGGGCCACCTCCGGGTGGCGGCGGCGAAACGCGGCAATGACAGGCGGCAGGCGATACGCGCAGAGCGATTCCGGCACGCGCACCGTAAGCAGGCCGCGCAGCCTCGATTCTCCGGTGACCCAGGCCCTGGCCTCGTCTTCCACGTCGATGAGCTTGGCCGCGTACTGCACCAGCCGTTCGCCCGCTTCCGTCAGGGCCACGCGGCGGCCCAGCCGTTCGAACAGCCGGACGCCCAGTTCCGTTTCCAGCGCGGCGATGCGCGCGGAAACCGTGGATTGCGCAGCGTTCAGCTCCGCCGCCGCACGATGGAAACTGAGCAGGCGCGCCACTGCCGCAAAGGTTCTGAGGTCGCGTAGTTCCATGTCCGTCCCCTTGATCGTTCGGAAACCGCGATTGACCGCATCGAAAGGTATCGTTGGATTCGATTTTGGGCAACGTGTATGCGGCACATTAGATATTTGGTGGCGGCGCGATACGCGGACAACGCACGAAAACAGAGGATACCTTCATGAAAGCTGATGCGGCGCGGGAGCAGGCGCAGGCGACGTTCGAGGCCGGGTTCAATTGCGCCGAGGCCGTTTTTCTGGTCGCCACGCGGGAATTCGGCCTTGATGTGCCGGAGCAGGTGCGGCTGGCCACCGCCTTCGGGGGCGGCGTGGGCCGGTGCAAGGAGGAAATGTGCGGGGCCGTGGCGGGAGCGGTGCTGGCCGTAGGCGCACTGTGCGGACGCGAACGGCCCGGAGCCGACTGGGACCTTGCAGCGCGGCTGGCCCGCGCGGTGCGCGAGGATGCACTGGCGGAGCACGGCAGCATCCGCTGTGGCGATTTGCTGCACGCCTTCGGCGAGCAGGCAGGCATGCAGGCCTGCATCCGGTTTACCGCCATGGTCGCGGGCCAGGTGGTGGCGCGGTTACGGCAGGCCCGCGACGACGGGGAGTTCGTGCCGCCTGCGGCAATGCGGTCCGTGGCTGGCGGCGTGCTGGCCCCGGACGGCGTGCTGGCCCCGGACGGCGCGCTGGCCCCAGACGGTGTGCTGGCCCCAGACGGCGCGCTGGCCCGCCGGGTCTTGCGCTAGCCTGATCGGCCAGGAGAATCGGCACTCCGTCCGATTGCGGAATCCGATGGTTGGCGGATGCACTGCGCCGACATGGGGCTTGATCCCTGCCGCCACGGCCACGACGCAAGCGGGGCGCCCCGTTGGGAGCGCCCCGCGTCATGTTGCGTGATCTGGTCCGGCTACCCGGCGGCCTTGGCGTCTTCGCAGCCGGACATGGTGCACACCACGTTGCGGCCATTGGCCTTGGCCAGGTACAGCGCCCGGTCGGCCTCGCGCACCAGTTCCTCCACATTGGCGAAGGCGCCGGGGCTAAAGCCCGCCACGCCGATGCTCACCGTGGCGGAAAGCTGCACCCCGTGGTGCTGCACCCGGCACTGCTCGATGCGGTGGCGCAGCCGTTCGGCCAGCATGTGGCCCTGCGCTTCTTCCGTATGCGGCAGGATGACCACGAATTCCTCGCCGCCGTAGCGGGCAGCGAAATCCGTGGTGCGGACGGAATGGCGCAGCACGTCGGCCAGTTCGCGCAGCACCGCATCGCCCGCAAGATGGCCGTAAGTATCGTTGATGGCCTTGAAGTGGTCCAGGTCCAGCAGCAGCAGGGTCATGGAGTGGCCGTAGCGGCGGTGCCGTTCGAACTCGGTGCGCAGGCGCTCGTCGAGGCTGCGGCGGTTGTGCAGCCGGGTCAGGGCGTCGTGGTCGGCCTGCAACTTCACCTCGCGGTAGACCATGGCGTTCTTCAGCGCCAGGGCAAGGTGCTTCATGGCCGAATCCAGCGCCTGGGCCTGGTCCTTGCCCATGGTCTGGGTGCCGTCGGTCAGGATGGCCAGCGCCCCCATGGCTTCGGTGCCGGTGCGCAGCGGCATCAGGATCACCCGGCCAGGCACGGGGGGCATCCCGGGGTCCACGGAGCAGCCGGTGGCGTCGAGCAGTTCGGCCATGCCGGGCACATGGTTGACGCGATAGCCCGCCACCGGTGCGTTGCCCAGGCGCCGGGCCGATTCCAGCAACAGGTCCACCCACTGCACGTTCACCGGGCAGTCGGGTGCGGTGGCCACGAATAGTTCCGCCTCCAGCGCGCCTCCTTCGGGCACCGGAGGCCAGAAGATGCCGTGTACCGCCGTCACCGGCAGCAGCAGCGCAAGGTCTTCGCGCACCTTGCCCAGGATTTCCGCAGGGTCCAGGCTTTCGGTGGCCCGTGTCAGAAAGGTCACCAGGAACGACAGGGTGTCGTTCTTGCGGGCCAGCATTTCGCGCTCAAGAAAGATTTCGCGCGTCATGCGCAGGATGTCGTGGTACAGGTTGCGCGTTTCCACCGCGCGGCGCAGCACGTCAAGCACGCGGGCGCGGGTGAGCGGCGGCTTGATGACATCGGTGAAGCTGCTGTCCAGCGCCCGTTCTATTTCCTCGCGCGAGTAGCCGGGTTCCAGCACCAGAACGCGCGGGACAAGGTCGAGATGCTGCGACTTGCCTTCGCGCTGGCTGGCGATGGCGGTCCATGCGTCGGACGTGAGCCAGAACAGGCACGGGTCGTCACGCTCCATTTCAAGGGCGGACGGCGCGCGCCCCGGAGGCAGGGCGATGATGCGGTAGTCGCTGCCCGCGTGGGCGGCCAGCAGCCCCGCATCGGCCTCGGAAAGGCCCATGGTCCACATGGTGTGTTGCGGTGTCTTCTTCATGGTCCGGTCTCCCCCCCCAGGGGTATGCGGCGTAAGGGCATGGTCATGCACAGCGCGGCCCGCGCCGGGTGCGGCGCCGGGGCGGCAGGCGTCGGAAACGCGACGTTGCACGAGGTGAAAGCAAGAATCGGTCCATGTTGCGCGGGGTGCGGGGCTGGCGCGGGCGGATCGGGTCGACGGCGGCAAGCTTTGCCGGGGCAGGGCTGAAACTGGTCGGCAACGGGCCGAGTGTGGGCCGGACCGTATGCGGGGCCGGGCCATGGCGGGGGGCGTGCGGCAACGGACAAGCACGGAGCTGGGCCGAACCGGGGCGCAAGGTCGGCAGCGGCCCCCACAGGCGGTTTGACAGCCACGACAAGTTGTGTCTTTGCTGCACCATGAGCACCAAACGCGCCTGGGGCACACTGCACCCCTTCCTTGAATCCGGCGAGATCATGGGCCGCCCCGTGGCCAATGCGGGCTTCATGCGGGCGCTGCTGCGGGCCGACCCGTTTCCGGAGTACCATTTTTTTCTGCCGGGAGTGGATGTTGCCCGGACAACGGAGGCCCGGCTGCGCGAGGAATTTCCCGCCATCGTCGCGCGCAACGGGTTCCGGGTGTCCACCCGCAACGATCTGGCCTGGATGCTGGCGCGCAAGCCCTACCATTGCTTCCATCTGTCGGACAGCGTGACCGACCAGCCCCACCTGGCCCGCCTGCGCAATGCGCATGCGCCGGTGCTGTTTCCGGTGACCGGCGTGACCCATTCGCTCAGCTACGCCCGCTACCCCGCGCGGTTTCTGGCGCATCTGTGGCCGGGCACCACCGCGCGCGATGCCGTGGTGGCAACCTCCACGGCGGGGCAGGAGGTGGTGCTGCGCCTGTTCGAGCACCTGCGCCGCGCCTACGGGCTGGACGAGGAGGCATACCCCGCGCCGCACGTGGAGCGCATTCCCCTGGGCGTGGACGCGGATTTCCTGAACGTGGCTTCCGGCGTCGCCAATCAGCAGGACGGGCTGGCGGCCCAGGCGGCGCTGCGGGCGGACATGCGCCAGCGGCTGGGCGTGGACGCAGAGCCGGTGCTGCTGGTGTTCGCGCGCATCGCCCATTATTCCAAGATGGACCTGCTGCCCCTGCTGCGCGCCTTGCAGCGCGCCGAAGGGCTGGGGTTGGCCCGTGGCGGCTATCTGCTGACGGTGGCCGGGTTCGTGAAACCCGGCGACGACACCCCCGCCCGCATCACCGAACTGGCCGGACGGCTGGGCATCCGCATCCGGGTGGTGCCATCGCCGTCCGACGCTGAGCGGGCCGCGCTGTTCGCGGCGGCCGACGTATTCGTCTCTCCCGTGGACAACATGCAGGAAACCTTCGGCCTTACTCTGGTGGAGGCCGGGGCCGCCGGGCTGCCCGCCGTGGTTTCCGACTACGACGGTTACCGCGACATCGTCGCGCACGGCGAAACCGGGTTCACCGTGCCCACCCTGGCCCCGCTGGCCACGCCCGACGTGGACATGCTGGCGCCTGTGTTCTTCGACAGCCAGTACCACCTGCTGCTGGCCCAGCAGACCGTGGTGGACGTGCCCGCCCTGGCCGATGCCCTTGCTCGGCTGGCCACCGACGCCCAACTGCGCGCCCGCATGGGGGCCGCCGCGCGCGCCAGGGTGCTGGCGGAATTTACCTGGGACGGCGTGGTGGCCCGCTGGCTGGACCTGTGGGAGGCGCTGTGGCGCCAGCCCGCGCCATTTCGGGCGGACGGGCATGGCGAACGTGTGACCGGAAGGCCCGGTGACGGGGCGTCCCGGTCCGCCCCCGGCGCCGAACCGTATGCGGAACCCGCTGGCGACGCGGACGCCGACGCCCTGCGCGAACTGCGCGAGGCCGTCCACCCGCTGCACATGCCCTACGGCGAGGTGTTCGGCGGCTACCCCACGGCGCAGTTTGACCGCGCCATGGCAGTGCGCTGGACCCGCGCGGGCGAGGCCGTGTACCGCAAGCAGGAGTTTCCCGTGCTGTACACCGGGGTGGAGCGGCAAGTGCCGCCCGCCCGGTTGCAGCGGCTGCTGTTTGCCGCGCGGCACCCCGTGGACGCGGGCCAATTGCTGGACGTGCTGACGGGCGAGGGCATGGACGACGAGGCCGCCGGGTTCCTGCTGCTGTGGGCGCTGAAGCAGGACCTGCTGGAACGGGTGCGCCCGGTTTCCGGCACGGCCGAGGATTCCGGCCCCCTTGCGCAAGCCCCATCTGGCGAGACTCCGGCACCGGCCACGCACAATGGCGGCGGGGAGGGCACATGACCGACACGCTTCCGGCGGCGCTGCACTTTCATACCCTGCTTTCCCACCGGGGCGGGGCCACGCGGGTGGCGCACATGCTGGCGCGGGGGCTTGCCCGGCGCGGCGTGGTGGTGCACCGGACCTGCGAAATCCTGGATGGCGATATTTCTGACGCTGACGGCCCCGATGGCGGTTCCGCCGAGTGCGGGGCCGCGCACGGCGTGGTGCCCGCCGCCGGGGTGGGCGGCTGCCTGCTGCCCGGCATGCCTCTGCACCTGCACGCCACGCTGGACTGGACGGCCTGTCTCGGTTCCATTGTCTGGGTGGGGCGGTCGGACCCGGATGGACGGTCGGGACAGGCGGGAAAGTCTGGGCAGGCGGGAATTTCCGGCGCGTCGGGCCAGACCGCGCCGCCGCTGCCCCCCGTTTCGCCTGCTCCTCCTGCTGCCCCTGTTTTCCCTGTTCCTCTGGTCGTCACCGTGCACGACTGTTCGCTGCTGACCGGCGGCTGCGTGTATCCCATCGATTGTGACGGCTGGCGTACCGGCTGTCCCGGCGAATGTCCGCGCGGCTACCCCGGCGCGGCCCTCTTGCAGGACCGCCGGGCCAGAGCGTTGCGCGCCGCCGCGCCGCTGCTGGTCAGCCCCTCGGGCTGGCTGGCCCGCATGATGCGGGCACGCTTTCCCGACCTGCCGTGCAGCGTGGTGCCCAACGGCGTGGAACCGGCGGGCGGCCCCGCGCAGGCAGAGGCCCGCGCCGCGCTGGGCATTGCCCCCGACGCGCGGGTGGCCATCTTCGTGGCGCACGGGGGTGAGCAGGCCATGCTCAAGGGCGGGCACCGCTGGATGGCCCTGTGGAACGAGGTGAAGGGCGCCGTGCCCGCCGCCGTGGGGCTGATGGTGGGCGGCGACGCCGCCGAGCGCGACGGCGACCTGCTGCGCTGGCCCTACGTGGACCGCGCCATGCTGGATACCCTGCTGGCCGCGTCGGACGTGTTCGTGTACCCCACGCTGGCCGACAACCATGCCCTGGTGGTGCTGGAAGCCATGGCCGCCGGGGTGCCGGTGTGTTCCTTCCGCGTGGGCGGGGTGCCAGAACAGGTGGAGGACGGCGTTACCGGCGCCCTGGCCGAGGAAGGCGACTGGGGCGGCCTTGCCGCGTCGGTGGCGGGCCTGCTGGAACGTCCGCGCCTGGCCCGCACCCTGGGCAGGGCCGGACAGGATGCCTGGCGGACACGGTTTACCGTGGACCGGATGGTGGAAGGCTACCTGAAGATCTACGCCCGGCTGTAGCCGGGGTTCTCCTGTTCGGAATTTTTGGAGCCTGCTGCCTGTTCCGGGGTGGTTGCGGCGCATGGCGTCCCGTCGGGCATGACGTGCCCCGATGCGGCGTGGCCTGACGCAGTCTGGCCCGATGCAGTCTGGCCCGATGCGGTCTGGCCTGACGCCGGGTCGTCGCACGCGCGGCGCTGCCGTTCCCGCGCCGTGTGCCGGTCCGCCAGTTCGCGTAGCGATTCGATGGCCAGCCGCGCCGTGGCCCGGTCCCAAAGCATCCAGATGTGGCTCACGGCGGGCGAGGCGCGCGTGGTCCAGCCGGGCGTGGTCACGTGCAGCCCTTCCTGCGGCACCACCATGTTGTCGATGGGCGAATACAGGGCCACGCAGGGCACGTCGGACGGGGCCTCGGTGGCTTCCAGTTCGCGGATCAGCGCCCCGCGGAAGGTCAGGCTGCGAGCCAGCCGCCCGGCTCCCAGCCGGGCCAGGGTGCTGCCCTGGTGCGGCGTGCCCAGGGTTACGGCCCCGGCCACCAGTTGCTGGTTGGCCGCGTCGGCCAGCCAACCCCGGATCAGCAATCCCCCCAGGCTGTGGCCCACGAGCAGGGGCTTTTCACCCGGATGCGCGGCCAGCAGGTCGCGCATCGTCTCGTCCAGTTCGTCGACCAGCAGCCCGAACCCGGTATGCCAGCTGGAATAGCCGTGGCAGTACACCCGCGTGAAACCGGCTTCGTTCAGCCAGCGGCGGTACAGGGTCCATGCCGTGACGTTGTGGTACAGGCCGTGGATGAGCAGGACTGGTGGCCGCTCTTGCGGCAAGTTGGGGAGCGGGGAGGGTGCGTCGGTGGGGCCTGCACACGGTGCCTCCGCGCGATGCCGGCCTTCCGGCGCGGCCCGGCGCGGAAAGGGGCAGGGGCGGCAGCGCCGCCGGAACCACGATCCGAACGGATACAGGGCCAGCGCCAGCGCCCCCCCGACCACGCTGTACATCACGCCCCGCACCACCAGCGAGGCAGGGGGCGTGGGGGCGGTGTCGCGGCGCGCGGCGCGGAAGAACAGCAGGTAGCTGATGACGGCTATTGTCAGGGCGATGCACAGCGGCACCAGCAGCAGGGACATGCGCGGGCCTCGTGGGGGAGAAATGCGGCGCGGGAAGGGCATGCACCCGTCGCCGTGCGGGTTGTCTTGACGTGACCAGAGTAGCCAATTACTGTTTACCGGACAAGCATGACCGGCCATTGCCCGGCACCGCCCGTCGCGCTCCCCTTGCCGTGCCCGCCGGGCGGGCACGGGACCGGGTCGGGCGTTCTGCATGCGGCCATCATGATCGCCGGTACGACCGGCCCCGTTTTGCCGGAACGTCTGGCCCGATTTTTCCTATATGCCCGGTATGCCTGATTTGCCCGGTATGCCTGACAGGCCCGATTCGCCTGACAGGCCGAACCCCATGCGGCGCTGTGCCATCCGCCGTGCCGCCGGGCCATTCCATACCGCGTTTCCGCGGCGCTTTCTCCGGCCCTGTCCGCCTGCGCCGCCCACCCCTGCCGACACGCCATCCGTCACGAGGTCTTTTCGCCCCATGCCGATGTGTTTTCTTTCGCATTGCCGCGTCCCGGCCCTTTGCGCCGCTGTCCGTACCAGTTCCCGCGCCGTGCTTGCGCTTGCCGCAACCTGCGTCCTTGTTCTTGGCCTGGCCCTGCCCCCGGCGGCCCTGGCCTCCGACGAAAACGCCGACAAGGCCAGTGAAAAGGGCAACCTGCCCGAACCGGTGGAGAGCGCCGTCACCATGCTGCTGGGCGCCGTGGGTGACCGCAGCGCCGCACCCGGCAAGGGCCTGGACCTTGCCGCGCTGAACACGCTGCTCGATTTCGCCATGCAGCCTGCCGCCGCCACGGAAAAGGCCCTGCCCGCCAAGCGCGACCCCGGCTACGGCATCTTCTACCGCAGCCAGATCAATGCCCAGCTGGAAAAGCTGCTGCGCTACTGCTACGACCCGGCCATTCCGCAGGAAGCGGTGTTTCCCGCGTCCATCCGCAGCAGCCGCTGGCAGCCGGGCAGCGACATCATGAAGAACGGCCTGCGCCTGTGGGAACGCGCCGCCGACCAGGGGCTGGCCGATGCTCCGCTGGTGCTGCACGGCGCCGAGCGCGAGGAAATCACCCCCGACACCTTCAGCGGCTGCTATTACGCCTACACCCTGAACCGCCTGCTGATTCTCACCCGGCACGAGGGGCGGGCGGTGCTGGTTTCCGTGTCGCGCCAGGCCGAACCTTCCACCGTGGGCCGCAAGGGCGCCATCGTGGGCAAGGACACCGACTGGGAATACGTCTATTCCGGCGTGCCCGGCGCAACCACGCGCGGCATCAGCTGGATGGACACCTACATGTACGATTCCGCCACCATCACCGTGTTCTTCGAGGAACAGCCCGGCGCCAGGGCCACCGGCTACGCCCTGTTCAAGTGGGTGAAGGCCGGGTGGGCCAACCTGAACGTGGTGCAACGCAAGCACATCCGGTCCGGGGCGGAACGCTTTCTGTCCGGGTTCCGCCAGGTGCTGGAATCGGACCGGCTGCCCCCCGCGGAAACCATCGCCGCGCGCACCGGCGAGTTCGACGGCATGAACGAGGACGCCCTGCGCACGGCGCTGGCCGACTACAGCGTGCGGCTGGCCGTGGTGGCCAAGGACGATTCCATCCTTTCCCGCGACGATTTCTGGAAGATCATCAAGGATGGCGCCTACGCCACCCACCTGAGCCGCGAGGAACTGGTCAGCGCATTGCTCAAGCACTACATGAAGGAACGGCTGGGCAAGCCCGCGCTGGGTTCGTAGCCCGGCCCGTTTTCCCCACGCCATCACGCCCATTGGCAACAACGGCAACGCGCGGCGCAACGTCGCGCGTTGCCTCGTTTCCGGCGAGCGGCTATAGTGCGTCCAACGTGCGGCGCGGGCATGGCATGCATGCCGTGCGCATCGCTTTCATACCGCAACAGCAGGAACCGCATGTCTTCAGCCAGCGACCTTTCCTCCTTCCTTTCGGCCAGCGCCGGGAGTGCTGACACGCCAGATGATTTCGGACCTGATCTGGGCGAGATGCTGGCCTCCACGCCCGGCTGCATCCCCGTTGACGATGCCGCCTTTGCCGGTGCCTACGAGGCCACTGGCGACGCGGCCCGCGCCCGCCTGAAGACCTGCATCGCCCGCCTGCATGTGCTGTACGGGGCGGCAGGGGGGGCTGGTGCTGGCGACGTGCGCGAGGGACGCACCGCCACGCGTTGGCGGCAGGGCTTCACCAGTCTGGAGCATGTCGCCCCCTGCGCGTGGGCGCTGGTCTGCGTGGACGCGGCGTGGGCATCGGCCCCGCGCCTGCTGGCCGCCGTGCTGCCCGCGCTGTTCGCAGGGGTTGGCGCCGTTGGCGTGCTGCGCGTGGGCGGCAACGGACCGTGGCCCGCGCCTGTTCTGGCCGCGCTGGAACTGGCCGGGCAGGAGGTGGTTGCCGACGTCGCGCCCGAGGCGCTGCCCGCGCTGCTGAAGGCGCTGGGCGCTTCCGCCGGGGCGGGCGGGGCAGGTGGGACGACGGGTGCCGGGGGCCGCCTGCTGCTGCTCGGCGAGCATCTAGAGCAGACATGTGCCCTGGCCCGCGCGCACGGTGTGCCCGTCTGGCGCGACGCACTTCCACCGATCATCGGGGTTGCATCGCGCCGCGATGGTATCGACGAGTCAGATTGCCCGGATAATGCTGTCCTGCGCGCCGCCCACCCGGATGCCACCTTCGTGGATGTCCCGGCCCTGCCGCGAGCCACGGGCGGTGCCGCATCCTCCACATCCGCCGTGCCGCCTGGCCCCTTGTCCGCAGTCGCCTGCGCCCCGGCCCATGCATCGGCCTGGCTGAACCATGCCGGTCTGGTGCTGGGCCCTGACCATGAATGGTGCTGGATGCACCCCGGCCTTTTCACGGCCTGGTTCGCGCGGCGTGCCGTGGCCTTGCTGCCCGCGTCGCCTCCTGCCGATTTGCCGGGCACGCCCTGACCATTCCCGATCGTTCTGATCGTTCCTGATCGCCTGGGCGGCACCCGCTGTTCATCCGCCCGTACCGTTCTCCGGTTCCTCATTTCCACGCACGCCAATCCCCGGAGCCCTCCATGTCTCACGCAGCCACCGGCGGCAAACGCCCCCATCCCCGCGAAAAGGCGGCACCGCTGCGCAACATCGGCATCATCGCGCACATCGACGCGGGCAAGACCACCCTCACCGAGCGCATCCTGTACTATACCGACCGCATCCATCGCATGGGCGAGGTGCACGACGGCACCGCCACCATGGACTTCATGCCCGAGGAACAGGAACGCGGCATCACTATCGCCTCGGCCTGCACCACCTGCGCGTGGGACGGGTATGTCGTGAACATCATCGACACCCCCGGCCACGTGGATTTCACCATAGAAGTGGAGCGGTCGCTGCGCGTGCTGGACGGCGCGGTGGGCGTGTTCTGCGCGGTGGGCGGGGTGGAGCCGCAGTCGGAGACGGTGTGGCGGCAGTCCGAGAAGTTCGGGGTGCCCAAACTGGCGTTCGTCAACAAGATGGACCGTGCCGGGGCGGACTTTGGCGCGGTGCTGGAAGCCATGCGCACCCGCCTGGGCGCGGTGGTGGTGCCGGTGATGGCCCCGGTGGGCGAGGGCGAGGACTTCGAGGGCCTGCTGGACCTGGTGACCATGGAATATCTTTCGTTCGACCAGTCCACCCAGGGCCGCGAGTACACCCGCACCCCCGTGGCGGAGGCCGCATCCCTGCCGGATGCCCCGGCCCCGGCGCTGCTGGACGCCGCCGCGTCATGGCGTGACAGGATGCTGGAAACCCTGGCCGAGGCCGACGATACCTTCATCGACGTGTATCTGGGCGGCGGCGACATGGACCCGCAGGTCATCCGCGCCGCGTTGCGCCGGGCCACCCTGGCCCGCCGGGCCGTGCCGGTGTTCTCGGGGTCCGCCCTGCGCAACACGGGCGTGCAGCCCGTGCTGGACGGGGTGTGCGCGTACCTGCCCGGACCGGACGAAACCGCTCCGGTGCTGGGCTACGACACCGCGCAGGGCCGCAAGGTGCCCGTGCCGTTCGACCCGGATGCGCCCCTGTCCGCGCTGGTGTTCAAGGTGGTCATGGAGGGCAGCCGCAAGTATGCCCTGCTGCGCCTGTACGCGGGCGCGGCGTCCGAAGGGGATGCCTGTCGCAACGTCACCCGCGAGAAGGACGAGCGCTTCTCCAAGCTGTACCGGCTGCACGCCGGGCGGCGCGAGCAGATCGAAACCGCCGTGGCGGGCGACATCGTGGCCGCCGTGGGGCTGCGCTCGGTCCGCACCGGCGACACCCTGTCCGACCCGGCCCGACCGTTGCTGCTGGAAAACATTGCCGCGTACCGCCCGGTGATCTCGCTGGCGCTGGAGCCGCGCAACACCGAGGAAGGCGCCAAGCTGGACGAGGTGCTGGAGCGCGTCACCCTGGAAGACCCCACCCTGGCCGTGGAACTGGACGAGGGCACCGGGCAGCGCATCGTGTCGGGCATGGGCGAACTGCACCTTGAAGTGGTGCTTGAACGCATGCGCCGCGAATACGGCGTGTCGCCCCGCGTGGGCAACCCGCAGGTGGTGCATCAGGAGACCATTCTTTCCGCCGCCACGGGCAGCGGCGAATTCGACCGCGAACTGGGCGATCAGCCGCATTACGGCCATGTGACCCTGTCCATGGCCCCCCGCCCGCGCGACGCGGGCACCCGCGTCCGCTTCGAGGTGGACACCCAGCTGTGGCCCCGCCAGTGGGTGGACGCCGTGGAACAGGGCATCACCGACAGCCTGCAGAGCGGGGTGGTCAAGGGCTACCCCGTGCAGGACGTGGAGATTGCCGTCACCGAACTGCGCCGCCGCGACGGCGCCTCCAGCCCGGCGGGCTACCACATGGCCGCCGTGGCCGCCGTCAAGGATGCCCTGTCCAAGGCCGATCCGGTGCTGCTGGAGCCCATCATGTTCGTGGAGATCGGCGTGCCCGAGGCACACGTGGGTTCGGCCATAGGCCTGCTGGGCGCGCGCGGCGGCAAGGTGGAGAACATGTTCGACCATTCCGGCCAGAAGGTGGTGCAGGCCCTGGCCCCGCTGCGCGAGCTGTTCGGCTTTTCCACTGCCCTGCGTTCGGCCACCCAGGGCCGGGCCGGGCTGGTGATGCGCTTCGAACGCTTTGACAGGATGGAGTGATGCGCTTTGCATGCACTGTGACGGGTCGCCCGGCGGTGTGCCTGTCGGGGATCGACGATGGAATGGTGGGGTAGGCTGCGGCGCTTCGTGCGCTTTCAGTATCTGCGGCTGATGCGCCAGTCCGCGTCGGCCCATTCGCTGGCCATGGGGCTGGCCGTGGGCGTGTTCGTGGGCTTTCTGCCCATCATCCCGTTCCAGACGGTGGTTTCGCTGGCGCTGGCCTTCGTGCTGCGGGGCAACCCCGTGGGCGCGGCCATCGGCACGTTCGTGTCCAATCCGCTCAACGTCATACCCTTTTACGCCATGCTGTACTGGGTGGGCGGTCTGCTCTGGCACACCACCGTGGCCTTCGACCCGTCCCATCTGGACATGACCCACATGCTGGAACTGGGGCTGGATTTCTTTCTGGTGATGTGCCTGGGCGGGGTGGTGCTGGGCATTCCCGCCGCCTTGGCCACTTACGTGCTGACTTTTCGCGGGGTGAACGCCTACCGCCAGCGCAGGACCATCAAGCTGCTGCACGCCTGGCAGGCCCGGCGCGACGCCGAGGTTGTCCCGTCCGGGCAGACAGGCCTGGCTGCACCCCGGGCCACCCCGCCTTCACAGACTGACCGAACCGTGGACGCCGAGGCAACCGGCGGCCATGACGGAGACCGTTCATGACCCAGCGCGGCAAGCATTCCGGCAAGCCCGGCCATTCCCGGCCACGCCAGAACCGTTCGGGGGCTGGTGCGTCCGATCGGTCCTCCGGACGTTTCGTCCGGGGCCACAACCGTTTCGACGGCCTGTCGCCGGATGCGAACGACAGGGACGCGGACATGCCCGCCACCGCAATTGACGGAACGGGCGCGGACGACACCATGCCCCCGCCCGACGGGGCAGGGGGGCCGCGCGCCAAGAAGAGCCTGGGCCAGAACTTCCTGCGCGACCGCAACATCGCCGCCAAGATCGTGGCGGCCCTGCGCATCGGGCCGGAGGACCGGGTCATAGAGATAGGCCCCGGTCCGGGCGCGCTGACCCGGCACATCCATGCCGCCGTTCCCGCCCAGCTGTTCCTGCTGGAAAAGGACTACCACTGGGCGACCGAGCATGGCCGCACCCGTCCGGCGGAACCGCCGGTAATCACCCCGGTGCTCACCGACGCGCTGCTGTTCCCGTGGGAAAGGCTGACCCCGGCCCGCTCGTGGAAGGTCATCGGCAATCTGCCCTACAACGTGGCCTCGCCGCTGATGTGGGACATCCTGAGCACGGCCCCCGGCCTTGCGCGGGCGGTGTTCATGATCCAGAAGGAAGTGGGCGAACGCATCGTGGCCGCACCGGGCAGCGGGGCATACGGTGCACTTTCGGTGTGGCTGCAAAGCTTCGTCACGCCGCGCATGGAATTCATCGTGCCGCCGCAGGTGTTCGTGCCCCGCCCCAAGGTGGATTCCGCCGTGCTGTCCTTCGTGCCGCTGGGCGCGGCGCGGGGCCGGTTCGACCCGGCGCGCCTTTCGCGCCTGCTGAAGGTGTGTTTTCAGCAGCGCCGCAAGCAGTTGCAAAGGATTTTACGTGGTTACGTGCAGGATGATGTGCCCGCGCTGCTGACGGGGCTGGGACTGGACCCGGCGGTGCGGCCGGAAAGCCTTGCTCCGGAAGATTTTCACATGCTCTCGGAATCCGTCAAAATCCCCTGACAGCCTTGACTTTATGCCGGGAATCATGTTTGTCGATGCGGAGTGTACCGTTGTTCCGTTGCGTGCCGGGTGCGCCTCTGGTTTTTTCGGGGCGGCTTGAGAAAAAAGGCGCAAAGAGGGTGTCGTAGCGCCCTTGCCGCTGAAGTCCCCAGGCAACCTGGCCGCAGCTAACCCGAGAGGAGGAAAGGCAGATGACCAAGGCTGATCTGGTCGACAAGATCGCGGCAAAGGCCAACCTGACCAAGGCCAGCGCCGAGCGCTCGCTGAACGCGTTCCTGGACGCGGTGAAGGATGCTCTGGCCGCCGAAGGCAAGCTTACCCTGACCGGCTTCGGCACCTTCGCGGTCGAAGATCGCCAGGCGCGCAAGGGTCGCAACCCCCGTACCGGCGCGGAAATCAAGATTCCCGCGTCCAAGGTGGTCAAGTTCCGCCCCGGCAAGACCCTGAAGGACTCGATCAAGTAGGGTTGGAGGAACAACATGTTACACGGTGAAACCATTCACAGCCCCCTGCCGCAGGACATTCCGTGGTGGATGCCCGACCACTTCATTTTCTTCGGCGTGCTGTACGCTGTCCTGTTCGTGATATGCAGCGGCGTGGGCTACGTGGTCCTGAAGTCGGTGATGGAAACCTGCAAGGGCGGGTGCCATTCCGAAGGGCACCACTAGGCGCCAGCTTTCCACCCGTTTCGACCGCCTTGCGCGGCGTGCCAACGGGTACTTTTTCGGCCCTGTCCGGCATGGCCCAGTCAGGTTGATCCTTGACGGGCCCGGACAGGGCTTGCCTTTTGCGTGCGGGCAGTGTAAACAACCCCGTTCGCACCCACCCCGCAAGGGGATTTCTGGCGAAGGGGGTGATTTCTTTGCCCGGTGTGTATCTTAACGACGACGAATACAACTTCGACATCGCGCTGCGTCGCTTCAAGAAGCAGGTCGAAAAGGCCGGCGTTCTTTCCGAAATGAAGAAGCGTCAGCACTACGAAAAGCCCAGCGTGATGCGCAAGAAGAAGAAGGCGGCCGCCCGCAAGCGTCTCCTGAAGAAGATCAGGAAGATGAACATGGCGTAAGCCGCTTCGCCTGCGCGGGGCACTGCCCCTCACGCAGCCGCGACATGCCTGGAACGGGAAACCCGGAGGTCTTCCGGGTTTCCCGTATTCCGTATTTCCGGAACCCCATCCTTCCGCTTCTGGTGGCACCCATGAATCTTTCCGAACGCATCGAGAAGGACTACGTGTCGGCCTACAAGGCCAAGGACGCGGTGCGCCTGGGCGTGCTGCGCATGCTGAAGACCGCCGCCAAGAACATGCAGGTGGAACTGATGCGCCCCGTGACCGAGGCGGAACTGCTGGACGTGGTGCTGAAGCAGGCCAAGCAGCGGCAGGATTCCATCGAGCAGTTCACCGCCGCGAACCGTACCGACCTGGCCGACAAGGAGCAGGCGGAACTGGTCATCCTGCGCGAATACCTGCCCACCCCGCTGGAAGGCGACGAACTTGCCGCCGCCATCGATGCCGCCATCGCCGAAACCGGCGCCAAGGGTCCGCAGGACATGGGCCGGGTGATGCAGGCCATCATGAACGCCCACAAGGGCCGGGTGGACGGCAAGGCGCTTTCCGCCACCGTTCGCGCGCGCCTGGCGGGGTAGCCTTTCACATGGAATCCCGCAGCCTTCAGGTGCTGGAATTCGGCAAGGTGCTCACGCATCTTGCCGGATTGTGCGTTTCCGAAGCCGGAGCGGAGGCGGCCCTTGCCGTGCGCCCGCTGACCGGCATCGACGCCGTGCACCATGCCGCCGCCCTGTTCGACGAGGCGCGGCGCTGGGCCGGGCACACCGGGTTCCGCCTTTCCTCCTTCCCCCCGCTGGACGGCGTGTTCCGCGCGCTGG
The DNA here is from genome assembly GCF_019931275.1 of Nitratidesulfovibrio sp. SRB-5. Taxonomy (NCBI): domain Bacteria; kingdom Pseudomonadati; phylum Thermodesulfobacteriota; class Desulfovibrionia; order Desulfovibrionales; family Desulfovibrionaceae; genus Nitratidesulfovibrio; species Nitratidesulfovibrio sp. SRB-5. The sequence continues at coordinate 1,828,996 of NZ_JAIOTY010000001.1, read as the reverse complement.
ACGCCCCGGCCACGGTGCTGGACCTGGACGCGCTGTGGGCCTTGCGCCAGACCCTGGGGCTGGCCCGCAAGCTGGCCGCGTCCATCCGCGAGGGCCAGTCCACCGGTGGCCGCTGGGATCTGCTGGCCGCCCTGGTGGACAGCCACCCGCTGCCGCAGCGCACCGTGTCCGGCCTTGACCGTTGCGTGTCCGACGACGGGATGCTGCGCGATGAAAGTTCGCCCGAACTTTCGCTGGTGCGCGGCGAAATCCGCCGCATCCACCAGCAGTGCACCCGCAAGGTCAAGGAATACGCCCAGCGCTACAACATCGCCCACTACCTGCAGGACGAGTTCATGACCCTTTCGTCCGACCGGTACGTGCTGCCCCTGAAGTCCAACTTCAAGGGCCGCCTGCAGGGCATCATCCACGACTATTCGCAGACCGGCGAAACCTGCTACTTCGAGCCCATGTTCCTGGTGGAGCTGAACAACGGCCTCCAGGAACTGAAGCGCGAGGAGCGCGAGGAAGAGCGCAAGGTGCTGCGCTATCTCACCGACCTCGTGCGGGACGAACTGGCCTCCGTGCGCGGCGCCTACGGCCTGCTGGTGGAGGGCGACGTGTTGTGCGCGCGTTGCGCCCTGTCCGCCCGGTTCGAGGAATCCGGCGATGCCGGGGCCGTTTCGGTCACCGAGGGCGGCCATGTTTCGCTGCTGGGCGCGCGCCATCCGCTGCTGGCCCTGTCCGCCGCGCGCGGCGAGAAGGGCGGGGCGGCAGCCGCGCAGGCTGTGCCGTCTGCCTCCCGCGCCCCGCACGCCACGGGCAAGGGCAAGTCCGCCTCCGGGCATGGTGCGCAGCATGGCCCGCAGGCAGTGGACATCGAACTGCTGCCCGGCCAGCTTGGCCTGGTCATCAGCGGCGGCAACGCGGGCGGCAAGACCGTGTGCCTGAAGACGCTGGGCCTCATCGCGCTGATGGGCCTGGCGGGGCTGCCCGTGCCGGTGCGCCCCGGCAGTTCGCTGCCGTTCTGGTCCGACATTTTCGCCTTCATCGGTGACGAGCAGAGCCTTGAGGACAACGTGTCCACCTTCACCGCGCAGATCCGCCACCTGAGCGGCGTGTGGGACCGCCTTGGCCCCGGCGCGCTGGTGATTCTGGACGAATTCGGCGCGGGCACGGACCCGGCGCAGGGCGCGGCCCTGGCCCAGGCCGTGCTGGACGAGGTGATGGACGCAGGCTCCACCGTGGTGGCCGCCACCCACTTTCCGGCGCTGAAGGCCTACGCCCTTACCCGCGACAAGGTGCGCGCCGCCTCGGTGCTGTTCGACCCCGTCACCAAGCGCCCGCTGTTCCGCCTGGCCTACGATCAGGTGGGGGCCAGCCAGGCCCTGGACGTGGCCCGAGAGCACGGCCTGCCGGAAGCGGTGCTGCGCCGCGCCGAGCAGTATCTGCTGCTGGACGGCGAGGACACCAGCGCCCTTGTGGACCGCCTGAACACCCTGGCCGTGCAGCGCGAAGCGGAAATTTCCTCGTTGCGGGCGGAAGAAGCCCGCCTGCGCGACAAGCGCACCAAGCTCGACGAGCGCTTCGAGCGCGAGCGCCGCACCCTGTTCGAAACCGTGCAGGGGCAGGCCAAGGCCGTGCTCCATGAATGGAAGTCCGGCAAGGTCAGCCACAAGCAGGCCCTGAAGGCGCTGGCGGAAACCCGCGCCCGGCTGGTTCCCGGCGCGGCGGGCAACGGCGATGCCGAGGGCACGCCGGGATCCGCCGACACGACCCCGCCCGCGTTGCAGGTGGAAACACTGCGCACCGGGCAGGCCGTGCGCTATGTGCCGTGGGGCAAGAAGGGCACGGTGGTCGAGGTGGACGCCCGGCGCGGCAGGGTGCGCGTGGACCTGAGCGGCGTGACCATGTGGGCCGAGGCTAAAGACCTTGCCGCATTGGACGAAAAGCCTCGTGTGGTCGTTGGCGCGGTGACCCGCACCATTTCGGACGCAACCGCATCCATGAGGGTTGACTTGCGCGGCATGCGTGCTGATGTTGCCGTAAGCGAACTTTCACGTGCGCTGGACAAGGCCCTGCTCGCGGGCATGTCGGCTGTGGAGGCCATCCACGGTCGCGGCACCGGGGCCCTGCGCAAGGAAATCCACGCGTTCCTGAAGTCATTCCCGGCCGTGCGGTCGTTTGCCCTGGCCCCGGAAGACCAGGGCGGCGACGGCGTGACCGTCATCGAACTGAAGTAGCTGGTCCAGTTGCAGAACACGGTGAAAATGGAGCAGGGCGGCCCGCGCACCACGCGGTCCTCCCTTTCGCGCACCCGGAACACCGGAACGGCGGCATGAAACGCAGGGACGGCTCGGTCGTGCAGGCCATCAAGGCCCGCCTGAACCTCGTGGAGGTGGCGCGCCGCTACGTCGAGTTGCGCCATACCGGCGGCCCGCGCTGGATGGCCCCGTGCCCGTTCCATCAGGAGACCAAGCCTTCCTTCTCCATCAATGAGGAGGAAGGATTTTTCTACTGCTTCGGCTGTCAGGCCTCGGGCGACATTTTCGATTTCTACGGGCGCATTCACGGGCTGGAATTTCGCGAGACGCTGGAAGCCTTGGCCGAAGAGGCGGGCGTTTCGCTGGAGGACGACTGGAAGCCGGACCCCAAGGTGCAGCGCGAGCAGTCATTCAAGCGGCAGTGCCTGCGCATGTACGACGTGGCGCGCGAGCATTTCCGGCGCAACCTGACCATCCCCGCCGGGCAGGAGTGCCGCGACTACATCGCGCGGCGCCAGCTTTCGCCGGAGATCGTGAACGGGTTCGAACTCGGTTGGAGCCTGCGTGAATGGTCGGCCCTGGCGGATGCGTTGCGCCGGGGGGGCTTTCAGCAGGCGGACGCCGCGCAGGCGGGCCTGCTTTCGCGCAACGACGCGGGCCGCATGTTCGACCGTTTTCGCGGGCGGATGATCTTTCCCATCAAGAACCTGGCCGGTCAGGTCATCGCCTTTGGCGGGCGCATCATCGCCGACGAGGACCAGGCCAAGTACATCAACAGCAGCGATTCGGCCATCTACAAGAAAGGGGAGCACCTCTACGGGCTGTTCCAGGCGCGCCGGGCCATGACCCAGCACAAGACGGCCATGCTCACCGAAGGGTACATGGACGTGCTGACCCTGCACCAGTACGGCTACAACATGGCCTGCGGCGTGCTTGGCACCGCGCTGACGCCGGAACAGGTCAAGCGGCTGGGCGGGTTCTGCTCCACGGTGGAACTGCTGTTCGACGGCGACAACCCCGGCCGCAAGGCGGCCATGCGCGCCTGCGAGATGCTGCTGACGCGCGGCATGCGCTGCAAGGTGGTGCTGCTGCCCGACGGAGAGGACATCGACAGCCTGCTGCACGACCAGGGCAAGGATGCCTTCGAGGCGTTGCGCAAGAGCGCGCCCGACGGGCTGGATTTCTGCATCGACACCCTGCGCACGCTCTATTCGCCCGGCGATGCGCTGGAGTGGTCGCGCAACCTGCTGCGGCAGGCCGGGGCGGGGCATGCGGACGGCCAGTTGCTGGCATCGCGTTTTCTGTCGCGCATCGCTTCCGGCCTCGGCATCCGCGAGGAAGCCATCCGCGAAGGGCTTTCCGGAGATTTCTACAAGGGCGCGGCGGCTGCCGCACCCGGTGCGCGAGAGGCGCGCAACCCCGCCCCGCAACGCCAGGTGGACGCGGTGCACACCAGCGGCGACGCCCCCGCCAAGCGCGACCGGGCGGTGATGTTCTTTCTGGTGCGCTACCCGCACCATTTCGCCCGCCTGCGCGAGGCAGGGGCCGAACTGGTGCTGGCCAGCCCGTGGGCACGGGAGCTGTGGGCCAAGATGGCCCGCCACGGCGCGGAGCCGGAACAGCTGCTGCCCAATCTTTCGGAACGCGAAAAGGAATTCTGGATCAGGTGCAGGACGGGCGATGTCCCGCCCCGCGACAAGGAACTCGAGGAATTGCAGGATCTGCTTTCCGGCATCGAATCGGTGACCACACGGGAACTCGGCACATCAAGCATGATGGCCGCCCTTCGCCAGACGGCGACTTCCACCGACCCTGCCGCAGGCATTGAATTGCTCAGGGCCCTTCAGGAAACGTTGGGGAGATCGAATGGGTAACATCAAGGATATTCAGCAGATCAAGTCGCTCATCGCCAAAGGCAAGGTAAGCGGCTTTCTGACCTTCGACGAGGTCAACAAGGCCCTGCCGGCAGAGGTCAACACGCCCGAGCAGATCGAGGAGATCATCGGTATCTTCGACCAGCTGGAGATCGCCATTGTCGATACCGAGAAGGACGGCAAGAAGATCTCCGTGTCGCCCGGCGAGTCGGAAGAGGAACCTTCCGGCGAACCGGGGCTGGACCTGGTGGAGGACGAGGAGTCTGCGGACTATTCGTCGCGTTCCACCGATCCGGTGCGCATGTACCTGCGCGAAATGGGCGCCGTGCCGCTGCTGGACCGCGACGGCGAAGTGCAGATCGCCAAGAAGATCGAACTCGGCGAGCAGGACGTGCTGTACGCCCTGGTGGAAGTGCCGGTGGCGGTCGAGGAACTGATCAACGTCGGCGAAGATCTGAAGCAGAACCGCATCAAGCTGAAGGACGTCGTCAAGACCATAGAGGAAGACGACCCCAGCGAAGACGAAATGAACCAGCGTTCGCGGGTCATCCTGCTGCTGGACGAAATCAAGCATACCTACAAGAAGAAGCGCAAGGTCTACGCCAAGCTGGACGACTGCTGCACCCTGGAACGCCGGGTGACCGCCATCCAGAAGGAAATCCTCGGCTTCAAGGAAGACATCGTCAACCGCCTGCGCGACATCAAGCTGGAAAAGACCCTCATCGACCGGATCATCGAAACGGTGGAAGACTACGTGCGACAGATGCACAACTGCCAGCGCGACCTTTCCGCCTACATCCTGTCCACGGGCAAGACCCAGGTCGAGATTCAGGACATCTTCCGCATGCTGGAAGCGCGCGAGATGAACCCCGTGGCCGCCTCCGCGGCGCTGGGCATGACGGTGGAAGAACTGTTCTCGTTCAAGGAAATGATCATCGGCAAGATCGAGATCCTGAACCGGTTGCAGGACAAGTGCTGCCACAACGTGACGGACCTCGAGGAAGTGCTGTGGCGCATCAAGCGCGGCAACACCCACGCCATGCGCGCCAAGCAGGAGCTGATCCGCTCCAACCTGCGCCTGGTGGTCAGCATCGCGAAAAAGTACACCAACCGCGGCCTGCAGTTCCTGGACCTGATCCAGGAAGGCAACATCGGCCTGATGAAGGCCGTGGACAAGTTCGAATACCAGCGCGGCTACAAGTTCTCCACGTACGCCACGTGGTGGATACGTCAGGCCATCACCCGCGCCATTGCCGATCAGGCCCGCACCATCCGCATTCCGGTGCACATGATCGAAACCATCAACAAGCTCATCCGCACCTCCCGCTACCTCGTGCAGGAACTGGGGCGCGACCCCACCCCCGAGGAAATCGCCGAGCGCATGGACTACCCCATCGACAAGGTGAAGAAGGTGCTGAAGATCGCCAAGGAACCCATCTCGCTCGAAACGCCCATCGGCGACGAGGAAGATTCCAGTCTTGGCGACTTCATCGAGGACAAGAAGGCCGTGGCCCCGGCGGAAGAGGTGGTCAACACCAAGCTGTCGGAGCAGATCGCCTCCGTCCTGGCCGACCTTACCCCGCGCGAGGAGCAGGTGCTGCGCAAGCGCTTCGGCATCGGCGAAAAGTCGGACCATACCCTCGAGGAAGTGGGCAAGCTGTTCAACGTTACCCGCGAGCGCATCCGGCAGATCGAGGCCAAGGCGCTGCGCAAGCTGCGCCACCCCGTGCGTAGCCAGATGCTGCGTTCCTACTACGAAAGCTAGAATTCGCGCGGCGCCCCATGGCGGCGCAACGCATTCGCTGATAACATAAGGGGCGGCCAGCAGGCCGCCCCTGTCGCGTGTTGGGGGGCAACGGACAGCCGTTGTCCTCACGCAGCGGCGCATATGCACGGTGCAACTCCATACCGGCCGGGCGATGCGCGGACGGGATATTCCGGTAGGAAGGACAGAACCCATGGCCGACAACACCTGCAACTGTTCTCGCCGCCAGTGCACCTTTTCGGGCGGGGAGCGGCTGTGCGAAATACTGGACCGCGCGGGCGTGCCGCACGACAGCAAGTGGCGCACACTGGTCTTCTACATGCGTGGGCTGGGCGAGTTCAGCACCATGAACGACGACCAGAAGGCCCGCATCCAGCAACTGCTGGTGGATGTGCTGCACAGGCGCGACTTCAGCGAGCAGAGCTACCACGAGGTGCTGCGGGCAGACCGCGACATCCGCGTGGAGCCCTATGAATGCCGCATGCGCGACGCCTTGCAGGAAACCGAGCGTCTGGCCCGCGAATTCCGCGCCATGCTGCACCAGCGGCGGGGCGACATGGACAAGCTGGAGCAGGACAGCGTGCGCGCCGTGGAAAGCGGCCTGGACCCCGCCGAAGTGGTGCGCTTGCTGCGGGCCACCTTCAGCGAGGTGCGCGAGCAGATGGACAACGACGCCATCCGGGTGGGCGAACTGACGGTCACCGATCCGCTCACCGGCCTTGGCAACAGGCGCGCCTTCGACTCGGCGCTGGCGGCGGGCGAGGCTGCCTGGAAGGGCGGCACGGCCCTGGCGTTGGTGCTGTTCGACGTGGACCGCTTCAAGCGCATCAACGACCAGCACGGCCATCGCATCGGCGACCAGGTGCTGCGCACCGTGGCCGAGGTACTGCGCCGCAAGGTGGACGATTGCAACCGCAGCCTGAATGATGAGGCCGAGGGAGCCGGGGAATGCGCCTCTGTGGTGGCGCGCTTTGGCGGTGAGGAATTTGCGCTGGTGCTGACGGGAGCGGGCGCGCAGCGCGCAGGCGAAATTGCCGAGTCGGTGCGGGCCGGTCTGGAGAGCGTCAACTTTGCCATACGCGACGGGCAGGGGCATGTGGTGGAGCATGGCGTGCGCGTGACCCTGAGCGCGGGCGTGGCCCATGCCAGGCCCGGCATGGCGGAACCGTTGGCGGACGCCCTGTTCGATCTGGCCGACAAGGCCCTGTACGAGGCCAAGCGTGAAGGCCGCAACCGGGTACGGGTGGTGGCGGGCCCCATCTAGGCGGGAGGCGTCCGGGTGCCCGGGTGCGGCATCACCGCGCCACTGGGCATGCCTCGATGTCTTGTCTGAATCATCCGGAGGGTGCGGGCCAGGCAACCCGTTTTTCCGCCTCATGCGATGCCCGTGTGAAGGAGCCCCGACCGCAAGGTCGGGGCTCCTTCATTGTGGCTGACCGCGACGGTCCTGCACCGTGCAACCACAAACATGTACGGGATTGCGGCGCGAAGGGAATCGTGTATCCTTGAAACATCCCCCTGCCACGCACGTCGTCCGCGATGCTGCTGTTCCTGTATACCTGTCGCCAGGGAGGCACGCCATGTCCACGAACGGTTATTGCAAGAACATCAGGCCGCCCCGCACCGATGCGCCTTTGCGCCTCAGCCGCCGGGATTTTCTGCTGCTATCCGGCGGTACGGCCTTGGCGCTGGGCATTGCCTCCGGGCTGCCGCCATGGTTGGGCGGTCTCCGCGCGGAAACGCCCCGCCTGATGTCCGGAGGACCGCTGCCCCTGCCCGGTCAATCCGGTCTGTTCGGGCTGTTTGCTCCCACGGGGCCGTTCACCCTTTCCGCCATGCCGCAAGCCGGATTGCTGCCGGCAACGGGCGGTCCCATGCTGGCCTACACGGTCGAACAGCAGGGGCGCGTCTATCACAACCCGGTACTGGTGCTGGACAAGGGGCAGGACTTCGCCGTGCGGTTGGTCAACGGCCTCGGCCCGTTGGGGCCAATGCCCGCAGGCCACGGCGCCCACGCCTCCCACGGGGGCTCCGCCGGTGCAACGCCGTCCGGTCCGGACACCATCATCCACTGGCACGGCGTGGACTGCCCGTGGCAACAGGCCGGGCACCCCATGTATGCCGTGGGGCCCGGCGCCCACTATGACTACGCATTCCCCATCACCAACCGGGCAGGCACCTACTGGTACCATCCGCACCCGCACGGCGACACGGCCCGGCAGGCGTATCTGGGGCTGGCCTCGTTCTTCATCGTGCGTGACGACGAGGAACGGGCCTTTGCCCGTGAACTGGACCTGACCCTGGGTGCCACGGACATTCCGCTGGTATTGCAGGACAAGCGCATCGGGCAGGCTGGGGAGTTGGTCTACGCGCCCACGCAGGACGAACTGTTCATGGGGTATCTGGGCGACCGGGTTCTGGTGAACGGCGCCCACCTGCCCACGCTGTCCGCTTCCACCCGGTTGTACAGGTTCCGCCTGCTTAACGGCAGCACGGCGCGTATCTTCAATCTGGCCTTCACGGGCGGCAGCGCGGGAAAGGCGGGAGCACGGGTGCCCGTGACGGTGATCGCCAACGATGGCGGGTTCCTGCCCGCGCCACGCCGGGTGGAGGGGCTGTTCCTGGCGCCGGGTGAGCGGGCGGAAGTGCTGCTGGATCTGCGCGACATGGAGCCGGGTGATCAGGTGTGGCTGCGCAACCTTCCCTTCGATCCCATGCACAACGAGATGGAGCACGGCAGCGACGGGGCTGGGCACGGGGCCGGTGGCGATGGTCACAGCGGGGGGGGCGCAGCGCAAGGCACCATGGATGGAATGGAGATGGGGCATGACGGCTCCATGCATCACGGCATGAACCGTGCCACCATGCCAGCCGTGACGGCACCCCCTGTCAGGCAAGGCGGTCAGCACGAAGGGCACGGCGGCGCGTCAATGGGCAGCGGAGCGCATGGGGAATCCGATGGGCTGGCCGAGGGCGGCGACTACCCCATTCTGAGGGTGTCGGTGGATCGTGCGGAACGCTACGACCGCAAGGTGCCCGAGAGGTTGCCCGCACCGGACGAAGCCGTGCCCGCCACGGATGGGCAATCCGCCTTCACCCGTGCGCTGCGGCTGGAAGCCGACGGCAAGCGGTGGACCATAGCCGGAGAGACTTTTGCCATGGACCGTTTTCCCATTACCGTGCCGGACAGACGGCGCGAGGCATGGGCCATGGAAAATGCGGCCCGCAGCATGCCGCACCCCATGCATCTGCACGGATACTTCCTGAGGGTGCGCGAGCGGAGGGGCAGTCCGGCCCAGGTGCGCGCACTGGCCGTGGACGGCACGGGCAGACTGCCCACCGACCTTGGCCTGAAGGACACCGTTCTGGTGTGGCCCGGCGAGACGGTGCTGGCCGACGTGGACTTCGGCAGCCCCGCCTACCCCGGCGAGCAGATATTCCTGTTCCACTGCCACAACCTGGAGCACGAGGACCAGGGGATGATGGTCAACGTGCGCCTGCCGTAGGCGCCGGCACAGGGGGCGTTTGGCGACGACGCATGTCGCGCCTGCCGGACCATTGTTGTTCCCGCGCAATGAAAGAAGCCCGCCGTTCCCATGCAGGGAGCGGCGGGCTTCGTGTTTCCGTATCGGGAACCGTACCGCTTGCGCGCTACTTGTTCATCACGTTCAGGAATTCGCGGTTGCTCTTGGTGGCGCGCATCTTGTCCAGCAGGAATTCCATGCTGTCGATGGGCGACATGGGCGCCAGAATCTTGCGCAGGATCCACACGCGGTTGAGCACCTCGTCCGACAGCAGCAGGTCTTCCTTGCGGGTGCCGGTGCGGTTGATGTCGATGGCCGGGAACACGCGCTTTTCGGCAAGGTGGCGTTCCAGGTAGATTTCCATGTTGCCGGTGCCCTTGAACTCTTCGAAGATCACTTCGTCCATGCGCGAGCCGGTGTCGATGAGGGCGGTGGCGATGATGGTCAGGCTGCCGCCTTCCTCGATGTTGCGCGCCGCGCCGAAGAAGCGCTTGGGGCGTTGCAGGGCGTTGGCGTCGAGACCGCCGGACAGCACGCGACCCGAGGACGGGGTGACGGCGTTGTACGCACGGCCCAGGCGGGTGATGGAGTCGAGCAGGATGACCACGTCGCGCTTGCGTTCCACCAGACGCTTGGCCTTTTCCAGCACCATTTCGCAGACCTGTACGTGGCGCTGCGGCGGCTCGTCGAAGGTGGAGCTGACCACTTCGGCGTTCTTCACCGTGCGTTCCATGTCGGTCACTTCCTCGGGCCGCTCGTCGATGAGCAGCACGATGAGGTACGCATCCGGATGGTTGGCGTTGATGGAGTTGGCGATGGTCTGGAGCAGGATGGTCTTGCCGGTGCGGGGGGGCGCCACGATCAGGCCGCGCTGGCCGCGGCCCACGGGGGCCATCATGTCTATGACGCGGCTGGAGTAGTTCTTGTCCCCGTTCTCCATGATGAACTGGCGGTCGGGGTAGATGGGCGTCAGGTTGTCGAACAGGACGAGATTCTTGGCGTTTTCCGGCGGCTCGAAGCCGATCTCGGTTACCTTCAGCAGGGCGAAGTAGCGTTCGCCTTCCTTGGGCGGGCGGATCTGGCCGGAAACCACGTCACCCTTGCGCAGGTTGAAGCGGCGAATCTGCGACGGCGACACATAGATGTCGTCGGGGCCGGGCATGTAGCTGCACAGCGGCGACCGCAGAAAGCCGAAACCGTCGGGCAGTATCTCCAGCACGCCGTCGCCGTAGATGGCGCCGTTCTGCGAGGCACAGGCCTGAAGCAGGGCGAAGATCAGCTCCTGCTTGCGCATGCCGCTGGCGCCTTCGACGTTGTATTGCTCGGCAAGCTCCATGAGCTCGCCCATGCTCTTTATCTTGAGTTCCGAAAGATTCATGGCCGTCTCGGAACCCTGGACGTTCTTCTTTTTCCTCATAGGCGTGGTGGGGACTGCTTTTGGAAGGGTGTGGGGGTGTATGGAAGAATGTAGTCACAGTCGTCCGCACGGCACGAAAGACCGCACAATGGCGATCGGTTCGCAAGCGTAGACTGTTGTCGGAGTGACGGTATGATGGAAAATCGTTGTGATGGACGGGCGGGAACACTGTGCCGGGTCCGGATCCGGGTTTTCGTTGCCCGGTAAGGAGGGGAGGGGACCCACAAGAGAGGTGTTGCAATGTCTGGTTGCTTCCACCCGCCGTACAAGGGGCTACCTAGCCCATTCGACACGGGATGGCAAGTGGTCTACTCGCTTTTTTCCCTGGCTTGCAGGACATCCTGGAACATCTCTTCGATTTCGGCGCGCACGTTGTCCTGGGTCCGGTCCAGCACGCAGGCCAGTTCCAGGGTAATCAGCCCCATGGCCTGTTCCAGCAGGCGGCGTTCGCCGAACGACAGTTCCTTGTCCCGGCCGATGAGCAGCAGTTCGCGCAGCACGTAGGCCACGTCCGCCAAATCGCCGCTTTTCAGCTTTTCAGAGTATTCGCGGTAGCGGCGGTTCCAGTTCTGGCCGGTATACCCGGTGAAGCCGGAGCGGTCGCGCAGCGATTCAAGGATTTCCGCCCCCAGTTCCGGCGCGCACAGCGAGCGCAGCCCAACGTTGGCGGCATTGCGTACGGGCACCATGAGGGTCACGTTGTTGCCCAGGATGCGGACGATGTAAAAGTCCGTGGCAACGCCGCCAACCACTTGCGACTCGACGCGTTCGACCTTGCCGACGCCTTGAGCCGGGTAGACGACGAGTTGATCCTGGGCAAACACTCGGAACTCCATGCGGGGAAAACAAGGTTGAATTCGGCAGGAAAAGACAGTCTATCCCAATCCGCAGCAAGAGTCCATCCCGCTGCCGGTCCGCAGCATTGTCCATGGCATTGCCGGAGTATTCCGCGAGCGGGTCTCGCAGCGGCGTGAAGGGCAATTGCAGGGGCGCAGAGCGCCGGGGCGTGTGACGTGCCGGGCAAGAAGCCCGTATCGCGCGGGTTTGGAGATGGCGACCGGCCCGGGTGCCGACGTCATTTGCACGACAGGCACGGGGTCCCGGTGCCACGGCTGCTTCGTCTGTCGTGCTGGCTGGCGCCCCTGTCGAGTCAGTCGTGCCCGTCGTTTCGGTCACGCCCGTCGTGCCAGGCGAGTCAGTCCGGCTTGTAGGCGTTGGCGAACTGGGTGGCGGCTGCGGCGCCCTGGCTGGCAAAGGTGGTCATGGCCTGCACGGCGGCAGGCAGCAGCGTATCCAGCAGGGTCTGCTCCGGCCCGGAAAGCCTGCCCAGCACCCAGTTGGTGGTCTCTCCGCCATGCGGCGAACGCCCGATGCCCAGTCGCAGGCGGTGGAAATCCGGCGTGCCGAGCAACTGGGTGATGGACTTCAAGCCGTTGTGCCCGGCATTGCCGCCCCCGGTCTTGAACTTCATGCGACCGAGGGGGATATCCAACTCGTCGTGCACCACCAGGATGGCGCCCGGCTTGATGCGGTAGTACGAGGCAATGGCCAGCACCGCCTCGCCGCTCAGGTTCATGAAGGTCTGCGGCTTGGCCACCAGCCACGGGTCACCGGTGGGAGTGATGCGGCACCGCCACAGGTCGTACTTCTTCTTGCCGCCGGAAAGCTGGTCGCAGCCCCCGCCCGTCTCGCGGGCGGCAGCCTCCATCAGCGCATCCACGGCCATGAAGCCCAGATTGTGGCGGGTGCGTTCGTATTCCTTGCCCGGGTTGCCCAGGCCGACGATGAGACCGGCGACGTTCATGCGCGGAGGTGGGGTTGGAGTTCTGCGGGGCGGGAAAGGCGGCGGAAAAACGGGGCCGTCACGGCACAGGGAGGCAGTCGCGCGAAGGCGCTTGCGGGCGCCTGTGGCCAGGCTTCGCGGGCGGTGATGGTGACAAACGGGCCGGGTTCCGGAAACGCGGAAACCGGCCCCGCGCGAGGTGCGCGGGGCCGGAGGGAAACCGCGGTCCGAACCTTGGGAAACCGCGCGTCAACCCCACATAGGAGCATGCACCGCATCAGGATGCGGCGGACGGCAGCGGCGTACCCGGCCTCAGGCGCTATTCTTCGCCCTTGGGCGAAACAACGGCCACGATGGCGAAGTTGCGGTCGGCAACGGCGCAGACGCCTTCGCCCAAGGGCAGGTCGTTCACGCTGATGGTCTTGCCGATTTCGAGGTCGGTCAGATCGATGGTGATCTTGCTGGGCATCAGCAGGGGCTTGGCGGAAATGTCCAGCGCTTCGCGGTACACTTCCAGCTTGCCGCCCACCTTCACGCCCTTGGCGGTGCCGGTGAATTCGAGGGGCACGCGGATCTTGACGGGCTTTTCCAGGTCCACCCCGCGAAAATCGATGTGCGAGAAGCGGTTCTTCACCGGGTGGTACTGGATCTGCCAGAACAGCGCCGGGTGGGTGGACTTGGTGCCGTTGTCATCGACCTCGATGTTGAAGACGGTGGTGCGGCCAACGGCTTCGAACAGCTTTTCGACGGGCAGCGTGTCCATTTCGATCGACACGTTCAGGCCTTCGGCGTTGTAGAACACACCGGGAACCAGGGTTTTGGCCCGCAGCTTGCGGTTGGCGCCCTTGCCGAGGCCGTCGCGCTTGCGCACGCTCAGGGTCTTCAATTCGGACATTGCAGTTCTCCTTAAATTCATTCCCGCGTAAGCATCCCGCCCCGCGTCGGAATGTGAATTGCTATACGAAAAGCACGCTCACCGAGGATTCGGTGTGGATGTTGTGGATGGCCTTTGCAAGAAGGCCCGCCACGGAAAGCACCTTCAGCTTGCTGCATGCGGCCAGCTTGTCGCCCAGCGGCACCGTGTCGGTGACGATGACCTGCGAGAAGGTGGAATTGCACAGCCGCTCGATGGCCGGGCCGGACAGCACGGGATGCGTGGCGCAGGCCATCACTTCCTTGGCGCCGTTCTTCAGCAGCACCTCGCCCGCGGCGCACATGGTGCCTGCGGTGTCGATCATGTCGTCCACCACGATGGCGATCTTGTCCCGGACGTCGCCGATGACGTGCATGGCGGAAGCCTGGTTGGGACGGTCGCGGCGCTTGTCGATGATGGCCAGGCCCGCGTTCAGCTTCTTGGCGAACGAGCGGGCGCGTTCCACGCCGCCCGCGTCGGGCGAAACGATGACGATGTCACCGGCGTACGGGCGCAGGTATTCGAGAATGACCGGCTGCGCGTACAGGTTGTCCACCGGCACGTTGAAAAAACCCTGGATCTGGCCCGCGTGCAGGTCCACCGTGACCACGCGGTCGGTGCCGGCGGTGGTCAGGAAATCGGCCACCAGCTTGGCGCTGATGGGCGCGCGCGGGCTGACCTTGCGGTCCTGGCGGGCGTAGCCGTAGTAGGGCACCACGGCGGTGACGCGACCGGCGCTGGCGCGCTTCAGCGCATCCAGCATCAGGCACAGCTGCATCAGGTTGTAGTTCACGGGCGAGCAGGTGGCCTGAACGACGAACACGTCGTCGCCGCGCACGTTGTCGCCGATCTCGATGCGAATCTCGCCGTCGCTGAACGTCTCGCACAGGGCCGGGGTGAGCTGGCACCCCAAGTGGTTGCAGATGGCCTTGGCAAGGGCGGGGTTCGAGGTGCCGGTAAGAATCTTCAGATCACCGTGCATGTTTCGACTTCCGGCTTGTGGTTGCGATGGCAAGCGTCATCGGGAAAAAAGTGGCTGGGGCGGAAGGACTCGAACCCTCGGATGACGGGACCAAAACCCGTTGCCTTACCAACTTGGCGACACCCCAGCATGAGGGAAATCTTGTTCGTGACGCAGGGGCTGGCCTGCGTGCGCCTTGCGGCGCGCGTCTCACAGTGCGTGCAAAAAGGCCGCGATGTTGTCGTTGCGCAGTGCTTCGGCCACATCGCGCGCCGTGCCGTGCTTTCTGAACAGGGCGAACAGGCTGGCGCCACTCCCGCTCATCAGCGCGGCACAGGCCCCGCGTCGAAGAAGAAATTCCTTGGTCCGGCGCAGGGTTGCATGTGTCTGAAAAACAACCGGTTCAAAGCTGTTGGTCAGCCACGGTCCGCGAGAGAGTGGATTTCTATCTTCTAGACTTTCCGATGTCAAGCAAGGACGCAATGATTTCGCGCTTTGCCCGGTCATGATCCGGGCACTGGTTTGGGCACTGGTCCGGGTACTGGTCTGGGCGTTGCCATCCGGGGTGGTGACGTTGGCGGCATCCCAGGCCCGATAGGCCCACGGCGTGGAAACGCGCACGGGCGGGCAGGCCAGCACCAGATGCATGCCCGCCAGCCCCAGGTCGGCGAGTTCGCCGGGGGCGAGCGGGGTGAGCACCTCGCCGATGCCGTTGGCCCGTGCGGGGCCATCCATCAGAAAGAAGGGCACGTCGGCGCCAACCCCGGCGGCCATGGCCCGCAGTACTTCGGGCGTGGGGGCAGCGCCGGGGGCCTGCTGCGCGCACAGCGCGGCAAGGTGGCGCAGCAGCACGGCGGCGTCGGCGCTGCCGCCGCCAAGGCCGGCCCCGTGCGGAATGTGTTTCTCCAGGTGCACCGCAAGTCCGGGGCGAAACCCGGTGGCCGTCGCGAACCGCTCGTACGCGGTGACCACGGTGTTGCGGGCCGGATCCACGTCCGGTTCGGTGCAGGTGAAGACGATGCCCGCTTCCGCCCTGGGCGACACGTGCAGCAGGTCGCACGGTTCCGGCAGGGGCAGGAACAGGGTGTCCAGTTCGTGGTAGCCGTCGGGCCGCACGCCGGTGATGCGCAGGTACAGGTTGACCTTGCATCCCGCGTGCAGGGTGACGGCGCCGGGCGCGGGCGTGGCGTGGGTGCTCACGCGGTGGCGCCCCCGTTGCGGCGCAGCGTTTCCACGGTCAGGTGGCCGTTGGTGAACACGCACAGTTCCCCGGCCACGGCCATGGCCTCGCGGACCACGGTTTCCGCGTCCAGCGTGGTGTGCCGCGACAGGGCGCGTGCGGCGGACAGGGCATAGGGGCCGCCGCTGCCGATGGCGGCGATGCCGTCGTCCGGCTCGATGACATCGCCGGTGCCGGTCAGGATGAGGATGGTTTCCGCGTCGGCCACCAGCAGCATGGCCTCCAGCCTGCGCAGGTACTTGTCCTTGCGCCAGTCCTTGGCCAGCTCCACGGCGGCGCGGGTAAGGTTGCCGCCGAATTCCTCCAGCTTGGCCTCGAAGCGCTCGAACAGGGTGAACGCGTCTGCCGTGGCCCCGGCAAAGCCCGCCAGCACCCGGTCGCGGTACAGGCGGCGCACCTTGCGGGCGGTGTGCTTCATGACCACGCTCTGGCCCATGGTCACCTGGCCGTCACCGGCCATGGCCACGCCGTCCGCGTCGCGCACGGCAAGGATGGTGGTTCCCTTCAGTTCCATATGATTGTTCCTTCGGCGCAGGTGCGCCGGTTGCGCAAGGGGTGGGCGCGGGTTGGGGCTGCGGTGGGCCTTGCGCTGGTCCGGTGCGAGTCGGGTGCCAGTCGGGCGCCAGCCGGGTGCAGATCACGTGCTGCTCTGGTCGTCGCCCGCCTCGGGGACGGGGGCACGCGGACCGGAAAGGGCCTGAAGCGCGGTGCGCCACACAGCCAGCATGGACAGCCCGTGCAGGACGAAGCGCACCTCGCGCACCAGCCCGGCCCGCAGGCCGCGCACGGCTTCAGCCAGGGCGATGGGCGCGGCCAGTTCCGGCGGATAGCCGTAGCTGCCGCAACTGATGGCCGGAAAGGCCACCCGTGCCAGCCCGTGCTCCGCCGCCAGGCGCAGGCTGTTGGCGTGGGCCTCGGCCAGCGCCTGCGGCTCGCCGTGCGTGCCGCCGCGCCAGATGGGGCCCACGGCGTGGATGACATGGCGGGCAGGCAGGTTGAAGCCGGGGGTTATCACGGCCTCTCCGGCGGCCAACGGTCCGCGCCGGGCCACGATGTCCTGTCCGGCGGGCAGCAGCATCGGCCCGGCGGCGCAGTGCAGCGCACCGTCCACACCGCCGCCCCCGCGCAGTTCGGCATTGGCGGCGTTGACCACCGCGTCGGTCGCCGTGGCGGCAAGGTCGCCGGTGGACACCACCAGCAGGCCGTGACCGGTAGGGGCGGTGATGATCAGGGACAGATCGTCCACAAGGGCCGTCCTGAAAAACGTTGGGCAAACATTCCGGGGCAGTGGGCCGCAGGGCGCGCAGCGAAGCGCACGTTATCCGGTACGGCGCGCACCACACCGCCGAAGCCGGGCGCCCCTACCAGACCGCCTTGCGCTCCTGATACCGGGTGTCGAAGCGTTCCAGGTCCGTCTGGTCCTCTGGCGTGCGGATGACCGCCCGCGCCTTGTCGCGCAGCTGTTCCACCTTTTCCTTCTCGTTGGAATACAGCGCGCTGTAGGCAAGGTGCAGGTAGCCCTTGAAGACCTGTCCGTCCGTGCCCAGGGCGCGTCCGTAATAGTCGTGCACCTCGGAATCCTCGGGCAGGTGGCGCAGCACTTCCTTGTAGTAGGTGTAGGCCTCGTTGCGCTGGCCGGCGTCGAACAGCAGCCGCGCGTAGAAAAACAGGGCCATGTAGTCGCGCGAATTCATCAGCACGGCGCGTTGCAGCATCTGCGCGGCGCGGTTGCGATCGCCCTTGGTGTAGTGGAACCGTCCGGCCTCGCGCCAGACAAGCTGGTCCTTGGGGTTGCAGGCCAGTGCCCGGTCGAAGGCCGTCGTGGCCTCGCCGATCCGGTTCAGGCGCGAATACAGGATGGCCAGCCCCAACTGGGACATGCAGTCGGTTGGCTTGGCCTGTTCGAAGGTGCGCAGGGCGGTGGTGGCGTCCGCGTAGCGGGCGCGCACCAGCAGTTGCACCCGGCGAAAGCGTTCGTCGTCGTCCTGCCGGTTGCGCACGCTGGCGGCCAGCTGTTCCACGCGCAGGCGCACTTCGCTGATGCGCTCGGTGATGTTGGGGTGGGTGCTGAGATAGGCGGGCACGTCCGTGCCGGTGGACCAACTCTGCCTGCGCAGTTTTTCAAAGGCCCCGGCCATGCCGTCGGGCCGGAATCCCGCGGCCACCAGATACTGCATGCCCGCCTGGTCCGCATCCGATTCGTCGATGCGGCTGTAGTTGAGCATGGCCGTCTGCCCCGCCGCCAGCGAACCGGCCATGGCCGCGCCCTTGCTGCTGCCGCCCCCCCCCACGAAGGCACCGGCCAGCGCCCCGGCAAGGCTGAGCAGGGTGATGCGCTGCGACTTTTCGATGCGGCTGGCGATGTGGCGCTGGGTGACGTGGGCCATTTCGTGGGCCAGCACGCCCGCCACCTCGCTTTCATGCTCCATGGCCATCAGCAGGCCGGTGTGCACGAAGATGTAGCCGCCGGGGCTGGCAAAGGCGTTGACGGCGTTGTGCAGCAGCACGTTGGTCTCGAACTCGAAGGGCTGCGGCGGCACCACCGCCTTCAGCCGTTCGACGATGGACCGCACGTACTCCTTCACCTCCGGGTCTTCCACCAGCGGCAGGCGGGCCTTGATGAGCACGTTGAACTTCTTGCCCAGCTCCACCTCGTCCTTGACGGTGAAGTCGCCCAGGAAGGCCCCGGCGGGCGGCGCAAAGGCGGGCAGGGCCTGGCCCAGCAGCATGAGCCCGCACAGGCACAGGGCAAGCGCGCCCCGCAGGCGGGCGCGAAGCCTGCCGGTGCGGGGCGCGGAAGAATGGCGGAAACCGTTGGTCATGCGGTGGGTCATGGAGCGGCTTATAGCACGTCCCACACCGCGCCGGAAGGCGTATCGCGCACCTCTATGCCGAGGGCGGCGATTTCGTCGCGGATGGCGTCGGCGCGGGCAAAGTCCTTGTCGGCGCGGGCGTTGATGCGGGCCTGCAACAGTTCTTCGACCTTGGCCGGGTCAATGCCCTTGCGTGCCACGCGGCAGGCGCGCAGTTCCGCCAGGAACCCGGCGGGCTCGCGGCCGAACACGCCCAGCACGGCAAACCAGGTGGCGGCTTCGTCCAGCACGGCCCGGAAGAAGGCGCGGGCGCCCTCGGTCTTGCGCTGGCCCTTGTTGTCCAGGATGCGGTTGGCCAGGCGGACCATGGTGAACACGTGGCCAAGGGCGGCAGCGGTGTTCATGTCGTCTTCCATGGCGTCGGCGAAGGCCTGGCGCAGCCCTTCGAATTCCTCGGTCACGTCCTTGGGCAGGGGGCCGGAGGTCCACTTTTCTCGTTCGAGTTCGGCGTGCAGCAGGCTCAGCGCCTCGTAGATGCGCTTGAGATTCTTTTCCGCCTCGTCCATGGACTCGAAGGTGAAGTCGATGGGGCTGCGGTAGTGCTTGGTCAGCAGGAAGTAGCGCAGCGTTTCCGGCAGGTAGTTTTCAAGAATGTCGCGGATGGTGCGGAAGTTGCCGAGCGACTTGGACATCTTTTCGGCGTTCACCTGCACGAAGCCGTTGTGCACCCAGTAGCGCACGAAATCCTTGCCAAGGGCCGCCTCGGTCTGGGCGATTTCGTTCTCGTGGTGCGGAAAGACCAGATCCTGCCCGCCGCCGTGAATGTCCAGAGGCAGGGGCAGATGCTTTTCGCTCATGGCGGAGCATTCGATGTGCCAGCCGGGGCGGCCATTGCCCCACGGGCTTTCCCAGAAGGGTTCGCCGGGCTTGGCCGCCTTCCACAGGGCGAAGTCGAGCGGGTCTTCCTTTTCCTCGCCGGGGGCCACGCGGGCGCCGGAGCGCAGGTCGTCCACGTCGCGGCCGGAAAGCTTGCCGTAACCGGGAAAGGCGCGCACGCGGAAGTACACGTCGCCCGAGGGGGTGGCGTAGGCCTTGCCCTGCTCGATGAGCCGCACGCACAGTGAGATCATCTCTTCGATGTGGGTGGTGGCTCGAGGTTCCAGATCCGCCCGCAGCACGTTCAGGCGGTCCATGTCCTCGTAGAAGGTGGCGATGTACTTTTCCGCCACTTCCTGGCTGGTCAGGCCTTCCTGATTGGCGCGGGTGATGATCTTGTCATCCACGTCGGTGAAGTTGCGCGCGAAGGTGACGTCGAGACCGGTGTGGCGCAGGTAGCGCACCAGCACGTCGAACACCACGGCGGAGCGGGCGTGGCCGATGTGGCACAGGTCGTACGCGGTTATGCCGCAGACGTACATGTTGACCTTGCCGGGCACGGCAGGCTCGAAGTGTTCCTTCTTGCGCGTCAGGGTATTGTACAGTTGCATTGATGCTCCCGTGGGAATGCGGTGTGGTGCGTCGGCGAATGAACGCCGTATGCCGGATGCGCCCGGCACGGTGGACAGGCTAATGAAGAAGCGTGGTGCAGGCATTCGGCCTGCAAGGCCGATGTCCTGCCTAGCAACCGCCGGTACAGGCAGGCCCGTCGAACTGGTCGATGCGGCGCTGGTGGCGGCCACCCTCGAAGGGGGTGTCCAGAAACAGGTCCACAAGGCCCATGGCAACGCCGGGACCGGTTACCCGTTCGCCAAGGCACAGCACGTTGGCGTCGTTGTGCTGGCGGGTGGCGCGGGCGTGGAATTCGCAGGTGCACAGCGCGGCGCGGATGCCCGGAAAGCGGTTGGCGGCCATGGACATGCCGATGCCCGTGCCGCAGACCAGGATGCCGAAGCCGCCGGTGGCCAGCACCCGCTCGGTCACCTTGGCGGCGTAGAGCGGATAGTCGCAACTTTCGGCGGTCTGGGGGCCAAGGTCTTCCACCTGGCGGCCCGCAGCCTTGAGGTGGGCGACGATGACCTGCTTCAGGGCGAGACCGGCGTGGTCGGAGCCGATGATGACCGGGGCGGACATGGCGGATGCGTGGCTGGCGGGCGCGTGACTGGCGGGTGCGGACATGTGGTTTCCTTGCTGCGTGCTGGCGAAAATACGGAATGCGCGCCCGTGGCGGGCGCCGGGTATGCCGTGGCATTGATGCCGGTCGTGCGTCCCGGATGCGGGGCGGGTCCGGCTGGCGCTGGGAATGTGCTGTTCCGAGGGCCGCTTGTCAAGACGGAGCCGTGACCGGGCAAGACGGAAAACGCCTGTCCTGGCGGTGTCAGCCGGTTACGCGGCCTGAAAGCCGATTCCCGCCGGGCTAGGCACCCGGGCCATTCGAGCCGCAACGCCGGGCCATGCGGCCCATGTGGCGCTCGCGGTCCGCAGCGGCACCGGCGGCATGGCGGGCCAGTTCGTCACGCAGGAAGGCGGCGCGTCCGGCCAGTTCGCGGAGGCGGGCGTCATCAGTCAGGCCACAGGCACCTTGGGCATCAAGGCTGCCCGCTTCCAGCAGTTCCGCCACGCGGCGGCCCAGGGCTGCGTGTTCCTCGTCCAGGCGGCGGCGCAACTGGCGCGCCTCCATGCCGCGCAGCACGCCGGAGGCCACGCGGCCCAGTTCGCCGCGCAGCACGCACAGCCCCACCTTGAGGTTGGACAGCACGGCCGAAAGAGAGAAGGAGGTCTGGGTATCGGGTGCGGTCATGAACGTCTCCGTCGCGTTATGGTGCTGCGTGGTGTGTCCGTTGGTGGAATGGTCGGGCCGGTTTGATGGTCAGGCCAGCCGGACAGCCAGACTGGTCAACCCGCCGTGCCCGTCTGCCTGCCGTGCCTGCCGGATCGGTCGGGCCTGCCGGATCGGTCGGGCCTGGCAGATCGGTCGGGCCGGTCGGAACAGTTGGTGAAGCGTGCGGGCAGCCCGTGGGCCGGGTTGGACCGGCAAGGGATGCCCCCTTAGCGACGGGCTCCTTCGCGCAGCGGCAAAACCTCGGTGCCTTCGGGCAGTTCCAGCCCCAGCTGCTCGCCGGTGAAGGCCTGTGGCCGTTCGCGTTCCTTCACCAGCAGGATGGCCGAGTACCCCTTGGCGTGGGTGATGGTGATCTTGCGGGGCAGGGGGGGCACGGCCTCGTCGTAGTCGATGCGCATGTCCCAGCCAGCCTGCTTTTCACCGGGGGGCGTATCCGTCCAGTGGCGAGGCAGCCCTTCGGGAGAAAGTTCAAGCATTCCGCGAACCCTGCCGCGCGGCAGAGTGTAGGCGATTCCCCCGTCGGCCACAAGCCGTGCATCCGCGCGGGCATCGTCGAAGACCCGGGCGAACCGGCCATTCAGCAGGTTGGCCAGATCCGGCACGGAAAAGGGCACCGGCACGCCGAACGAGAGCAGGGCCCGCCCGCCATGGTTCAGGTCGCCGCTATGGTAGTAGGCGCGGTTCTCGTTGGGGGCATAGGCAAGGAAGGTGGTGTCGTCCTCGCGGATGCGGGCCACGGTGGCGCCGATGCCCGCCATGATGTCCAGGCGCAGCGGCACGTCGCCGTTGGACCACAGCAGGGCCACCACGCGGTTGCCGTCGTGTTCGCCGGTCTTGTAGCGCAGGCTGGCGTTGACCCGGAAGGGCCCCGCATCCGCGTCGTTGGTCTGCGCCCAACTGCGGTAGGCATGCCAGGCGGCGTCGGCCTGCTCGGTGGATGCGGGCACGCCGGGGACCACGCGCGAGGCGCAGCCCTGAAGCAGGGCGGCCAGGACAAGCAGGAGCAGGACGGGCAGGATAGAGACGGGCAGGGCCGGCCGGGACCACACGCGATGGCGCACGGCAGTGCCGTGCGCCAGGGATCGGTCGTGAGAAAGACGAAAGAGGTGCATCACAGGTTCTTGAGCTTGGCGGTAACGTCCGCCGCGTTGGCGGGCGACATTTCCAGGGCCTTGCGGTACCCCTTGCGCGCCTCTGCCTTCTTGCCGAGGGCGGCGGCGATGTCGCCGTAGTGTTCCCAGATGGTCGGGTCGCTGGCGCCCAGTTCCACGGCGCGGCTGATGGCCTGCCACGCCTCGTTCAACTCGCCCCGGCGGTAGTGCGTCCAGGCCAGCGAATCGATGATGTAGGTACTGTCGGGCGATTCTTCAAGGGCACGGGTGATAAGTTCCAGCGCGCGGTCCAGGTCGCGCCCCTGTTCCGCCAGGGTGTAGCCCACGTAGTTCAGGGCCTGGGCGTGGCGCGGGTGATCGGCGATGACCTGCTCCATCATGGTGAACGCCTCGGCCTTCTGGCCGCGCTCGTCCAGGATGATGCCGCGCATGAAGGCGATTTCGGCGTCGTCGGGCCAGAACTTGCGCGCCTCGTCCATGACGGCCAGGGCCGCTTCCGGCTTGTCGCTGTTCAGGTACAGCTGGGCCTCCATCTGCCAGAATTCCTTCTGGCCGGGGTAGGTCTTCTGTCCTTCCTTCAGCGTGGCCAGCGCCCCGGTAAGGTCGCCGCTTTCGTACTGCAGCTGGCTTTTCAGGCGCAGGGCGCGGTCGTGGTACTTGTTGGACGGGGTGATTTCCGACAGCCAGTGCAGGGCCCCTGCCGGGTCGCGCTTGCCCTCGAAGGACAGCACGGCCAGGTAGAAGTACACCTCTTCGGGCGCGCCGGGGGTGTCCTTGACCACGGTGAGCAGGGCGTCGGCCTGTTCGTAGAACTTTTCTTCCAGGAACAGGGTGGCCGCCGTGAGCAGAAAGCCGAAGGTTTCCGGCCCCTGTCGGGCCAGTTCGTAGGCCTTGGCCGGGTTGTTCAGCTTCAGGCTGATGGCGATGAGCCGCAGCCACACGTCCTGGTTGCCTTCGTCCAGGGTGATGATCTGCTCGTAGGTGCGCTCGGCTTCCACGTAGTCCTTGCGCAACTCGTAGATGAAGGCCAGTTCGGCCCAGGCTTCCAGAAAGTCGGGCGCGGCCTTGACGGCCTTGCGCAACTGGCCCAGCGCCTCGGAATGGCGGTTCAGCCCCACCAGGGCGCGAGCGTGGTAGTAGCGCAGCACGGGGGTGCGGTTGCGCTCGGCAATGCCGGAGAGCAGCTTGTCGGCCTCGGCGAAGTTGCGGGTCTTCACCAGCAGCAGGGCCAGTTCCTGGCGGGCCTGCTCGTCTTCGCCATGGGCGCCGACGAAGCTGCGCAGGGTGTACAGCGCATCGCCGGTGCGGTTTTCCTCGAGGTAGGTTTCCACCAGCAGCAGGGTGATGTCCAGGTCGTCGGGGTAGCGGGTCACGCCTTCCTGCAACACCTGGCGGGCCAGGGTCGCTTCCTTGCGCGAAAGCAGGAACGAGCCACCGTCGATGAACACCCTGGGCGACGGGTCGAGGGCCACCAACTGCTCGATGGCCGTCAGCGCATCGCGCATGTTGCCGTTGCGCGCCGCCTGCTCAAGGAGCAGATAGTAGTAGGTGGTGGCCGCGTCGGGCGACAGCCGCCATTCCACGGGGGCGACGGGCTGGTCCGGCGCGGGCTGGCGCGTGGCACAGCCGGACACGCCGGAGGCAAGGCAGACCGCCGCCAGCAGCGCGGCAACGCGGGAAAGCGACCCCACGCGCGAACGTCCGGGGGCCGGGCCGGATGTAGGGCCGGATGTCCGGATGGACACGCGGCTGCGCGGCAGCCGGCTGGCCGCCTGTGCGACCGTGGCGCTGCGGCGGGGGAAAAAGCGGAGTATGGATGGCATGGAGGGCTCGTGCAACGGCCTGACCGGGCCGGGCGGCTACTGTGATATCCAGTCCGAGGAGAAGTCGCGGATTTCCTTGAACAGATGGTCGCGCAGCTTTTGCAGCAGGCGCGCTTCTATCTGGCGGACGCGTTCCCGGGTGATGTCGTACTTCTCGCCGATTTCGCGCAGGGTGACCGGCTGTTCCGAAAGCAGGCGGTGCTGGAGGATGTACGCCTCCTTGTCCGACAGCTTCGGCAGGATGGTCTGCACCCTGTCCTGCACCATGCGCGCGATTTCGCTGTTGGCCAGCGTTTCCTCTATGCCGGGGCCCAGGGCGGGCAGGAAGTCCATGCGGGTGGCCCCGCCGGAATCTTCGCCCACGGTGATGTCCAGCGACATGTCGGACGAATCGAGGCGCTGTTCCATCTCGATGACCTGCTCGACGGTCACGTTGAGCTTTTCCGACAGGATGGTGGCGTCAGGATCGTACCCCTGCGCGATGAGCCGCTGGCGTTCCTTGTTGAGATTGTAGAACAGCTTGCGCTGGGCCTGCGTGGTGCCGATCTTGACCATCCTCCAGTTGTCCATGATGAACTTGAGGATGTAGGCCTTGATCCAGAAGGCGGCGTAGTACGAGAACTTGATGCCCTTTTCCGGGTCGAACTTGTTGACCGCGCGCATCAGGCCCACGTTGCCTTCCTGAATCAGATCCAGCACATTCTGCATCCAGCGCCGCTGGAAGTCCATGGCGATCTTGACCACCAGGCGCAGGTGCGAGGTGACCAGCCGGAAGGCGGCATCGCTGTCGCCCTGTTCCTGCACGCGCCGGGCAAGGTCGAATTCCTCGTCCGGCTTCAGCAGCGGAAACCGGCTGATTTCACGCAGGTACAGGTGCAGCGAGTCGCGCGTGGAGGCGCCGGGCATGGCCGGGCGCAGTACGGGCAGGGAACGGTGGCGGCCTGCGCTCTCGTCAGATGCGCCCGCCCCGTCATGTGCGTCATGCCGGGCATGCGACGAATCGTCGTCGCCGTGCAGCAGGTCGACGTCGATGGCGTCGTCACCGGGACCGTCGAAGTCGATGTCCAGTTCGTCGTCGGAACTTTCATCGTCGTCCGCTTCGTCGGGGGCTTCGTCGGACAGGGGGGCAGAGGCCGGGGCTCCCTCGTCGCCGTCGCCAGCGGGAGAGGCTGCGGCGCGGCGGCCCCGTGCGGACTTGCCGGAAGAGGATTTGCCGGAGCCCGCCTTGGCGCGGGCCCTGGTGGCAACTTCCGGCTGCTGATCCAGAAGCACCTCGGCCTCAAGCACGACTTCCGGCATGACGGGCGCTTCGGAAGATTCAGGGGCAGAGGAGAGGGCGCCGGTCACCCCTGCGTGTCCGACGGATTGTGCGGATTGTGCTGATTGGGCGGCCTTGGCACCGCGCGTGCGCGCGGCGCGGCGCGGCGTTTTCACTGTATCGGTCATGGTATCCGGTCAAGGCGCGGAGCAGGCCGCGCCGGTTCGTGCGTCGTGTAGCGGGGTCCCACCATGCGTGACAGGGCCGTACAGGCCGGGATGGTATGATTTTTGTTTGTCCTTTACAAGGCTTTCCGGTACACAGGCCTTCCCATGCGGCGGTACGCGCCGGTCGGACATGTTTTCGGAACACTCGCGGTGCACGGATTCTTCATCGCCTGCGAGCCAAGTTTCAGGAGTACAGGCTGTGCCAGATTTTCGTCAAGCGCTTCGGTCAGGTCGTCGGCTGGTCTTCGATGGCGGCATGGGTACCATGCTCCAGTCACGAGGGTTGCCGCCCGGCGTAAGCCCGGAACTGTTCTGCCTGGCCCGGCCCGACGTGCTGGTGGGCATTCATGCCGACTACCTGCGGGCCGGGGCCGACGTGCTGACCACCAACACCTTTGGCGGCTGCATCCATAAATTAGGCACGGGCCCCGGCGCTCCCGACGTGGTGGAGTTCAACCGGGCCATGGCCCGCGCCGCGCGCGAGGCCGTGCTTGCCAGTGGTCGCGAGGCCTTCGTGGCGGGCAGCGTGGGGCCGTCCGGCCACTTCATGCGCCCGCTGGGCGATCTGGACCCCGCCGAACTGGTGGCCGCCTTCCGCGCCCAGATACGGGGGCTGGTGCAGGGCGGGGTGGACCTGATCCTGGCCGAGACCCAGTTCGACTTGGCGGAGGCACGGGCCATAGTGCTGGCCGTGCGCGCAGAGTGCGACCTGCCCGTGGGCGTTTCCATGACCTTCGAGAACGGCGTCAGCCTTACCGGCACGCGGCCCGAAGTGTTCGTGCAGTCCATGCTCAACATGGGCGTGGACCTTGTGGGCACCAATTGCAGCGCCGGGCCGGAGCAGATGGCAGAGGTGGCGGATGAACTGCTGGCCATCTCCGAGGTGCCCGTGCTGGTGGAACCCAACGCCGGCCTGCCGGAACTGGTGGACGGCAAGACCGTGTTCCGCCTGGGGCCGGACGACTTCGCCCGGCACACCGCGCGCTTTGCCGCGTCCGGCGTGCGCATGCTGGGCGGCTGCTGCGGCACCACGCCCGACCACATCGCCGCCCTGCGCGGCGCACTGGACAACCTTTCCGGCGGCCTTGTTCCCGATCCGGCCCGGCGCGACGGCATCGTCCTGACCACCCGCGCCCAGGCCGTGCACATCGGGGCGGGCAGCCCCATCCGCATCATCGGCGAACGCATCAACCCCACCGGCAAGAAGCTGCTGACGGCGGAATTGCAGGCGGGCGAATTCGCCCAGGCCCTGCGCTTTGCCGACGAACAGGTGGAGGCGGGCGCGCCGCTGCTGGACGTGAACGTGGGCGCGCCCATGGTGGACGAGGCGGCGCTGCTGCCCGCACTGGTGGAACGCCTGGTGGCCCGCCATTCGCTGCCGCTGTCGCTGGATTCGTCCAATGCCGACGCCATTGCCGCGGCCCTGCCGTTCCATCCCGGCTCGCCGCTGGTCAACTCCATCAGTGGCGAACCGGGCCGCATGGAGCACCTGGGGCCGCTGTGCCGCGACCACGGCGCACCGTTCATCCTGCTGCCGCTCAAGGGGCGCAAGCTGCCGGTGACGGCGGCGGAACGCATCGCCATCATAGAGGAACTGCTGCAACAGGCCGACAGCCTGCGCATTCCGCGCCGCCTGGTCATGGTGGACGTGCTGGCCCTGGCCGTGTCGTCCAAGGCAGAGGCCGCGCGCCACTGTCTGGATACCATCCGCTGGTGCGCGGCGCAGGGGCTGCCCACCACCATCGGGCTGTCCAACATCTCGTTCGGCCTGCCCGCGCGCGAACTGCTGAACTCCACCTTTCTGGCCATGGCGGCGGGCGCGGGGCTTTCCTCGTGCATCGCCCACCCCGGCAACGCGCGCATCCGCGAGGCGGTGGCCGCCTCCAGCGTGCTGCTGGGGCTGGACGCCAACGCCGAGTCGTTCATCGAAGGCTATTCCGGCTGGACGCCGGGCGGTGACGCCACGGGAACGGTTGCCGGTGGGGCATCTGGCGGCACCGGTGGTGGGGCGGGCGGCGTGAAGGCCAAGGCCGCCACCTTAGAAGAGGCCGTCATCCGGGGCGACCGCGACGGCGCGCTGGCCCTGGTGGAACGCGCCCTGTCCGAAGGGGCCGACCCGTTCTCGCTGGTGCAGGAAAAGCTGATTCCCGGCATCACCGAGGTGGGCCGCCGCTACGAGCGGCGCGAATACTTCCTGCCGCAGCTCATCCGCTCGGCAGAGACCATGCAGCACGCCTTCCGCAAACTTCAACCGTTGCTTGAAGCCCAGCGGGGGCACGAAACGCGCCCGGTGATCATCATGGCCACGGTGGAGGGCGACATCCACGACATCGGCAAGAATATCGTCACCCTGATGCTGGGCAACCACGGCTTCGACGTGGTGGACCTGGGCAAGGACGTGAAGGCCGCCGACATCGTGGAGGCCGCGGAACGCCACGGCGCGCGGGTGATCGGGCTTTCGGCCCTGATGACCACCACCATGGTGCGCATGGAAGACACCGTGCGCCTGGTGCGCGAGCGCGGCCTGTCCGTCAAGGTCATGGTGGGCGGGGCTGTGGTTACGCCCGCCTACGCCGAGGCCATCGGCGCGGACGGCTATTCCGCCGACGCCGTGGAGGCCGTGCGGGTGGCCAAGGAACTGCTGACGGTGCAGTAGCCCCGTTTGGCAACCGCCCTTGCATGTGGCGGGTTCGTCGTTCCGGCGCCCGCCTTCCCCCTTGCCTTGCGCATGGCCGCCCCGTCCGTGCCGGTTGCCCCGGCGCGCGTTCGGCGGTAAGAATGCGCTCCGCCCCCGTGGCGGACCCTGGAACAGCCGTGGGCAACCGCCCGTGGCATTCCGGGCGCAGTGGCTTTATCCCATCGGAGGCTTGTACATGAAACGCCTGACATCGCTCATGCTTCTTCCCCTGCTGCTCGTCGCCCTGCTCGTCGCCGTGTCCGGCGTGGCTGTGGCCGCTCCGGCGGTTGAAGAGATGGGCTCCGGCGAATTGCTGCGCCGCGTCACCGCCGCCAGGGGCAAGGTGGTCATCGTCAATTTCTTTGCCTCGTGGTGCCCGCCGTGCCTGGAGGAAATTCCCGGCCTGATCAACGTGCGCGCCCGCTACTCCGAAGACAAGGTGGCCCTGTACGGCATCTCGCTGGACGAGAATCCCAGGCAGCTCGCGGCCTTCATGTCCCGCACCCCGTTCAACTATCCGGTGTGGAAGGGCAAGGAGGAGTTGCAGCGGTTCTTCAACGTGTCCTCCATTCCGCAACTGCTGGTCTACGACCGGCAGGGCAAGCTGGTGGCCAACCACGTGGGCCTTGTCGAGGCCGATGAACTGGGCAAGTTCGTGGATACCCTGCTGGGGGGCAACTAGATGGGCCAGCCGTACATCCGCAAGGCCCGTGTGCAGGACGTCAAGCCCATCCACGCCCTGCTCATGCATACCTCCGGCCAGGGGCTGCTGCTGCCGCGTTCACTGAACCAGCTGTACAGCCACCTGCGCGACTTTCTGGTCATCGACCCCGACGACGGCGGCCCGCTGGTGGGTTGCTGCGCCCTGTCCATCGCCTGGGACGACATCGCCGAGGTGCGTTCGCTGGTGGTGGCCGACGACCTGCGCGGCAAGGGCTGGGGGCGCAAGCTGGTGGATGCCTGCCTGAGCGATGCCGTGACCCTGGGCATCTTCCGGGTGTTCGCGCTGACCTACCAGGTGGAGTTCTTTTTGCGGATGGGATTCCGGGTGGTGGAAAAGGACGTGTTGCCCCAGAAGATCTGGGCGGACTGCATCCACTGCCCCAAGTTTCCCGATTGCGACGAAACGGCGGTGCTGCTGGAAATGTAGCGGGCGGGGCGCGCCGCGGCCCGCTGCCGCACGTGCCGTGACTGACGCCGTTTGCCGCCGCTTGCGGTGGCGTGAGCCAGGACATGACAACCCCACGGGCCGGGCATGCCGCGCAACGCGCGGTGTACCCGGCACCCTGCGATACACGGGCCCGGAGGCCGGACGACAATGAAGATCAAGGACCTGAAGGTGGTGTACGACGCGCAGGCCATTGCCACGCGCGTGGCCGAGATGGGGCAGGAGATCAATCGCCTGTACGCGGGCGAGGAACTGGTGGTGGTCTGTGTGCTGAAGGGCGCGTTCATGTTCTTTGCCGACCTGGTGCGGCATCTGGACATGCGCCCGGAACTCGATTTCGTGCGCGTGGCCAGCTACGGTTCGTCCACCTCCACCTGCGGCACCGTCAGTTTCACCAAGGACGTGGAAGTGCCCTTGCAGGGTAAGCACGTGCTGCTGGTGGAAGACATCGTGGATACCGGCCACACCGTGGACTTCCTGTTCCGGCAGCTTGCGGCGCGCGGTGCCAAGAGCCTGCGACTGGCCGCGCTGGTGGACAAGCAGGAGCGGCGCGCCGTGCCCGTGCGCGTGGATTTCGCGGGGTTTGCGTTGCCCGGTGGCTTCATTGTAGGGTATGGCCTCGACTATGCCGAACGGTATCGCGAACTTCCCGGTATCTACGAAGCCGTCATCGAACCCGAGGGTGCGTAGGGTGGGCCACGCCGCCAGCCTGTCGTCGCGCCCCGGCCATTCGCCGAGATCCCCTGTCCGAGGTGCCCGATGATCGTCATTTGCCCCAGCTGCTCGACCAAGTACAACCTGCCCGACGATCGCGCCCGCCCCGGTGCGAAGCTGAAATGCACGCTGTGCAAGTCCGTCTTCCCCATCGAATCGGCCACGCCGCCTTCCGCTGGCGCGCCCGACTTCGACGCCGTCATGGGTGGGCTCGGGATGGGCGGGCTAGGGATGGGCGGTGCGGATGACGCCGCCCCCGGCAAGCCCGGAGCCGTGTCGCCCAACGGCACGGAACTGGACCACGGCCCCTTCGCCGTTGCCTCCGACCCGGAGGCGGACCTTGCCGCCGCCGTGCGCGCCAAGGTGCAGGCCGATGCCCGCAAGCGCGGCCCCGATGACGGGCCGGATGTCAGCGACATCATCGGCTCCATGAAGGGCTACAACCTGGACGACGCCCCGCCCGCCGTGCCGCCCAAGAAGTACGGCTGGCCGGTCATCGCCGGGTTCGTGGCCGTGCTGCTGTCCGTTGCCGTGGGCGTCACCCTGCGCTTCACGGGCATCTGGCCCGGCGAGAAGGCGGCGGAAACGCCCCCGCCGGTGGTCAACGGCACTGAGCAGATCAAGAACATCGCCTTGCGCAACTACCGCCAGTACTACGTGAACAACGAGAAGGTGGGCCAGGTCGCGGTGATCGAGGGCAAGGTGGTGAACAACTTTTCCTCGCCGCGCGAACTGATCAAGATCGAGGCCTCGCTGTACGACGCGGCAGGCGCCGCCGTGGTCACCAAACAGCAACTGTGCGGCGTCACCGTGTCGCTGTTCCAGTTGCAGGTGCTGGGCGAGCAGGAGCTGGAAACGGCCCTCAACAACAAGATCGAAATCCTCACCAACAACACCAACGTGCCCCCCGGCGGCGAAGTGCCGTTCATGGTGGTGTTCTACAACCCGCCCGCCTCCGTGGCCGAATTCGGCGTCAAGGTGGTAGAGGCGCGCACCCCGCCCGACAGCAAGTAGCGTGCGCCCGTGAAGCTGCGCGAAACCTACGTCTGCACCGCCTGCGGGGCGCGCGCGCCGCAATGGCGCGGCCAGTGCCCCGCCTGCAAGGAATGGAACACCCTTGAACTGACCGTGGCCCCGCGCGCGGGCAAGGCCGGGGCGCGCCCCGGCGCCTCGTCCGTTGGCGCGCAGGGCAGGGCGCAACCGCTCAAGGACGTGGTCGACCACGGTGCCGAACCCTTCGGCAGCGGGCTGGACGCGCTGGACCGCGTGCTGGGCAAGGGCCTTGTGCCGGGCGCGGCCATCCTTGTGGGGGGCGAGCCGGGCATCGGCAAGTCCACGCTGCTGTTGCAGGTGGCCGGGGCCGTGGCCGCCGCAGGGCGCGGCGTGCTGTACCTTTCGGGCGAGGAATCGCTGCCCCAGTTGAAGGCCCGCGCCGCCCGCCTCGGCGTGCTGCACGACGAGCTGATGGCCGTGGCCACCACCCGGCTGGACGACGTGCTGCCCCACCTTGAAGGCCCCGAAGCCCCCGCGCTGCTCATCGTCGATTCCGTGCAGACCGTCAGTTCCGACAGGGCAGAAGGTTTGCCCGGCAACGTCAGCCAGGTGCGCGCCGTGTCCACGGAAATCGTGGAAGCCTGCAAGCGCAGCGGCACCACCGTGCTGCTGGTGGGCCACGTGACCAAGGACGGCGCGCTGGCCGGGCCGCGCCTGCTGGAACACCTGGTGGACACGGTCATCTCCATCGAAGGCGACCGGCGGCAGATGTTCCGCCTGCTGCGGGTGCTCAAGAACCGCTTTGGTCCCAACCAGGAACTGCTGGTCTTCCGCATGGTGGAGCAGGGCATGGAAGTGGTGGAAGACCCTTCCACCTTCTTCCTGGGCGCGCGCGATCCGGCCCTGTCGGGCACCGCGCTGGTCATGGCCGTGGACGGGCAGCGCCCGCTGGCGGTGGAAGTGCAGGCCCTGGTCACCCGCAGCTACCTGGCCATACCCCGTCGCACCGGGCTGGGGTTCGACGTCAACCGCCTGCACCTGCTGCTGGCGGTGCTGGAAAAGCGCCTGCGCCTCAACTTCGGGCAGGTGGACATCTACGCCAAGATCGGCGGCGGCATGAAGTTGCAGGATCCCGGCATGGATCTGGGGCTGGTGGCCGCCGTGCTGTCGTCGTTCTACGACCTGCCCCTGCCCGAGCGGGCGGTGTTCTGGGGCGAGGTCGATCTCAATGGCCAGGTCCGCCCGGTGGCGGCCCATACCATCCGCCGCGACCAGGCCCGCAGGCTTGGCTACACCCCCATTCTCCACCCCGCCGACGATGCCGCGCGCGGCGTGCCCACCGTGGCCGCCTTGCAGGATGCCTTGTTCCGGCGTGCCCGGCGTCCCTCGTACGCCGATCCGGCGGGTAACGGCCCCCGCGCACAGGGGGGCGGCACCCCCTCCGCCTTCGGCGGCCCCGCCGACACAGCGGATTCCGGCTCCGACTATGGCGGCGACGACGACGTCTGACCCCGGCGGGGTGCCCTTGCCCTGCCTTGCCGCCGCAAGCCCGCTTGCCGTGTCTGTCCCTCCTGCTTCCCTTCGCCGCGCTCCCGCGCACCTGCGCCACTCTTTGTCGTGGCGTGTCCGTTATGGTGCGCCTTCGCTTTTCCCCCTGTCTTTTCACATTTCCTGCCGATAGGCAGAGGGTGCCCGTGCACCGAGCAAATGCGCCGCGCCAAGGCCCGACGGTGCGGCTTTGGTCTGGTGCGACCTGTCTCTCCCTGTTGTCCTGCCATGGCAAGCGGATCCGCCCCCGGTGCCGGCAGGCGTGCCTGGCCCTGCCCAGGCTGGGAACAGACTTGGGGCATCCTTGTGCCGTCGCATGATAATCTGGCAATCCCGCTTGCTTGCGCGGCGCAACACGGTACATTCGGCGCTACTGTCCGGCACAACACCACCGCCCTCCGGAGGCTGCCATGGAAAACCCGCGCCCGCCATTTTCCTTCGTCCTGGCCGTACTTGGCACCGCACTGACCCTTCTTGCCGCAGGTCTTGCGCTGCCGGGCGGCATCATGTGGGCCGTCATCGCCCTGTGTTGCGGCCTTGCGCTCACCGCGGTGGCCGTGGCGTACGATCTGCGGGCCAGCGCAGTCTTGCTGGAACAACTGCGGGCCGACCTGGCCGCTCAGGGGCCGGTGCGAGTGCGTGACGACCAGCGCGCCCGGGGCGCGGTTCCTCATCCGGCACTGGAGGTCGCCGCCCGGCTGGAGGCGGATGCCACCCAACTGCACAAGGCCTTCGAACTCATGACCGCCCCGGTGCTGCTGCTGGATGCCTCGGGCCGCATCGCAAGGGCCAGCAAGGGCGTGGTCACGCTGGCAGGCCTGCCAGAGGGGCGGATGGTGGGGCGCAGCCCGGCAGAGGCCCTTGCGGGCAGTGGGGGCGGCAGCGGCGCCACCAGGGCCGCGCTGGATTTCATGCCCGTGCCGCCCACGACCTCCATGCATCGCGACGTGGAACTGGCCACCACGTCCGGAGTGAGCCTGTCGTTGCAGGCGCATTCCGAATCCCTTGTTGATGGCGCGGGCACCTTGACCGGCGCGGTGGTGGCCCTGTTCGACCATAGCGACGCCCGCCGCGAATGTTCGGCCCTGGAACTGCGCCAGCAGGAACTGCTGGCCACGGGTGCCGACATCAGCGGGCTGGCCCAGCGGGTGGCGTCCGCCTCCGAAGAGCTTTCCGCCTCGGCCGACGAGCAGGCGCGGGGCGCGGGGCGCCAGAAGGAGCAAGCCTCGTCGGTGGCCACGGCCATGGAGCAGATGCGCCATACCGTGCAGGAGGTCGCCCGCAACGCATCTGCCACGTCCGATGCCGCGCGGGGCGCCCGTGACGATGCCACGGCGGGCGCGGCGCTGGTGCAGCATGCCGTGGAGGGCATCAACGCCGTGGCCGAGTCCGCCGAACGGCTGGCCGCGGAACTGGACCAGCTGGACGGGCAGGCTGGCGAGATAGGCCGCATCATCGGGGTCATCAACGACATAGCCGACCAGACCAACCTGCTGGCGCTCAACGCCGCCATCGAGGCGGCGCGCGCCGGTGACGCCGGGCGCGGATTCGCCGTGGTGGCCGACGAGGTGCGCAAGCTGGCCGAAAAGACCATGTCCGCCACCAAGGAAGTGGAACAGGCCGTGCGCACCATCCAGCAGCGCTCGCACGACGCCATGCAGTCCATGCAGGTCACGGGCGGGCAGGTGACGGAAAGCACGCGCCTTTCCAACGAGGCGGGGCAGGCCATCAGCCGCATTACCGTGCGCATACAGGACATGGTGGAGCGGGTGGCCCAGATCGCCACGGCGGCGGAACAGCAGTCCGCCTCGGCAGAAGAGGTCACCGGCGCGGTGGAGGCCATCGCCAGCGTGGCCGGTGAATCGGAAACGGGCGCGGTGCAGGCCTCGGCGGCCACGCGTGACCTGGCCGGACTTTCGCAGGAACTGCTGACGCTGGCCGTGCGCTTCAGCGAGGCCAAGGTGGACGCCACCAAGCTGTGGAAGTCGCAGGGGCAGATGCGCGGGGTGCTGCCCAAGCTGATGCAGGAATTCGCCGTGGGCAACTACGGGCGCGATGTGGTGGCCAAGATGCTGGAGGCCATGGGCAACCCCGTGTTCCTGGCCACCGCCAACTATCCGGATCAGGTGCTGAAGCAGATGGCCCACGAGCTTTCGCGCATCACGGGCGATTCGTCCAGGGACGTGTTCCGCAAGCTGGGCCGTTACACCATGGACGGCTTCTACCGGATGTATCGCCGCTACTTCAAGACCAATGACCTGAAGGAATTGTACCTGGGCATGGATGCACTGCACAAGCAGCTCACCAAGGACTATCCGGGCATCAATCCTCCCGCATTCACCTATGAAGACAGGGGTGACACTCTCGTGATGACCTATCGTTCCTCCCGTGCGCTGTTCGAATACTTCGAGGGAATCGTCCTTGGCGCGGCCGACTTCATGAAGCGGAAGGTGGACGTCAGGCTGACCCCGCAGGGCGAGCATGTGGCACGGGCGGAAATCCGCTTTCTGGACTGACCGTGCAATGCCACTGGCGGAAACGGGGCGCTTTCTTGCGGGATCACCCCCATTTTATACTTTAAACACGATGGGGGGTGCGATACCATGCGTTTACTGGCGCCCTTGCCCGTGTGCACGGCGAAACCCCTGGCGGCACGCTGGCGCCGGGTTGGCCGGATACTGTCGTCAGAAGGGGATGGCCGGGCCGGGCGCCACAAGGCCGTACGGTCGGGCGGGCGGGGGACTGTGGCATGGCCCGGATGCTTCGGGCCGGGCACCATGGGCAAGACACACTGAGACACTCTGGGCAAGATACTCTGGCGCGGCTGGCATGATGCCGCTACAGTCTGGGCATCGCGGGGATGCAGAACCACTGGAGACGGGACGCAGATGCAGGAATACACGGCGCTGGCGCGCGAAGTGCGGGAGCGGCTTGGACGTGTGGGCAGCGGGCTGGCCCTGCTGGTGCAGCGGCGTGAAGACGATTTTCTTGCCCTTGGCGCGGAATTGCAGGACGTGGCCATGCGGGTGCAGGACATCGCCGCGGACAGCCAGCAGCTGAACCACATCGCCTCGGGCGACACCGTGCGCCATATTCTGGAAGAGCTGGTGGTGGAACTGGACGCCATGCAGACCCTCTGCCACGTGGACGATGACGCCAGGGACCTCGCCATGCTGGCCCGCGCCCGCGAACTAGTGCACGAACTTTCCAAATCCATACGCGACTATGCCCGCGTGGTGCGCACCTTGCAAATGCTGGGCATTTCCACGCGCATCGAAAGCGCCCGCCTGGGGGCCGACGGGCGCGGCTTCAGCACCCTTGCCGACGACGTGGAAAAGCTGGGCTACAAGATCGTCGAATATTCCGACCGCATCATGCAGCAGGCCAAGACGCTGGACAACCTGGCCGAAAAGGCGGAGGCCAGCACCCGCGAGATGCACGAGATGCAGCGCGAATGCGCCTATTCGGTGTTCGGCTCCATCCGCGACAACATGGATACCCTGCACGAAGTGGCCGAGGGCAGCCGCAAGGCCTCGGAAGACGTGCGCGGACATACGGCGGACATTTCCGCTTCCATGGGACGCATCATAGGTTCGCTGCAATTCCACGACATCGTGCGTC
Organism: Nitratidesulfovibrio sp. SRB-5; assembly: GCF_019931275.1. NCBI lineage: Bacteria > Pseudomonadati > Thermodesulfobacteriota > Desulfovibrionia > Desulfovibrionales > Desulfovibrionaceae > Nitratidesulfovibrio > Nitratidesulfovibrio sp. SRB-5. The sequence goes on along the minus strand of NZ_JAIOTY010000001.1, from coordinate 1,792,543 downwards.
AGCAGGTGGAACACGTGGAGGAGGCCCTGACCGACGCGCGTGCGAGCCTGGAAGGCGCCTTCGGCAATGCTTCCGCCAGTTCCCCCAACACTCCGGAAGCCCCCGCAGCCGACGAGGCCGTGGCAGTGGAACTGGCCGTGGCCGCAGACATCTGCGCCCTGCAGCAGGCCCAGCTGGAAAACGCCAGGGTCAGTTTTTCCGATGCCGTTTCCACCTTGCGGCGCGAACTGACGGCCATTGCCGCCAGCGTGCGCGGCGTGGGGCAGCGCACCGGGGGCTTTTCCGACGCGACGTGCCTGGGCGAAGACTGCGGCGGCACTGCCGTGCTCGACCACATGGAGCGCAGCGTGACGGAAATCGCCACGCGCATGCTGTCCCTGGCGGAGCAGGGCGAGCGCATGGGGCACGTCATGGTCGAGGTGGCCGAAATGGTTGCGCAGATGAGCGCTTTCCTTGAAGATATCGAAGACGTTGGCGACGAGATCGAGCTCATCGCGCTCAACGCCAGCATCCGGGCCGCCCATACCGGCGAAAAGGGCAAGGCCCTGGGGGTGCTGGCCTCGTCCATCCAGCGGCTGTCGCAGGACGCGGGCGAAAGCACCACGGCCTTGGCCACCCTGCTGCGCGAGGTGGACGGCGTGGCCGGGCAGCTCAAGACCTACGCCACGGCCTATCTCGATTCCTCGCGGGTGTCCGAGATTTCCGGCGAACTGGAAGGGCTTACCCACGGCCTGCGCGAGGTGAACGGCGAGGCCGCCCGCCTGTTCGCCAGGGTTGGCCAGGCCTGCGCGGAACTGGCCAACCGGGTGGACCACGCCGTCAAGGGGCTGGATTTTGACGCCCAGGTGGTGGCCGGGCTTTCCGGTGCCGCCGACGAGGTGGGCGAGATGGCGGCAGCGCTGCGGGAACGGGTGCCCGCCTCGGCGCGGGCTGCGGCGTCGCGCCGTCTGGCCGCCATGCGCGACCGCTATACCATGGAGCAGGAACGGGTGCTGCACGGTCGCGTGCTGGGCGGCGGCCATGCTGCGCAGGACGTTGCCGCGCCCGCTGACGGAAGCGGCGACGGCTACGGCGACAACGTGGAACTTTTCTGAATATGCGGCGTCGCGGCCCCTCCGTCATGCCAGCCGGGTGCCCCATCGGGCCATTGCCGCCACTGCGCCGATGTGCCCAGGGTGCCCGAGGTGCCCAGGGTGCATTGACACGACCGACAGGCCCCAACCGGCCAGTGCATGTCGCCGTCGGCCAGGCCCGGTGCTGAACCGCCAACTCCGAACATTCGAGCACGAGGGATATCATGAGCAAGCTCATCATGACGGTGGACGATTCTGCGAGCATCCGGCAGATGGTAGGCTTCACCCTGCGCAACGCTGGGTATGAAGTCATCGAGGCCAAGGACGGCAAGGATGCGGTGAGCAAGCTTTCCGGCCCCATCAAGATGGTGATCACCGACCTGAACATGCCCAACATGGACGGCATAGAACTGATCCGGCAGATTCGCGCCAACCCGGCGTACAAGTTCATTCCCGTCGTCATGCTGACCACGGAATCGCAGGCCACGCGCAAGCAGGAAGGCAAGGCCGCCGGGGCCACGGGGTGGATCGTCAAGCCGTTCCAGCCGGAGCAGCTGCTGGCCGTGGTCAAGAAGGTGCTCGGCTAGGACCGGCGCCTCGCATCGGCGGAGCACCGGGGCAACGGCACGGCAGACGGAACGACGGGTCCGGGGACGACCAGCCCGTCTCGCTGGCCGGCATGGGGACGGGCTTTCCTGCCCGGACCATGACCGGACCTTGCCTGCCCCTGCCCTGATGGGGCATGTCAGCCGCTCGCGCGGTTCGTGCAGTTTGCTCCGTTCGTGCCGTTCGCCCGGTCTTCGCGGTCGTCCTGTCGGACCGCCCTGGCCCGGTTCAGCCCGGATACTCTCGGTTCAGCCGGGATCCTCTCGGTTCAGCCGGGGGCGGTCCAGTCCGGGCCAGCCTGAACTGGTCCAGACCCGTCCGGCCCGGTTCGCACCGGCTCGAACCGGTTCAGACCTGTGCAGGCGGACTCGGACGGCTCCGGGCACTCGGGGAACCCCGTGGCCCCTGCCGAACTCCACGAATCCGGCCGAACTTCGCGAACCCTGCCGAAGTCCGCGAACCCGGCCGTACCTTGCGGGGTTTGCCGAAGCGTGCCAAAGCCTGCCAAAGCGTGCCAAAGTCTGATGGACACGGGCGGGCGAGTGCCCGGAGCAGGTGGCCCCGGAACCGGCGGATCGATTGAATCAGTGAGCCCGGCGTGGTCAGGCGGGCGGACAAGGAAGTGCCACATGCAATCGCAGGAAGACGCAAACAGGGCAGCCTTCATCGAAGAAGCGCAGGACCTGCTGGCAGAGCTGGAAACGGCCCTGCTGGAACTGGAGGCGCAGCCCGATGACCGCGACCTGGTGGCGCGAGTGTTCCGGGCCATGCACACCATCAAGGGCTCCGGGGCCATGTTCGGTTTCGACGACATCGCCCACTTCACCCATGACGTGGAAACGGTGTTCGACCGGGTGCGCAACGGCGAGGTGCCCGTCACCCGCCAGTTGCTGGACCTGACCCTGGCCTCGCGCGACCACATCGCCCAACTGTTGAACTGCGCCGTTACCGGCGATGCCCCGGACCTGGCGCACGCCGCCGCCATCACCGCCTCTTTGCGGGCGCTGGTGCCCGTGGCCGCCCCCCCGGCCGATGCCCCGGCAGACGGCACTGCCGACGGGGAATGCCCGGCAGAGACGGAAGCGCCGTGCCCCCCCTGTGCCCGCACCTGGCGGGTGCGCTTTCGCCCCGTGCCTTCGATTCTTTTCAGCGGCACCAACCCCTTGGCCCTGCTGGACGAACTGCGCGACATGGGCGGCGCGCAGGTGTTTCCGCACTTCAGCGAGGTGCCCGGCCTGGACGAGTTGCAGCCCGAGCTGTGCCACGTGTGGTGGGACGTGCTGCTTTCCAGCGAATCGAACGAGGCCGCCATCCGCGACGTGTTCCTGTTCGTGGAGGACGACGCGGACGTCGACATCCGCCTGGTGGACGATGCGCGCATCGTGGACGACGCCGCCTACAAGCGGCTGGGCGAAATCCTGATCGAGCGCGGCGACGTCAGCTCCGACGATCTGCATCGTGTGCTGGACGAGCAGCGCCCCCTGGGCAGGCTGCTGACCGACGCGGGCGTGGTGCCCCCGGAAAGGGTGGATGCCGCGCTGGCCGAACAGCAGGCCGTGCGCACCATCCGCCAGTCGCGCGACAAGGAATCGACCGCGCGCGACGATTCAGGGGCCAGCATCCGGGTTGCCGCATCCAAGCTGGATTTTCTGGTGGATCTGGTGGGCGAACTGGTCATCGTGCAGGCCCAGCTTTCCCAGGCGGCGCATCTGCGCAGCGATCCCGGCTTGCTGGGGCTGGTGGAAGAACTGGAACGGCTGAGCGACGAACTGCGCGACACCACCCTCGGCATCCGCATGCTGCCCATCGGCACCACGTTCAGCAAGTTCCGCCGCCTGGTGCGCGACCTTTCGGCGGAACTGGGCAAGGACGTGGAACTGGTGACCCTGGGCGGCGAGACGGAACTGGACAAGACCGTCATAGAGCGCCTGGGCGACCCGCTGGTGCACTGCCTGCGCAACAGCCTGGACCACGGCGTGGAGTCGCCCGACGTGCGCGCCGCCGCAGGCAAGCCGCGCACCGGCACGGTAACCCTTTCGGCGGCCCATGCCGGGGGCGAGGTGCTGATCACCATCGCCGACGACGGCGCGGGCATCGACCCCGCCCGGGTGCTGGAAATCGCCCGCAGGCGCGGCGTCATTGCCCCGGATGTGGAACTGCCCGCGCGCGAGGCCATCGAGCTCATCTTCGCCCCCGGATTTTCCACGGCGGAAAAGGTCACCAGCGTTTCGGGCCGGGGCGTGGGCATGGACGTGGTGAAGCGCTCCATCGAGGCGTTGCGTGGCCGCATAGAACTGGACAGCGCGGTGGGCAGGGGCACCACCCTGACTATCCGCCTGCCGCTGACCCTGGCCATCATCGACGGCCTGCAGGTGCTGGTGGGTGGCGAATCGTACGTCATCCCGCTGAACCACGTGGAGGAATGCGCGGAACACTCCACCCCCAGTTCCGCCGATGGCAGGCAGCGCATCATCAACCTGCGCGGAGAGATCGTGCCCTACATCCGCCTGCGCGAGCTGTTCGCCTCTTCCGGTCCCGCTCCGGCCATCGAGCAGGTGGTGGTGGTCGATGCGCAGGGCAGCCGGTTCGGCCTAGTGGTCGACTGCGTGGTGGGCGAACACCAGACGGTCATCAAGAGCCTGGGCCGCATCTACAAGGACGTGCCCGGCATTTCCGGCGCCACCATCAAGGGTGACGGCAGCATGGCCCTGATCCTGGACGTGCCGGGACTGGTGCAGCTTGCGGTGGACCAGCCCCCGCGCGGGCAGCGTGTGCCCGCGGCGTCGCACGGGGGGGGCGCATGAGTCCCAACCGCAGTGACAGCCCGGCATTATTGCCAGTGGGCTGTGCCCGCCCCGGCCCCATGTCGCAGAAGCTGTTCGACCGCATGAGCCGCTTCGTCTACGAACAGGTGGGCATCAAGCTGCCCGGCTCCAAACGGGTGATGCTGGAGGCGCGCCTGCAAAAGCGGCTGCGCGTGCTGGGCATGGCCAGCTACGACCAGTACGTGGACTACCTGTTCACGGAAAAGGGCTTTGACGAGGAGTTGCGCAACTTCATCGACGTGGTGACCACCAACACCACGGAATTCTTCCGCGAACCGCGTCATTTCGACTACCTGACCTCCACGCTGCTGCCCGGCTGGACGAGCGAGGCGGTGCGCCTGCGCGCCCAGCGCCCCCTGCGGGTATGGAGCGCGGGTTGTTCCATCGGCATGGAGCCCTACACCCTGGCCATGGTGCTGCGCGACTATCAGGAACGCACAGCAGGTTTCAGCTTTTCCATCCTGGCCACGGACATTTCGTCGCGGGCGCTGCAACAGGCGGTCCGCGCCGTGTATGAAGAAGAGCGGGTGCACAACGTGCCGGACCAGTTCCGCAAGCGCTACCTGCTGCGCAGCCGCGACCGTTCGCGCCGCCTGGTGCGCATCGGGCCGGAACTGCGCTCCGCCGTGCACTTCGAACGGCTGAACTTCATGGATCCCTTCAGCTTTTCAGAGCCCATGGACATCATTTTCTGCCGCAACGTGATCATCTATTTCGACAAGCCCACGCAGGAAGGGCTGTTCAGCCGGTTCTGCCAGTGCCTGCGCCCCGGCGGGCACCTGTTCATCGGCCACTCCGAAAGTCTTACCGGCATGGCGCTGCCCCTTGAACAGGTGGCTCCCACCGTCTACCGGAGAACGCGATGACCCCCCGCCGCATCAAGGTACTGGTGGTGGACGATTCGGCCCTGGTCCGCCAGACCCTGGCCGACATCGTCGCCAGCGACGAGGAACTGGAACTCATAGGCACCGCGTCCGACCCCTTCGTGGCGGCCAAGCGCATGGAGACGGTGGCCCCGGACGTGATCCTGCTGGACGTGGAGATGCCGCGCATGGACGGCATCACCTTCCTGCGCAAGATCATGACCCAGCACCCCATTCCGGTGGTGATCTGCTCGTCGGTGACCGAGCAGGGGGCCGAGGCCACCTTCAAGGCCATGGAATACGGCGCGGTGGAGGTCATCCAGAAGCCGCGCATGGGCACCAAGCGCTTTCTGGAGGAATCCAGCATCCGCATTTGCGACGCGCTGAAGGCCGCCGCCCGCGCCCGGCTGCGCAAGCTCAGCCCGCTGGCCGCCGGGGTGCCGCCCAAGCTTTCCGCCGATGCGGTGCTGCCCGCGGCCACCCCGCTGACCACCACGGTGCAGCAGACCGAAAAGATGGTGGTCATCGGCGCTTCCACCGGCGGCACGGAGGCCCTGCGCGTGGTGCTGGAGGCGCTGCCCGCCGATTGCCCGCCCATCGCCATCGTGCAGCACATGCCGGAACACTTCACCGCAGCCTTCGCCAACCGGCTCAACGCCATCTGCCGGGTAACCGTGAAGGAGGCGCAGGACAACGACGCCATGCGGCGCGGCCAGGTGCTCATAGCGCCCGGCAACATGCACATGCTGCTCAAGCGCAACGGCTCGCGCTACTATGTCGAGGTGCGCGAAGGCCCCCTGGTGCGCAGGCACCGGCCCTCGGTGGACGTGCTGTTCCGTTCCGCGGCACGGTACGCCGGGCGCAACGCCGTGGCCGCCATCATGACCGGCATGGGCGACGACGGCGCGGCGGGCATGAAGGAACTGTTCGACGTTGGCGCGCACACCATTGCCCAGGACGAAGCCAGCTGCGTGGTCTTCGGCATGCCGCAGGAGGCCATCAAGCTGGGCGGCGTGCGCAAGGTGGTTTCGCTGGAAGAAATCGCCCCGGCCATCATCCGGGCCTGCTGAACCCTGTGGTGCGTCAACGCCGACACCCGTGACACATGTGGCGATCGCCACGGGGCATTGCCCCGGGTGATCGCCATGTTCTCCTCAACGACAACGCATACGGACCAAGGAGCATCAGACATGACTGATACCGGCACGCCGGAACCGAGAGGCGCCATTCTCCAGCGCGACAAGCAGACCTACGCCATCGTGCCCCGCACCCCCTGCGGCATGCTGTCGCCCGACGTCCTGGACGCCATTTCCCGCGTGGCGCGCAAGTACGCCATCCCCATCATCAAGATCACCTCCGGCCAGCGCCTTGCCCTGGTGGGCATGACGGCGGAGCAGGTGGAACCCATCTGGGAAGACCTGCGCATGGACGTGGGCCGCGCCGTGGAACTGTGCGTGCACTACGTGCAGGCCTGCCCCGGCACGGCGGTCTGCAAGCTCGGGCTTCAGGATTCGCTGGGGCTCGGCATCGAGATCGAACAGACGCTGGCGGAACAGCCCTTCCCGGCCAAGGTCAAGTTCGGCGTGTCCGGCTGCCCCATGTGTTGCGGCGAAAGCTACCTGCGCGACGTGGGCCTGGTGGGCACCAAGCGCGGCTGGACGGTGATCGTGGGCGGCAATTCCGGCGGGCACCCGCGCATTGGCGACGTGCTGGCCGAAGACCTGACCCGCGAGGCGGCGCTTGATCTGGTGCAGCGTTTCATGGCCATGTACCGCGAAAATTCCGGCAAGCGCCTGCGGGTGTCCAAGTACGTGGACAAGACCGGCATCGAGGCCATTCGCGCCGCGCTGCTGCCCGCCGCCGGGTAGTAGCGGCGATCCGGCTTTACGCAATCATCTGGCCGGGCGGGGGATTTCCTCCGCCCGGTTTGCGTTGGATAAGGTTGGCTGACCGGACGTTCGCCGTGCGGTCAGCCACACGGTCAGCCACACGGTCAGCCAAATGGACCAGCCCTGCGGGAGACAGCGATGTTGATACGTGATGCGGAATCAGGCGACATTGAGGGCATCGTGACCATCTACAACGACGCGGTGTGCAACACCACGGCCATCTGGAACGAATCGGCCACGGACGCGGCGGGGCGCGCCGCGTGGCTGGCGGACAGAAGGGCGGCGGGGTACCCTGTGCTCGTGGCCGTGGAGGCAGGCCTGAACGGAGGCCCCATGGTGCTTGGCTACGCCACGTTCGGCGACTGGCGGGCCTGGGATGGGTATCGGCACACCGTGGAACATTCGGTGTACGTGCACAAGGACACCCGTGGGCGCGGCATTGGCGCGGCCTTGCTGCACGCCCTGATCGGACGCGCGCGGGACATGGGAAAGCATGTGATGGTCGCGGGCGTGGAGGCGGGGAACGAGGCATCCATGGCCCTGCACCGAAAAATGGGCTTCACCGAGGTGGGGGTGCTGCGCGAGGTGGGCTGCAAGTTTGGCCGCTGGCTTGATCTCGCCTTTTTGCAGCTGACGCTGGACGCGCGCGAAACACCACCGGCACGCCCGCGATAGAGGGGCGGACCGGAACCCGGGTGTCGTTGCGCGGGGGGCAGGGAAGGGGGAGGTCGGCAGGGCTAGACGCCCTGCGCGTCACTGTCGCGTTGCGCGTGGGCATCCTGCGGCGCTTCCTTGCCGGGGCCGTGGCGGTACAGCAGCACGCGCACCGGATCCACGGTGACCAGCCCTTCGGCCAGCAGCGCCTCGACGCGGGGCAGGAATGCCTCTATCTTGGGCGCGTCGTCGATGATTTCGATCACGATGGGCAGGTCTTCGGACAGGCGCAGCACCCGCGCGGTGTGCACGACGCTGTTGGCGCCAAAGCCCGCAAGGCCCCGGAACACCGTGCCGCCCGCCAACCCTTCGCGCCGGGCCCATTCCAGGATGACGTCGTGCAGGGCGCGGCCCTTGTGGGTGTCTCGCTCGCCGGTGTAGATGCGCAGACGCAGGGCGTCGCCGGATATGATGCGCATGGCGTGCTCCTTCCGGTCGCGGATGCGATGCCGGTTTCCGTGCATGGGTGACAGGGGCGGCCCGTTGGCCTGCACCAGCCGCTGGTGTCCTGAACCTGTCGTCCGGTGTCCTAAACCAGTCGTCCGGTGCCGAGGCCCAGCCACAGCAGGGCAAGGCCCAGCAGCAACTGGCCGCCCGCGTACAGGGCAAAGGCCAGCCACTGCCCGGTCTCCATGAGTCCCAGGCTTTCGAAGGTGAAGGTGGAAAAGGTGGTGAACGCGCCCATGAAGCCGGTCAGCAGCACCACGCGCACGTCGGGGTGCAGGGATATGCGGTTTTCGCACACCCCCCAGACAAAGCCGAAGGCCAGGCAGCCGAGCACGTTGACGATGAACGTTCCGAGCGGAAACGAACCGGGCGCGGCGCGCTGCACCAGCCCGGCAAGGCCGTAGCGGGCCAGACTGCCCAGGGCGCCCGCAAGGCCCAGCAAGACGATCTTCTGCACGAAAAGGCCCTCTTTCGCGCCGCGCGGGGCGGCGCCTGGCCGTGCCTCGTCTCCTTCTTCCACGGGCTGTCATGACGGCAGCGGGAATGCGGGACGGCGGGGACGCGGTCCATGGAGTTCACATGGCACTGGAAATAGAAATCAAGTTCCCCGAAGCGGACCTTGCCGCGCTTCGCAGCGCTTTGCAAGCGCTGGGGGCCGCGGATGGCGCGCCGTACCTTGAATGCAACCGGGTGTACGACACCCCGGGACGCGATTTGCGCGCGGCGAACACGCTGCTACGGCTGCGCACCAAGACCGGCCCGAACCTGCGCGCCGCCGTGCTGACCATGAAAAGGCCGCCCCGCGCGGAGGACACCGGGGGTGCGGGGGGTGCCGGGTCCGCTCCCATTCCTGATGACGTGAAGGTGTGGGACGAAGTGCAGACCGTGGTGGCCGACGCGGACGCCATGCACCAGGTGCTGACGGGCCTGGGCTACGGCGTGGCCTTCGGCTACGACAAGGTGCGCGAGGTGTGGCACCTGGACGGGGTGCATGTCTGCCTCGACACCGTGCCCTTCGGTCCCGTGGTGGAACTGGAGGGCGATCGCGAGGCCATTCTGGCCGTGGCCGACCGGCTTGGCCTTGACAGGGCTCGCGCATCCACCGCAACGTATCACGACCTGAACCGCCAGTGGCGCGCAGCGCGCGGGCTGCCCCCGTCGGAGGATTTCACCTTTGACGCGGCTGGGCTGGCCGACGCGCGCCGGGCGGTCTTCGGCAACGGCGACGGCGGGGCAGGCCCTTCCGGCCCGGAGTGAACCGGACGTATCCGGAGCGACCTGAGTGACCGGGCGAGAGCGGGCGAGAACCGGCGTGAGCAGGCCCGCCCGCAAATGGTCACGAATCCTTCGACACGGCGACCTTGCCGCAGCCGACCGCAAGCCCCTCGACAGCGGGCGGCGCGATGTTAGTATAAAGGCGTGACCCGCGCCCGGCGCACACCCGGTCCCCGCGCCTCCGGAGGCATTGTCCTTGATGGCGTTGCCCCGACGGCGTTGCCTTCGACGGCATTACCCGGATGACGAGGGCGGATGCCGGGCCGCCGTCAGCGGTTACCGCCCGGAAACAGCGAAACGAGCACACATGAGCACCCATTCCCGCACCCATCGTTTCCCGGCCGTTCCGGCGTGCATGGCCGGTCCTGCAAAACCTGCCCGCCCCTCGGGATACTCGGGGCCCTCGGGATCCTCGGGATCCTCGGAACCGGCAGGCCCTTCAAAACCCGGCGGCCCGTCGAATCCATCGGACATGCCCGATGGCGGCAGGGACACGGAGATCCTCATCGAGGACGAGGTGCGCGAGCCCCGGATGTTCCGGGTGCTGCTGCACAACGACGACTACACGACCATGGAGTTCGTGGTGTCGATCCTGGTCGAGGTGTTCCGCAGAACGCCCGACGAGGCGACGCGCATCATGCTGGCCGTCCACGAGAAGGGCGTCGGTGAATGCGGCGTGTACACGGCAGAGGTGGCCGAAACCAAGGTCGCCCTCGTGTATGCCCGCGCCCGGCGCGAAGGCTATCCACTGCGCTGCACCCTCGAAGAGGTATGACATGATCGGAAGACGCCTTGAAGCAGCGCTTACCGCCGCCGTCAACGACGTGCGGACGCGCAATCACGAGTTCCTGACGCTGGAGCATCTGCTCTACGCCATCACCGGCGAGGATGCGGGCAAGCACATCCTTGAGGCCGTGGGGGTGGACGTGAAGTCCCTGCGCCTGCGCCTGGAAACCTTTTTCGCCACCCACCTGGAGCCGCTGCCCGCAGATACCCCCACCGAGGTGGTGCAGACCCTGGGCGTGCAGCGCGTGTTGCAGCGGGCCATCCGCCACATGCAGTCCGCGGGCAAGGGCGCCGTGGAAATCGGCGACGTGCTGGCCGCCATTTTCGAAGAAGACGACGCCTACGCCACCTACTTCCTGAAGTCGCAGGGGGTGACCCGGCTGGACGTGTTGCAGCACATCTCGCACGGTGCGCCGCAGGGTGGCGACGTGGACGGCGGCGGCGACGCCGAGAGCGAGGACGGAGCGCCGGACACGCCCCGCATCGACGCGCTGGAAAAGTTCACCGTGGACCTGACCGCCCGCGCCCGCGATGGCCGCATCGACCCGCTCATCGGGCGGGTGAAGGAACTGGAGCGGACCATCCAGGTGCTGGCCCGGCGGCGCAAGAACAACCCGCTGTACGTGGGCGACCCCGGCGTGGGCAAGACCGCCATCGCCGAAGGGCTGGCCCTGCGCGTGGCGGGCGGCGACGTGCCCGAGGAATTCCGCGACGTGCGCATCTTTGCTCTGGACATGGGCGCGCTGCTGGCGGGCACCAAGTACCGTGGCGACTTCGAGCAGCGCCTGAAGGGCGTCATCACCGACCTCGGCAAGGTGCCGGGGGCCATCCTGTTCATCGACGAAATCCACACCATCGTGGGCGCGGGCTCCACCAGCGGCGGCTCCATGGATGCCTCCAACATCCTGAAGCCCGTGCTGGCCGACGGCAGCATCCGCTGCATCGGGTCCACCACGTACGAGGAGTACCGCAACCACTTCGAGAAGGACCGCGCCCTGTCGCGCCGGTTCCAGAAGATCGACGTGCAGGAGCCTTCGCAGGACGAATGCGTGGACATCCTGAAGGGGTTGCGCCCCTACTACGAGGACCACCACAAGGTGCGTTACACGCTGCCCGCCCTGCGCGCGGCGGTAGAGCTTTCCGCCCGGTTCATCACCGAGCGGCTGCTGCCGGACAAGGCCATCGACGTGCTGGACGAGGCGGGCGCGGCGGCCCGGCTGCGGCGGGGTGCCCGCGCGGCGTCGGCATCCGATGCCGCCATCGGCGTGAAGGAAGTGGAAAAGGTGGTGGCGCGCATGGCCCAGATACCGTCGCGCACGGTGTCGTCCAGCGACCGTGACCGCCTGCGCACCCTTGATGAAGACCTGCGCAACGTGGTCTTCGGGCAGGACGCGGCAGTGGGCATCCTGTCGCGGGCCATCCTGCGCGCGCGGGCGGGGCTGGGCCGCGAAGACCGGCCCACCGGCAGCTTCCTGTTCTACGGTCCCACGGGGGTGGGCAAGACCGAACTGGCCCGCCGCCTGGCGGAAGTCATGGGCATCGGTTTCCTGCGCTACGACATGAGCGAGTACATGGAGAAGCACTCCGTGTCGCGGCTCATCGGGGCGCCCCCCGGCTACGTGGGCTTCGACCAGGGCGGCCTGCTGACCGAGGCCATCCGCAAGCAGCCGTACACCGTGCTGCTGCTGGACGAAATCGAAAAGGCCCACCCGGACATCTTCAACATCCTGCTCCAGGTCATGGACTACGCCACGCTCACCGACAACACCGGGCGCAAGGCGGACTTCCGCAACGTGGTGCTCATCATGACCTCCAACGCGGGCGTGCGCGAAATGAGCGCCCCGTCCATCGGTTTTGGAGCAACCGCTCAGGAAGACGTGGCGGGCAAGGGCCGCAAGGCCGTGGAGAACATGTTCAGCCCGGAATTCCGCAACCGGCTGGACGCCATGATCCCCTTTGCCGGGCTGACCACCCCGGTCATGGAGCGTATCGTGGACAAGTTCGTGCTGGAACTGGGCGCCGGGCTGAAGGATCGCCGCGTGCGCCTGGAACTGACCCCGGCGGCCCGCGCGCGGCTGGCCGAAAAGGGCTTCGAGCCTGCCTTCGGGGCGCGTCCGCTGCGCCGGGTGATCCGCACCGCGCTGGAAGACGAACTGGCCCGCGAGGTGCTGTTCGGCAAGCTGCGCAAGGGCGGCACCGCCATCGTGGACGTGGCCGCGCCGGAGGCTGCGGCAGCGCCCGCCAGGCCCGCCCGCAAGGGGAAGGGCAAGGCGGCCAAGGATGGCGCGCTGCCAGCCGTATCCGCCGACGTGGCCAAGGCCGCGCCGACAGTCTCAGCCACGGCCGGGCCGTCCGCCGATCAGCAGGGGATTGCCGGGCTGGGGCTGGTGTTCCGCTACGAGCCGCTTGGCGGCGACGAAGCCGCCACCGATAAATGAACGTGCGGGTGCTGGGGCGGATGGCCGGGGACGGTTCCGACTTCCCCGATCCGGTCGCCGCGCCGCCCGAAGGGCTGCTGGCCGTGGGGGGCGATCTTTCGCCCGCCCGGCTGGTGGCCGCCTACCTGCGTGGCATCTACCCGTGGTACGACCGGGGCACGCCCATCCTGTGGTGGTCGCCCGACCCGCGCTGCGCGCTGCTGCCGGACGAACTGCACGTCTCGCGCAGCCTGGCGCGGTGCATCCGCTCGAACGCCTTCGAGGTCACCTTCGACAAGGCCTTTGCCCTGGTTATCCGGCGCTGTGCCGCCACGCCCCGGCAGGGGCAGCGCGGCACCTGGCTGGTGCCCGCCATGATCAACGCCTATGAGGGGCTGCACCGTCTGGGCATCGCCCATTCGGCGGAAGCGTGGCAGGACGGCAGGCTGGTGGGCGGGCTGTACGGCGTGGCCCTGGGCGGGGTGTTCTACGGCGAATCCATGTTCCACCTAGTGCCCGAAGCCTCCAAGGTGGCCTTCACCTGGCTGGCAACATGGCTGCGCCAGGCGGGGTGCACGCTCATCGACTGCCAGCAGACCACGCCGCACATGGTGCGCTTTGGCGCGCGCGAACTGCCGCGCCCGGAATTTCTGGCCCGGCTGGCGGACGGGGTGCGCGGCGCACTGCGCCTTGCCGACGGCAGCGAGGTGCGCTGCCCGGAAATTTCGGATTTGCCGATGCGGACCTTGACGCCGGGGCCGGACGCCCCGTGGATGGCCGCGCAACAGCCTGGGGCGGAAGCAAGACCGGCCAGGCACTGGCGTGTCCCGGCCGGTTTCAGACCCTTGTGACGGACGATGGACGGAACGGGCACGCGGCCCGTCGTAGGCGGGGCATGGTGCCGGTCAGCACGTGGCCGGTCAACACGTGGCCCACTTGCGGGTAGCCGACCCGGACGTGCGCTGCACCAGGGCAGGCATGGTTGCCGCGTGCATCCGCTGTCCGGTGCCGCGCTGCCCTGTGGCGCGCTGTCCCGTGCCGCGCACCCAAGTGGCGTGCGGCGGCGCGGCGGGTTATTCCTGTTCGTGCACCAGCGGTTCGTGCTGGGCCAGGTCGTAGAAGCCGCGAATGGCAAAGGGCAGCGGATAACGGGGCACCTCGTCGAAGCGGATGACCCCCATGGTCTTGCCTTCCGGCAGGGCGGAGAAGGGCACCACCCCGCGCGGCACCGGCAGTTGCAGCGGACAGGCGATGATGCAGGTCAGCCGGTCTGCGTAGCGTTGCGATAGGTAGTCCACCACCGCGTCGCGTTCCGCCTCGGTAAAGGCTTCCAGCACCGTGCGCAGGGCGTCGGTTTCCGCTTCCGGGCCGGTCAGGTCGTCGGCGCCCGGCGCGCTCGGATCAAGCGGCGCCCCCACCAGGCCGGGCACCGCGCGCAGGCTGTCCAGCCCCTGGCTCGTTGCGTCCCCGTCGGGCAGCCGGAAAAGATGGGCCTGTACGTTGCGCCGCCCCTTGAAGGTGCGGATGGTGACGGATATGACGTGGATGCGCTCCACCGGGGGCGTGCCTTCCACGGGAATGACGGTCAGTTCCATGCGGGCTCCATGCGGGGTTCCGGCATGCCGGGGTCGTGGACCTGGCCACCGGAGGCGCGTGCTTCGTCGGGTTTGGCGTGGCGGCCACCGGAGTGCACCTGCGGGTGCAGGCAACGGGGCGTGCCGCTTCCGGATTTTCTAGACCATCTTTCCGACGGATGGAAGGGGGCGGCAGGCCGTACCGCGTCTTCGTCCCCCCTTCCTTCGGGCTTCCATGGGCCGCATGGCCCCCGGGCAGCCTCTGCTGCCGTTGCGAGGCGGCGTGCCTGCCCCGACGTTTCAGGACTCACCACCGGCCCCTGCGGGCCACGGATGCATACATGACCCAATCCCCGTTCATTCTGCGCACCGACTACGAACCGCGCGGCGACCAGCCGGAAGCCATCGGCCAGATCGTCTCCAACATCGAGGCGGGCGTGACGGACCAGGTGCTGCTGGGCGTCACCGGTTCCGGCAAGACCTTCACCATGGCCCAGGTCATCGCCCGGTGCGGCAGGCCCGCCCTGGTGCTGGCCCCCAACAAGACCCTGGCCGCCCAGCTGTACAACGAGTTCCGCCAGCTGTTCCCCGAGAACGCGGTGGAATATTTCGTCAGCTATTACGACTACTACCAGCCTGAAGCCTACGTGCCGTCATCGGACACCTACATCGAGAAGGATTCGTCCATCAACGACAACATCGACAAGCTGCGCCACGCGGCCACCCATGCGCTGCTCACCCGGCGCGACGTGGTCATCGTGGCCTCGGTGTCGTGCATTTACGGCCTGGGTTCGCCGGAATACTACGCCAAACTGGTCATCCCCGTGGAGACCGGGCAGCGGCTGTCCATGGATGCGCTGATCACCCGGCTGGTGGAAGTGCAGTACGAGCGCAACGACTACGACTTCCATCGCGGCACCTTCCGGGTGCGCGGCGACGTGCTGGAAATCATTCCCGCCTACCATCACGAACGGGCGCTGCGCATCGAGTTCTTCGGCGACGACATCGACGCCATCAGCGAGATCGATCCGCTGACCGGGCAGGTGCTGGCATCCGTGGGCAAGACGGTCATCTACCCCGCCAGCCATTACGTGTCCGACCGCGACAACCTGGTGCGCGCCATTTCCGACATCCGCGACGAACTGGGCGAACGCCTGCGCGAACTGAAGGGCGGCAACCGCCTGGTGGAGGCGCAGCGGCTGGAACAGCGCACCATGCTCGACCTCGAAATGATGGAGGAAATGGGCTACTGCAACGGGGTGGAAAACTATTCGCGCCATCTGGATGGCCGCAAGGCGGGCGACCCGCCCTCGTGCCTGCTGGACTACTTTCCCGACGACTTCCTGCTGTTCGTGGACGAATCGCACATTACCGTCTCGCAGGTGGGGGCCATGTACAAGGGCGACCGCTCGCGCAAGTCCACCCTTGTGGACTACGGGTTTCGCCTGCCCTCGGCGCTGGATAACCGCCCGCTGGAATTCCACGAATTCCTGGCCCGGCTGAACCAGGCCATCTATGTGTCCGCCACGCCGGGCAAGTGGGAGCTGGACCGCTCGCAGGGCATCGTGGCGGAACAGATCATCCGGCCCACCGGCCTGGTGGACCCCATCACGGAGGTGCGGCCGACAAAGGGACAGGTGGACGACCTGCTGGGCGAATGCCGCCTGCGCGCCGCGCGCGACGAGCGGGTGCTGGTGACCACCCTGACCAAACGCATGGCCGAGGACCTGACAGAATACTTCAACGAGATGGGCGTGGCCGCCCGCTACCTGCATTCCGACATCGACACCATGGAACGCATGGCCATCATCCAGGCGTTGCGCCGCAAGGAATTCGACGTGCTGGTGGGCATCAACCTGCTGCGTGAAGGTCTTGATATCCCGGAAGTTTCTCTGGTATCTATCCTTGATGCGGACAAGGAGGGCTTTCTGCGCTCCGCGGGTTCGCTCATCCAGACCTTTGGCCGCGCCGCGCGCAACGCCGAAGGCCGGGTGCTGATGTACGCGGACGTGGTGACCCGCTCCATGCAGGCCGCCATGGACGAGACGGCGCGGCGGCGCGAACGGCAGACCGGCTACAACGAGGCGCACCACATAGTGCCCGCCACCATCCGCAAGGCGGTGGAAACCCCGTTCGACGCCATCTACGCCGAAGCCGCCGAGGCCAAGGGCCGCAAGGGCAAGGGGCGCAAGGGCGCGGCGCAGGCGGCGGAAACCTTTGCCCCGTGGTCCAGCGATCCGCACGAACTGGCCAGGCAGATCCAGCAGCTTGAGCGCGACATGCGCGAGGCCGCCAAGGAGCTGGAATTCGAGCGGGCGGCGGAACTGCGCGACCGCATCCGGCTGCTGCGCGAGCATCTGCTGGGGGCGGGCGGCGCGGGGTAGGGTGCCGCAGCGGGACTTTGCGGACTGCCCGATACCGGCATGCCGGGCTCGGCGTGTCGCGGGGCAAGCGGCACAGGCTGGGGGCCGGCGGCGGGGTTACTGGCGGGCATGACGGCGGGGTTACTGGCGGGCATGACGGCGGGGCCATGATGCGCGATTGCGGGCCATGGCGCAGGTCATGGGCATAGTGCGTAAGACCAGCCCATTCCGGGCCACAACGGTCACACAGGACAACGGCGCATGCGGCAACACCCGCTGATCACCCGGTACCATCGGCTGCGCACCCGCCTTGGCGCATGGGGCCCGCTGGTCATCAGCCAGTGCACCATGCTGGTGGTGTTTGCCACGGCCACATGGGCCTACTCGCATATCGAAGGCTGGTCCCTGTGGGACAGCTTCTACATGGTGGTCATCACCCTTTCCACCGTGGGTTTCCAGGAAGTGCACCCCCTGTCCAACGCCGGGCGGGTGCTGACCACGGTGCTGATTCTGACGGGTGTGGGCAACTTCGCCTTCATCCTCGGCGCGTTCTCGCAATTGCTGGTGGATGGCAAGCTTTACAAAGTGCTCGGGAGGCGCAGGGTGCTGAAGACCATATCCTCGCTGCGCGGCCACTGCGTCATCTGCGGTTATGGCCGCATCGGCTCGGTGGTGGCGCGCGAACTGATGCAGGAAGGCGTGCCCATCGTGGTGGTGGAAAACGACCCGGTGGCCGTGGAACGGCTGGAGAACGACGGCATCGTGCACCTGGCGGGCGACGCCACAAGCGACGACGTGCTCAACGCCTGCAACATCGGGCATGCACGGGCGCTCATTGCCGCGCTGTCGCTGGATTCCGCCAACGTGTACGTGGTGCTGAGCGCGCGGCAGCTGAATCCGGACATGGCCATCATCGCCCGCGCGGGCGATGCATCGCACATCGGCAAGCTGCAACTGGCGGGCGCGGACCGGGTGTTCCTGCCGCACCATCTGGGCGGGCTGCGCATGGCCCAGTCCATTTTGCGGCCCACGGTGACCACGTTCATGGAACTGGCCCACTCCAAGACCGACATGAACATCCAGATGGAAGAACTGACCGTGGGCGACGCCTCGGAACTGGCGGGCAAGACGCTGATGGCGTCGGGCATCCGGCAGCGGTTCAACCTCATCGTCATCGGGGTGAAGAAGCCCGACGGGCGCATGCTGTTCAACCCGGAATCCACCTACGAACTGAATCCCGGCGATACCCTGGTCACCGTGGGCAGGCCAGAGAATTTCCGGCAGTTGCAGGAGATTCTGTGACGGGCAACGGCGAGCAGGACGGTCGTGCCGATACGGCGCCGGTCGCCGCGCCCGTATCCACCTTCGCGCCCGTACCTGCCCCTGCATCCGCGTTGCCTCCCGTCATCGCAACGGTCATCCTGCACTACGGCGATCCGGCACTGGCCGCCAATCTGGCCGATACCCTGCGCCGGGCCGACCCGGACCACGCGGAACGGGTGCTGGTGCTGGACAACGCGGCCCCGCGCCCGGCCATGGGCGCATGGCGCAGGCTGCCGGACAACCTGTTCTGGGGCGGCGCGCTGGCGTACTGCATGGACGCGGCGCGGGACATGGGCTGCACGCACCTGTGGTTCCTGAACAACGACATTTCCTTCGAGACGCGCCCGCCACTGGTGGCGCGGGCGGCCCTGCGCATGGCCCGCATGGGCGCGGCATTGGCCGCGCGCGGGCTGGGCGGGCCGGAAAGCAAGGTAGGGGTGTACGCCCCGGCGGTGGACCGCAACCCCTACCACCCGCAGATGGTGCGTGACGCGCGCCTCCAGTACCGGCGGGTGGCGCTGGTGGACGGCATCGCCCCGATCATCGACCTTGATTGCGCCCGCGAGGTTGGCGGCGCGGACTGCGCCGCCAACCCGCGCGGCTACGGGGTGGACGTCTGGCTGTCCCTGCGGGCGCACCGCGCGGGCTGGCCGGTGGTGGTGGACCATCAACTGGTGGTCCGGCATCGCTACCACACCACGGCGCGCTCCGTGGACGGCTTCATGGATGCCGCCGCCCGCGCAGAACACGACTACATGACCCGCCGCCTCGGCCCCGCATGGCGCGACGAGGTGGCCCTGCTGCAACACCAATGGACCGACGAGATCACGCTGTGAGCATTTCCGACGATATTTCCCCTGTGCCTCCCGCCCCCGTTTCCGAGCCGAACGTCGAGCAGGACGCCGGGCAGGATGCCGGGCAAGACGCCGCGCCCGCCCATGTGGCCGCCCGCGCGGAAGCCCTGCGCGACCAGTTGAACTACCACAGCCACCGCTACTACGTGCTGGACGACGCGGAAATCTCCGACGCCGAATACGATGCCCTGTTCCGCGAATTGCAGGACATCGAGGCGGAATGGCCCAGCCTGCGCACGCCCGATTCGCCCACCCACCGGGTGGGTGACACCGTGGTGGCGGCGCTGGAGACGCAGGCCCACACCCTGCGCATGTACAGCCTGGACAACGCCTTTTCGGCGGAAGAGTGGGACGGGTTCATCCAGCGCATGCTGCGGGCAGAGCCGGACGCGCCCACCGCCTTCTGGTGCGACCCCAAGATGGACGGCCTGGCGCTGGAAGTGATCTACGAGAACGGGGTGTTCACCACCGCGCTCACGCGGGGCGACGGCGAAAAGGGCGAAATCGTCACCACCGCCATGCGCACCGTGCGCAACCTGCCGTTGCGCCTGCACGGCGATGGGCCGCACCCGGCCCGGCTGGAAGTGCGCGGCGAGGTGGTCATCACCCGCGCGGAATTCGATGCCCTCAACGCGGCGCGGCGTGGCGCGGGCGAAAAGCTGTTCGCCAATCCGCGCAACGCCGCCGCCGGTTCGGTGCGCCAACTGGATGCCTCGGTCACGGCGGGGCGTCCGCTGCGCTTTCTGGCCTACGGGGTGGGGCAGGTGGTCTGGCCTGCGGAGGCCAGCGACGGCGCGGCTTCCGCCGCGCAAGGGCCGGAAGCTCGCTGGGCCACCCACGGACAGGTCATGGCCGCGTTGGCGGACTACGGCTTTGGCACCCCGCCCGATGCGCGCCGCTGCGAAACCCCGGCGCAGGTCATGGCCTACTACGAAGACCTGGGCCGCCGCCGGTCGGAACTGCCCTTCGATATCGACGGCGTGGTGGCCAAGCTGGACGACCTGTCCGCGCAGGCCGCGCTGGGCTACACCGCCCGCGCCCCGCGCTGGGCCATCGCCCTGAAGTTTCCCGCCCATCAGGCAACCACCCGGCTGGAGCACATCGCCATTCAGGTGGGCCGCACGGGGGTGCTGACCCCGGTGGCGGAACTGGCCCCGGTGGCCGTGGGCGGGGTTACCGTGTCGCGCGCCACCCTGCACAACGAGGACGAAATCCGCGCCAAGGACTTGCGCGTGGGCGACATGGTGGTGGTGCAGCGCGCGGGCGACGTGATTCCGGAGGTGGTGCGCCCGCTGGTGGACCAGCGCCCCGCCAGCGGCCTGCCGGAGTTCGAATTTCCCGCCGAGTGCCCCGTCTGCCACACCCCGGTGCGGCGCGAACCCGGCGAGGCCGCGTGGCGCTGCGTCAACGTGGGGTGCCCCGCCGTGGTGCGCCAGTCCATTATCCACTTCGTGTCCAAGGCCGGGCTGGATATTCAGGGCGTGGGCCGCAGATGGGTGGAACTGCTGGTGGACCGGGGCAAGGTGACCAGCCCGGCGGACCTGTTCGGGCTGGACAAGCAGACCCTGCTGGCCTTCGAGCGCATGGGGCCGAAACTGGCGGAAAACTTCATCGCCGCCTTTGACACGGCACGCACCGGGGCCACCCTGAACCGGCTCATCTGCGCGCTGGGCATCCGCCACGTGGGCGAACAGACCGCGCGTACCCTGGCCGCGCACTTCGCCGACCTCGACGCGCTGGGCGCGGCACAAGCCGAAACATTGCAACAACTGCCGGACATCGGGCCGGAGGTGGCCGCATCCATCCGCGCCTTCTTCGCCAACGAGGGCAACCGGGCCCTGCTGGAACGCCTGCGGGACGTGGGACTGTGGCCGGTGCGCCCCGTGCGCTCGGAAGCGGACGCGGCAGGAGCGCCGGGCGAAGGCAGCGGTCCGCTGGCCGGGCTGGGCGTGCTGTTCACCGGCTCGCTGACCACGCTCACCCGCTCCGACGCGGAGCGCCGCGCCGTGGCCGCCGGGGCCAACATCCTTGGCAGCGTCAGCAAGAAGCTGGACCTGCTGGTGGTGGGTGACAAGCCCGGTTCCAAGCTCGACAAGGCCACAAAACTCGGCATACGGGTACTGCGGGAACAGGAATTTCTGGACCTGCTGGAAGGCAGGGGCGGGGATGTGCCGGGGGATGGTGATGGAGCGCCCGGCAACGAGGGCGAAGCCCCCGAAGTTTCGGCGGATGTTCCCACCGCCCCTGAAGTTCTCGCCGATGCGCCCGCCGCGATCTCTGCCGACGCGGCATCAGGCGTGGCTTCCGGCGTGGCTCCCGTGATGTCGGGCGGCCCCGGCCGGGCCGACATCACCGACAGGACCGGCAGGACTGACAGCGCCGACGCACCGGCCATGCCCCGCAAGAAGGACCAGCATTCGCTGCTGTGATTTCCGCCATTTCCGATCAGACGCCGCGCACGCCGGGCTGCATCCGGTTTCGGCGGCGCGCATAACGCATAAGGAGCGAGCATGAGCACTTCGATCATCGTCACGGGCGCCGGTGGCCGCATGGGGTCCACCATCTGCCGCATGGCGCAGGAAGACCCGGCCCTTACGCTGGCCGCCGTCGTCGAACGTCCCGAACGCCTGGCCTCGCTCGACGTGTGGAAATGCCCTTCGGGCAGCGACCCGGATGCGGTGTTCGCCATGGTGCCCGGCGGCGTGGTGGTGGACTTCACCTCGCCCGAGGCCAGCATGGCCAACGCCCGCGCCGCCGCCAAGGCCGGGGTGTCGCACGTCATCGGCACCACGGGCCTTACCGTAGAACAGAAGGCGGAACTGGCCGACCTGGCCAGGACCGCGCGCATCTTCTGGGCGCCCAACATGAGCATCGGCGTCAACGTGCTGCTCAAGATCCTGCCGCAACTGGTGCAGCAACTGGGCGAGCAGTACGACCTGGAAATGGTGGAACTGCACCACAACCGCAAGAAGGATTCGCCCAGCGGCACCGCCCTGCGCCTTGCCGAATGCCTGGCCGAGGCGCGCGGCTGGAACCTGCCGGATGTGGCCAACTACCACCGCGAAGGCATCATCGGCGAGCGGCCCAAGGACGAAATCGGCATTCAGACCATTCGCGGCGGCGACGTGGTGGGCGTGCATACCATCTACGCCATGGGCCCCGGAGAACGCATCGAAATCACCCACCAGGCCCATTCGCGCGAAAACTTCGCCCAGGGCGCTCTGCGCGCCGCAAAGTGGCTGCCTCAGCAGCAGCCCGGCACCCTGTATTCCATGCTGGACATGCTGTAGGCTGTGATTGAAGAATACGCGGGGGAAGGGAGGAACTTTTGAAAAAGTTCCTCCCTTCCCCCGCACCCCCATCCCTCCTCAAAACTTTTTATTTGGTGGCTGGGAGTGGGTACGCTGGGATCGTAGTTGGCACCGGCTGCGCCTTGCCAGTATGCACCCCAATGAAAACGTTTTGAAAGAGGGGAGAGGGGTTCGGGGAGAGGGGAGAAAACTTTTCCAGAAGTTTTCTCCCCTCTCCCCGAGGTCCATCCCAGCCGCTGTCATTCCGGAGAACATCAATGAACATCGCGTTGTTGCAGTTGAACATGGTGGTGGGCGACGTGGCGGGCAATGCGGCGCGCATCGAGGCGGCGGTCCGTGATGCGGCGGCGCGGGGTGCGGGGCTGTGCGTCACGCCGGAGCTGGCCATCTGCGGGTACCCGCCACGCGATCTGCTGCTGCGAAGCGACTTCGTGCCGGGCTGCCGCAAGGCGCTTGAGGCGCTGGCGCAGCGGCTGAAGGATGCGCCGCCGGTGCTGGTGGGCGCTCCGGTGCCCAACCCCACGCCGGTGGGCAACCGGCTGCACAACGCGGCGGTGCTGCTGCACGAGGGCACGGTAACGGTGGCCACGCGCAAGGTGCTGCTGCCCACGTACGACGTGTTCGACGAGCGCCGGTACTTCGAGCCGGGGGTGAACTGCGGCGCGGTGACGGTGGCGGGCTGGCGGCTGGGAGTCACCGTGTGCGAGGACATCTGGAACGACAAGACCTTCTGGCAGGAACACCGCCAGTACGAGACCGACCCGGTGGCGGACCTTGGGCTGGCGGGGGTGGACGCCATCATCAACCTGTCGGCCTCGCCGTTCACGCTGGGCAAGCAGGCGGTGCGCGAACGCATGCTGTCGCGCGTTGCCTCGCGTTACCGGGTGCCGGTGCTGTACGCCAACCAGGTGGGCGGCAACGACGATTTGCTGTTCGCGGGCAAGAGCGTGGCCTTTGACGCGGTGGGGCATCTCATCGCGCGCGGGCGCCCGTTCGAGGAAGACACGGTGCTGGTGGATGTTGCGGCGGGTACGGGCTCCATCTGCCCGGACCCTGCGGAGCCGGAGGCGCAGGTGTGGCAGGCGCTGGTCATGGGCACGCGCGACTACGCCCGCAAGTGCGGGTTCACGGGCGCGGTGCTGGGCCTTTCCGGCGGGGTGGATTCAGCGCTGGTGGCGACTGTCGCGGCAGATGCGCTGGGGCCGGAAAACCTGCGGGTGCTGTTGATGCCCTCGCCCCATTCCAGCGAAGGCAGCGTGACCGACGCGCTGGCCGTGGCCCGCAATCTGGGCCTGTCCGTGGATGCGGTGCACACGGTGCCCATCGGCCCGATGATGGAGGGCTTCGACGCGGCGCTGGCCCCGGTGTTCGGCGCGTTGGGCCGCACGGCGCGCGACGTGACAGAGGAAAACATCCAGTCGCGCATCCGGGGCAACCTGCTCATGGCCGTGTCCAACAAGTCGGGCGCGGTGCTGCTGACTACCGGCAACAAGTCCGAACTGGCCGTGGGCTACTGCACCATCTACGGCGACATGGCCGGGGGCCTTGCGGTCATTGCCGACGTGCCCAAGACCCTGGTGTACCGGGTGTGCCGCTGGCGCAACGCCCAGGCGGGGTACGACCTGATTCCCACGGCCATCCTGGACAAGGCCCCCTCCGCCGAACTGCGGCCCGATCAGAAGGACACCGACAGCCTGCCCCCGTACGACGTGCTGGACGCCATTCTGGAATGCTGCGTGGTGCATCACATGGACCGCAACGCCGTGGTGGCCGAAGGCTTCGACCCCGCCGTGGTGGACAACGTGCTGCGGCTGGTGCGCATTTCCGAATTCAAGCGGCGGCAGGCCGCCCCCGGCCTGAAGGTTACCGACCGCGCCTTCGGCACCGGCTGGCGCATGCCCGTGGCAAGCCGGTTGGTGTTGCTCTAGGAGAACCGGGGGAAGGGGAGACCCCCTATCGCCTCCCCAAAAAATGTTTCACAAGAGTAGTGTCAAACGGTTTGGCTGCCTTTTGACGGCCTGCTAGCGCTATGAGGTTTTTTGTTCTCTGCCAAGGAAGAATGGTTTTTTTATGGAGGGAGTATACTCTGGTGGTATTCGACCGGAATAAAAAACATTCTGACGCAGGCAGATGGCAAAAGGACCATAGCGCCAACAGGCCTTAATTCTCCAGCCGCACCCGCTGCTCATAATACGCAGCCCCGTCGCCCATGTCTGTGGACAGCGGGGCGATGAGCGCATTGGGCGAGCGACCATGGGCCAGCCAGCCGCCGCGCGGCATGATGACGGTGCGGGGGTGGATGCCGGGCCGGGTCTGCACCTGTACGGGCATGCGGCCATGCGGCGAGACGATGAACACGGGGCGGTCCAGGTCCAGTGCGGACAGGGCGGGACATTCCGGCGCCACCTGCACGGTGATGGGGGCGGCGTCGGGCTGGCGACCGGGCAAGCCCACCTGCGAGTTCACGTAGTCCGGGGCCAGCAGGGTCAGCAGGTGCAAGGGATAGTCGCCCGGCGATGCGCCATCCTGTACGGCTGCGGCTGCGCCATCCAGATGCAGGGCCTCTGGCAGGTGGTACAGCCCGTCGGGATGGGCAAAACGCAGGCCTTCCCACGCCACGGAACTACGCTTGGCTTTTGTCCAACCGGTGGCCCTCAATTCTTCAAGCGATGCTTCAATGTGGGGCGAGCGCAGGGCCTGCCGCAGCACGTCCTCCCGGTCCGGGAAGGGGATGGGCCGCGCCAGTTGTTCGGCCACCCCGCGCGCGATGTCGAAGTCGTGGCGCACGGCGCCGGGCATGGGGCAGGCGGGCGCGGCATAGGCGATGTAGTTGTGGTAGGCGGAGCCGAAGATTTCCTCGCGCTCCAGCACCAGCGCGCAGGGCAGCACCACGTCGGCCCGGCTGGCGGTGTCGGTCAGGAAGGCCTCCACCACCACGGTGAAGTCGATGGCCTCCACGGCGCGGGCCAGGGCCGGTGCGTCGGGCGACTGGTTCACCGGGTTGAAGGCGTCCACCCACAGGAAGCGCACCGGCGGGTCGGCCTGTGCCAGTTCCTGCGCCAGGTGCGACAGCAGGAAGGTGCGGGCGGGCGTGCCCGCCTTTTTGCTCCACGAAAGGTCGAGGCTGCGGCCCGAGGAAATGCCGTAGTACGCGCCGCCGCCGGAAACGCCCATGTTGCCGGACAGCATGACCAGCGCGTTGATGAAGCGCACACTCTCGCCGCCGCGCAGGTAGCGTTGCAGCCCCCAGCCCAGCAGGCTGGCCGTGGGGCCGCCGTTGCCTGCCTCGCGGCGCATCCACCGGCACAAGGTGTCCAGGTCTTCGGCGGTGGCGTCGCAGGCGGCCAGCAGGTCCGCTTCGCTGGTTGCCAGCAGCATGGTCCGGAAGTGTTCGAAACCGCGCGTGCGTTCGCTGATGGTCCGGGGCACGGCATCCTCGGCCAGCAGGCGGCGGATGGCCGCAGCAGCCAGAAAGCGGTCACCGCCGGGGCGGATGCGGATGCGGGCATCGGTGAAAGCGTCGTTGTCGTCGCCGCCGGGAGAGATGGTCAGCACCGGCACGCCGCGCCTGCGGGCGTCGCGCACCATCAGCCCCAGATGCAGCGAGGACCGGGCCAGGTCCTTGCCCCAGTTGACGATGGCGGCGGCGTTGGCCAGATCGTCGCTGTCATTGTGGTCCGGCGCGCCGAAGTCGGCCTCGCAGGCGGCATCGCCCGCGCCGTCGCACAAGGATCCGCGCTTGCGGGCCGCGCCCAGGCTGTTGAAGAGATAATTGCTGGCTTCCGCCAGCGCGCCCCGGTAGCCGAAGCCGCGCAGGTGCAAGATGGATTCCGGCGTGTCACGCAGGGCGTCCAGCTTCGACGCGCACAGGGCCAGCGCCTCGTCCCAGGTGGCCGGGTGCAGCGCGCCGTCCGCGCCGCGCACCAGCGGCGTGGTAATGCGGTCGGGGCTCAGGCGGCGGGCGGCCAGTGCCCGTCCCTTGACGCAGACCACCCCGCGCGTGAACGGATGGTCGGGGTTGCCGGAAACACGCACGCCCCCGGCGGGGTCGTCATGCACGGATGCTTCTTCGTCCGGCAGGTGCACCACCAGCGAACAGGCCCCGTGACAGTCGAGGGAACAGGCGGAAAGGCGTTGCATGCGAAACTCCGTGGGGCGCGGGTTGACGAAAGGAAAGGGCGTCCGGCGGTAACGGGTGACCGGCGATCCGTGCATCGAAAGGGTGCCCGTGCGGTGCGGCGGAAGCGGCGAACAACCCGTGCGCGCCACCGTACACCGCGCCAGCAGGCATTCCGTGACCGGCGT
Organism: Nitratidesulfovibrio sp. SRB-5; assembly: GCF_019931275.1. NCBI lineage: Bacteria > Pseudomonadati > Thermodesulfobacteriota > Desulfovibrionia > Desulfovibrionales > Desulfovibrionaceae > Nitratidesulfovibrio > Nitratidesulfovibrio sp. SRB-5. The sequence goes on along the minus strand of NZ_JAIOTY010000001.1, from coordinate 1,765,918 downwards.
CACGGCAGGGGGGCGCGGGCCGTGTCATTTGTCCGGGCAACGCCGGAACACCATGCAAAAAGGGCCGGGACCGGCAGCAACCGGACCCGGCCCCATCCGGTCAGGGAAAGGGAACCGTGGCAGCCCTAGTTCTGGTACAGCTTGTCGCCGGGAATGACGGGGATGCCCGCCTCGTTCAGCACTTCGATGGCCTGGTCGGTGCGGTCGAAGCGGAAGATGAGCACCGCGTTGGTGCCGTTCTGCTGCACGAAGGCGTACATGTATTCCACGTTGACGCCACGGGTGCTCAGCAGTTGCAGAATGCTGTCGAGACCGCCGGGATGGTCGGGCACTTCCACGGCCACCACCGAGGTGCGGCCCACGGTGAACCCCTTTTCCTTCAGCGCGGCCTTGGCCTTTTCGTGGTCGTGCACGATCAGGCGCAGGATGCCGAAGTCCGAGGTGTCGGCCAGCGACAGGGCGCGGATGTTGATGCCCGCCTCGGCCAGGGTGTGGGTTACCTCGGCCAGACGCCCGGCCTTGTTTTCGAGAAATACGGAAATCTGTTCCACTTTCATGGCGACAATCCTTTTGCGGGGTGAAGCAGGCCGGTTCGCCCTGCCGTTGCAGTCATTGAAGGTGGATAGCATCCCCGGCGGGCTGTTGACAAGCCGGGTGCGGACTGGCCGGTGCCGGATGGACGGCGCGCGCATGCGGATGCGGGACGGTGGCGCGGCATTGCCGCTCGCACCCGGGCCCCGGCGCGGGTGGCCTTTCTCGACCGCTTGCGGAAGCAGCCCCCATGGCTATATTGAACACGCACGCTGCGCGCGCCGCACTTCGCGGCCCGGCGCACGGCAAGCACCGTGGAGCATCGATGTCCAACGCCATGAATTTCGCCTTCATGCGGGAAGAACCCGCACCGCCCAACGGGCGGCGTGTCGCCATCATCGGGGCCGGGCCTTCGGGCCTTGCCGCCGCCGGGTACCTGGGCTGCCTGGGCTATCAGGTAGAGGTCTACGACAAGCTGCCCAAGCCCGGCGGCCTGATGCTGTTCGGCATTCCGGGCCACCGCATCCCGGCGGACCGCATCCAGCGCGGGGTGTTCATCCTGTCGCGCAAGTTCGGGGTCAACTTCCACAACAAGACCAAGATATGTTGCAGCGCCCCCCTGCACGAGGAAGAGGGCGACCATTTCTCGTGCGACATCCGGGGCCTTGGCGAACTGGTGGAAGAACATGACGCGGTGATCATCTGCAGCGGCGCGTGGAAGTCGCGCAAGCTGGGCATACCCGGCGAGCAGCTGAAGGGCGTCTATTCCGGCCTGGAGTTCCTGTTCCCCATCCGCGCGGTGAAGTACGCCACCAGCAACGTTTCCGTGCCGCCGGTGGAAGGGCGCACCGTGGTGGTGGTGGGCGCCGGGCATTCGGCCATGGACGTGGCCCACAGCGCCAAAGCACTTGGGGCAAAGCGCGTGGTCATGGTGTACCGGCGCACCAAGAAGGAAGCCCCTGCGGGCAGCTACGAGGTGGACCGGCTCATCGACGTGGGCTGCGAATGGCTGGAACGGCGCACCCCGCTGCGCATCGTGGCCGATGAAACCGGCCAGCACGTGGCGGCCATGGAGATGTCCGACGCCAATACCGGCGAGACCGAAGTGCTGCCCGCCGACGTCATCGTCACCTCCATCGGCGAAATTCCCACCCCGCCGTTCCAGAAGGAACTGGGGCTGGAAAACGTGCGCAAGGGCGAAGTGCGCTGGCTGCACATGACCAGCATAGAGAACGTCTTTGTGGCGGGTGACGTGCTGACAGGCCCCAGCAAGATCGGCAAGGCGGTGTACAGCGGCCTACGCGCCGCGCGTTCGCTGACCAACTGGCTGGACCTGAAGGCCCAGCACCGCGAAAATGAATACAATTACGACGCCGACGTCATAACGCGCCCCGGCGCCCCCAGCGAGCAGAGGTAGCGCGCCATGTCGGAATGCCACGGCAGGGGTAAGACCCTGCATATCGACTACAGCAAGTGCATCGGCTGCGAAACATGCGAGGCCGTGTGCGGCTTTCTGTACGACACGCCGCGCATCGCCATGGCCCGCACGGGCGACGGCCAGATGATTCCCATCTACTGTCAGCACTGCGAACACGCCCACTGCATGAAGGTGTGCAACCGGGGCGCGCTGATGCGCGACCGTGACGGGGCGGTGGTGCTGCAACCCATGCTCTGCCGGGGCTGCGAGACGCGCAACTGCGTCATTGCGTGTCCCTATGCCGCCTTTTTCGCCACCGACCGGGGCGTGGCCGTGCGCAAGTGCGACCTGTGCGCCGGGCGACGCGCCGTGGGCCTTGGCCCCGCTTGCGCGGAAATGTGCCCCTGCGGAGCCATCCGTTTTGCCGACCGCGACGAACTGGACGAACTGGAAACGGAAGCTTCGCGCGAGGCCCGCGACCGTGTGCTTGCGCACATCCGGCCCAAGAAGTAGCTGGCACGAAAAAACGCAAAAATCCAACGGCGGGGCGACCTTGAAGCAAGGTTGCCCCGCCGTTGCCGTTTGCAGGCCTTGAGTTCTCCTGTATGGAACAAGGCATTGCCGTTCGTTGGCGCGGGGGCGTTATGCATGCCTGTGCCGCCACCCAGACATACGCCGCAAGGAGACATCCGGATGTCGTATGATTCGTTGGACTCCGTATTCTACATGCTGAGTGCAATCATATTTGTTATAGGGGGATTTTTCGATACAGCAACAGTGCGAAAAATACGTGAAATATGTCCTGCGTCTCTGGATGACGGATCGTACAGAATGTACGTTCATTCCATAGCCTTTGACGCAAGGGTTCCTCTGTCGCTCAGAAGGCAGTATGTTGCAGGCCTTGCAATTATTGCGTTTTCGCAATTTCTTATGGTCTTGCAATTTTATATCGAAGGCAATTTCAATGCGATGGTATTTGCATTGTTTTTTGCGTCCCTAATGACCTATTTTACAATAGTCAGTCTTGTCCGCTATTTGCGAAGCCTGCGGACGTGAGGAGGCAAGGTGGGAATATCAATTCACACCGGCTGGCATTTTCTCGGAAACGGCATTCTGGACCTTCACGACACCCTGAATTTTTTTATGTTCTGGGGGTTCATCCTGCTGTTTCTGGCAGCCGCGTTCATTGGGGGAGCGGCATCGCGAAAAATCGCGGAATACATGCCTCCGCAATACATGAAAGACGGGGAACGCAGTCTGCACCTTGATCTGTATGCACTTGACCCGTGGATTCCGCTGCCGGTGCAGCGGAACTACATATTGTCGCATTTCCTGATGGGGCTTGCGGGGCTGTGTCTGGTCATCGCGTATGTCAGGAAGGGTGACTGGGGACCCGCAGCCGTTTTTTTCGCAGTTGGCGCGGCAGGTATCTGGGGGGGCATGACGGAAACCATGACGTACAGACGAAACAAGCGCTTGCACGAGCAGAAAGAAGCCCAGGGCGAAGACTGACCGACATTGTGAGATTATACCGGACGCAGCTATTGTCGCGCAAAGAAGAAGGGGGCCGAAGCCCCCTTTTCGCATTCGTAATCTTGCGTGCCGCGTCTACGACTTTTCGCGCATGTCGATGACGCGCTTGGCCTTGCCCTCGGAACGCTGGATGGAGCGCGGCTCCACCAGTCGCACCTTGGCGGTGACGCCCAGGAATTCCTTGATGGTCTTCTGCAACCGGGCTTCGCGGCGTTGCAGGTTCTTGATCTCGTCCGAGAAGAATTCCTCGGAAACCTCCACCTGCACCTCCATGTTGTCCAGGTTCCCTTCGCGGGTGACCAGCAACTGGTAGTGCGGGGCCAGCCCCTCGGTTTCCATCAGGATGGACTCGATCTGCGAGGGGAACACGTTCACCCCGCGGATGATCAGCATGTCGTCGCTGCGGCCCGTCACGCGGCGCATGCGCACGTGGGTGCGGCCGCAGGCGCAGGGGGTGTAGTCCAGCGAGGTGATGTCGCGGGTGCGGTAGCGCACCAGCGGAATGCCTTCCTTGGTCAGGGTGGTGATGACCAGTTCGCCGGTGGCGCCGGGGGGCAGGGCTTCTCCGCTCACCGGGTCGATGATTTCCGGCAGGAAATGGTCTTCGTAGATGTGCATGCCGCACTTGGCTTCCACGCATTCCATGGAGACGCCGGGGCCCATGATTTCGGACAGGCCGTAGATGTTCAGGGCGTCGATGCCGAGCTTGGTCTCGATTTCGGCGCGCATTTCCTCGGACCACGGCTCCGCGCCGAACACCCCGATGCGCAAGGGCAGTTCGCGCAGGTCGATGCCCGCTTCTTCCGCCGCCTCGTGCAGGTACAGGCTGTACGAAGGGGTACAGCAGATGACCGTGGCGCCGAAGTCGCGCAGCAGCAGCACCTGGCGCTTGGTGGCCCCGCCGGACACGGGAATGACCGTGGCGCCCAGGCGTTCCGCCCCGTAGTGCGCGCCAAGGCCCCCGGTGAACAAGCCGTACCCGTAGGCGTTGTGGATGAGGTCGCGGCGGGTTACCCCGGCGGCGGCCAGGCTGCGGGCCATCAGCTCGGCCCAGTTGTCCAGGTCACGCTTGGTGTAGCCAACCACGGTGGCCTTGCCGGTGGTGCCGCTGGAGGCATGCAGCCGCACTATGGTGTCCTTGGGCACGGCAAACAGCCCGAAGGGATAGTTGTTGCGCAGGTCCTGCTTTTCGGTGAAGGGCAGCAGGGTGACGTCGGATAGCCGCTTGATGTCCGCCGGGGTCACCCCCGCCTCTTCGAACCGGCGGCGGTAGTGAGGCACGTTGGCGTAGACGCGCTCGCAGAGATTCTTCAACCTGCGCAGTTGCAGCGCTTCCAGCTCCTCCCGCGGGAGCGTCTCGCGGTCGACGTCGAAAATCATGGGGCTCTCCTCTCGGGTTCACCGCAGGCGGTGCCGCGCGGCGCGCTGGCGCGGGCGGCCCGTGCGACACATGTCGGGCAAGGCCAACTTGTGCCCCAACTGCCCGATGCGGTCAAGGATGCCGGGCTGGTGCGAGGCTTGCGTGTCGCGGGCCGGTGACATGCGGATGCACGAGCATGAGGGTAGAGAACGGGATGGGAAACGACGAGGCGGCGGGGCACCGCCCGGACGGGGCAAATCGCTGCAAGGCCGGGCTGCCTGTTTCGGCTTGCCGGGCATGTTCCGGGGCGGGTGCCCGGCCCGCCTTTCGTCCCGGTTTACCGGCAGGCGCCGCGTGCGCGCATTTGCGGAGCGTTGGGGAATGCGGTATATGGAATGTTTGGACAGTGAACGGGTGATCCATCGGGCTCGTTTGGCCCGTTCACGCTGCACAGCCAGCCACGCCATTCCGCAGGAAATTCGCACCATGACCGTGCCGCATTCTTTCGTCCAGTCCCCCGAATTTGCCGCCTTTGCCCAGTGCGTACGCGCCGCGCGCACCTGCCGCCGCTTTCGTGAGGACGTGGCCGTGCCCCTGTCCACGCTGCACGCGCTGGTGGACACGGCGCGGGTGTGCCCCAGCGGGGCCAACCGCCAGCCCCTGCGCTATGCCGTGTGCGCCGATGGGGCGCGCAATGGTGCCGTGTTTCCGCACCTGCGCTGGGCCGCCTACCTGAAGGACTGGGGGGGGCCGGTTTCCGGCGAGCGCCCGGCGGCGTACATCGCCGTGCTGTGCGACAGGAAGGGGGCGCCCACGCCGGAAATCGACCTTGGCATCGCGGCCCAGACCATCCAGTTGGGTGCGCAGGCGCTGGGCCTTGGCTGCTGCATGATCGGCGCGTTCGACCGCGACGGCGTGCGCGCGGCCCTTGGCATGGATACGCCCCCCCATGCCGAACTGGACCTTGTGCTTGTGCTGGCGCTGGGCGTGCCCGCCGAAACCCGCGTGCTGGACACCGTGGGCGCGGATGGCGACATCCGCTATCACCGCGACGCGGACGGCACCCACCGCGTGCCCAAGCGGCCTTTGGAATCCGTGCTGCTGCCGGTCCACGGTGGCAACGCACAGGACAAGGGGTAACACCGTCGGCCATCCGCTCCGCCTGCCGCAGGCAATCCGGGGCAGGGCAGGCCGAACGGCGGATGCCGCCGGACAGCGCATTCACGGCCATTGCATCCATGTACATTGCATTTATGTACAACGCATTCACGTACGTCTCATTCACATGACGCCATCGGCGGACCTTCCGCCGCATGCATACGAACACACGGGCCGCGCCGCGCGTTGGCCGGACCACAGGACACCGCATGAAACCCATCGAAAAGAAGTTCAAGGACATCCCCACCGCCGAGAAGGTAGCCACCTTCGTGGGCTGGCTGGAAGAAAAGAAGGGCCGCGACGTGCTGGCCCTGGACCTTGCGGGCATGAACGCCTTTGCCGAATCCATCATCATCGTCACCGCCGGTTCCGTGCGCCACGCGCAGGGCCTGGCCGACCACGTGCTGGGCATGTGCGACGACGAAAAGATCGAATTCCTGCGCATGGAAGGCTATCAGGCCGGGCAGTGGATCCTGCTCGACTGCAACGACGTGATCATCAACGTCTTCCAGACCCCGGTGCGTGAAATGTTCCGCCTGGAAAGCCTGTGGTCCGACGCGCCGGTGCTGCATGACGGGCGCGAGCTGGCCCCGCCGGTGGAGGCAGCCACCACCTCGGCGGGCACCCACAGCGGCGTGCGCCGCATGGCGGGCAAGGTGGCTGGCGCCCGCGCCGCCGCCGTTACCGCCAAGCGCGCGGCCACCTCGTCCGCCGATGCGGACGCCGAGGAACCCAAGCCCCGCGCGCGCACCCGCAAGCCCGCCGCGCCCAAGGCCCCGGAAGGGGACGACCAGTGAGCACGCCGGGGCGGGAAGGGCAACAGGGCTCAAAACAGGGGCAGGGGCTGACACCCACGGTGCTGCTGATCCTGGACGGCTGGGGCATTGCCCCCGCCGGACTGGGCAACGCGGTGTCGCTGGCGCGCACCCCCAACCTCGACCGGCTCACGGCGCTGCCCTCGCGCACCACGCTGGCCTGCTCCGGGCGAGACGTGGGCCTGCCCGCCGGGTTCATGGGCAACTCCGAAGTGGGCCACATGAACATCGGGGCGGGCCGGGTGGTCTATCAGGATCTGACCCGCATCGACATGGCCGTGGAAACCGGCGAACTTGCCGGCAATCCCGCGCTGTGCGGCCTGCTGGAAGCACTTGTTGCGTCCGGCGGGCGGCTGCACCTGATGGGCCTGCTTTCCGACGGCGGGGTGCACAGCCACATCCGCCACCTGCGGCCCCTTGTGGAGGCGGCCAAGGCCCGCAACGTGCCCGTGCTGGTGCATGCCTTTCTGGACGGGCGCGACACCTCGCCCACCAGCGGCGCGGGCTACGTGGCCGACCTTGAAGCCATCCTGCGTGACGCGGGCTGGGGGCGCATCGCCACCCTGACCGGGCGCTACTACGCCATGGACCGCGACAAGCGCTACGAGCGCAACGCGCTGGCCTGGACGGCCCTTACCAGCCCGTCTGGTCCGTCTGGCCCGACAGGCGGCAAGGGCGCGTTGGTCGAGGCGGCCTCGCTGCCGGGCGGCTCGCTGGCCGATGTCGTGCGCGCGGCCTATGCTGCGGGCGAGACCGACGAATTCGTCACCCCCCGCGTGGTGGCGGAAGGCGGCGCGCCCGTGGGCCGGGTGGCCGACGGCGACGGCGTGTTCTTCTTCAATTTCCGGGCGGACCGCGCCCGCCAGCTGACCCGCGCTTTCATCGACCCCGCCTTCGACGGCTTCGACCGCGAGGCGGACGGCGGCAGGCGCCCCGCGCTTTCCGGCTTCGTGACCATGACCGGCTACGACGCCAGCTTCGACGTGCCCGTGGCCTTCGGCAAGGACAACCTGGCCATGACCCTCGGCGAGGTGGTGTCGTCCATGGGACTGCGCCAGTTGCGCATCGCGGAAACGGAAAAGTACGCTCACGTCACCTACTTCCTGAACTGTGGCCGCGAAGAGCCCTTCCCCGGCGAGGAACGCCGCCTTGTGGCCTCCCCGCGCGACGTGGCCACCTACGACCTCAAGCCCGCCATGAGCGCGGTGGAGGTCACCGACCTGCTGCTGGAGGAATGGCGGCAGGGCGGTTACCAGCTGGTGGTGTGCAACCTGGCCAACTGCGACATGGTGGGCCATACAGGCATCATCCCGGCGGCCATTGCCGCCGTGGAAACCGTCGACGCCTGCGTGGGCCGCATCGCGGAAGCGGTGCTGGGTGCGGGCGGGCGGCTCATCGTCACCGCCGACCATGGCAACGCGGAAGAGCTGCTGGATTCCACGGGCAACCCGCAGACCGCGCACACCACCAACCGGGTGCACTGCGTGGTGGCGGAGCGCGATGCGTCGCAACCCGACGGCATGCGCGCGCTGCGCCTGCGCGGCGATGGCAGGCTGGGGGACATCGCCCCCACCATCCTCGGCCTGTGGGGCGTGGACACGCCGGAACTGATGACCGGCGCATCCCTGCTTGAGAACGACGGCGACACGGAGGCTGCATAGATGGCCGGTGACAACAGGAACGGGAACAACGGGCAGGAAGGCAAGAGCCGCAAGCCCCTCAATCCGGTGCGCCCCGACGGGCTGGAAGTGATCTTCTTCTACCCCTGTCCGCACTGCCGCCGCCAGGTGCCGCTGATCAGCCCCACCCAACCCTCCATGGCCCAGTGCGACTCGTGCATGCAGCACTTTCCCATCGTGCCGGTGGACGAGCGCACCGTGCGCTTTCTGAAGGTTATGCTGGACAATGGCAGGGCGGCCATCGACCCCGACTTCGCGTAACGTCGACCCTGCGCATGAAAGAAAACGTCCCCCGTTCGCGGCTGCGAGCGGGGGACGTTCGTTTTGCAAAAAGCCTGGCGAGGTGGCGAGTTACGCGTTGGCGCGGCAGTGGGCGAAGGCTTCGGAAATGCGTTCCTTCACGTAGTGCATGAACTCTTCGTCGCCGTCTTCCAGGTTGAAGCAGCGGGCGTCGTTGCCGTTGAGGCCGGTGGGAATCCAGTCGCCGCGCTCTTCCGGGTCGGTCAGGGAATCGTCGTGAAAGCACACCGACAGCCAGCGCGCGGCGGGGTCGTCGTCGATCACGTCCACCAGCACGGCCAGCGGGCGGGCGGCCCAGCCGGGAAAGGTGCCGCGCAACGAATGGCTGACGCCGGGGCGGCTGACGAATTCCGCCACCGCGCCATCATGGGTGTGCAGGTGCTCGCACAGGGCCACGAACACGGGCAGCACGCCCGCGCCGTCTTCTCCGGCGGTCCATTGGGCAATGAAGGCATTCACGGCGGCTTCGGTGGCGGCGTCGGCGTACATGGCGTCTCCGTGGTTGTCGGTTGCGGTGGCCGCACGGGCCAGCGTTTGCAAGCGCTTGCATATGCATCCGCGGGGCGGGCCTGTCAACTCGGGCACGGAATGGCAGGGGGGCAGAGCGAGCAATGGGGAACGGTAAGGAATCACCTGCCCACTGTTGAACGGTGGGGCGGGGCCCGGTTGAACGGTCCGGCGATGGCGAATCGGTGCGGGGGGTCGGGATGGACCGAGTGCCCGCGCGGGACTACGCCTTGTCCGCAGCCGGAGCGGGCACGGGGCGCAGGTCGTAGCGGCGAATCTGGGGCAGGGGGTAGAAGCGCAGGACGCCGTCCGGCAGCAGCACCTGCAAGGTGCCCTGCGGGGTGGCGATGCATTCAAGGCAGTCGTGGGTCAGCGTACCCCCGTCGATGAACGCGATGTCCAGCCGCCAGCGCAGCACCGCGCCCGCCTTGTGGCCGGAAAGCTCGTTCATGGCGCGTATCTCACGCTCCATCAGGGCGCGCCATGCCGTCTTGACCAGCTTGCGGTTGTCCGGGGTGTCGTGCTGGCGGCACAGGCCCATCTTCAGGCTGTCAGGCGAAGGCACGAAGCCGAGCACCCAGCCGGTGGAGGCGTCGGCGCCGCAGGCATGGCAGCGAATCATGGCGTGCGCCTCCTTTGGAATTGTCGGGTCTGTCGGGCTGACGGACCAATTGGAAATAGCGAATCAAAGGGGACCGGGGAACCTGCCGGAACCGGTACGGGCCGGATTGCGCCGAGCCCTCACCCCGCCCCGTCTATCTGCCTATATCGCCCCGGTCCCGGCTTGAAAAGGTGCCCGGCGGGCACAAGAAAAGCGCGGGAAGGGGATGCGTGCATTCCCTTCCCGCGTTGCATGCGGATATCTGGCGGTGCCTGCGGGCTGTTTCGGTCTATTGGCCGCGCAGGTGGCGTACCGCGTTTTCGAACAGCACGGTGCCCAGCGTTGCAGGCTCGCCCCGCGACCGTTTCGAACTATTGGCCGCGCAGGTGGCGTACCGCGTTTTCGAACAGCACGGTGCCCAGCGTTGCAGGCTCGCCCCGCGTCCAGCCCGGATGGTTGGTGGGGTGGTTGAAGGCTTCGGGGTGGGGCATCAGGCCCAGGATGCGACCGGACGGGTCGGTCAGCCCGGCGATGCCCAGCGGCGAACCGTTGGGGTTCCACGGGTATTCCATGGTAACCTCGCCGGTTTCCGGGTGGGCGTATTGCAGGGTGACCAGGTTTTCGGCCACCAGGCGGCGCATCACCTCGTCGTCCAGCGGCACCAGCTTGCCTTCGCCGTGGCGCACGGGCACGTACAAGGTGTCGATGCCCCTGGTGAACACGCAGGGGCTCTGGGGGTTCACCTTCAGGGTCACCCAGCGGTCTTCGTAGCGGGCCGAATCGTTGTGGCCCAGCGACACCTGCCGCTCGAAGTACTTGCCGTCCAGCGCGGGCAACAGGCCCAGCTTTACCAGCAGCTGAAAGCCGTTGCAGATGCCGATGGCCAGGCCGCCCCGGGCCACGAATTCCTTCAGGCGGTCCAGCAGGGCCTGCCCGTCGGCGTCGGAAAGGTGCAGCCAGCGCTGTGCGGCGGCATGGGCCGCGCCCAGGTCGTCCCCGTCCAGAAAGCCGCCGGGAAAGACGATGAAATTGTAGTCCTCGATCCTGATCCTGCGGGCCACGATGTCGGCGAAATGCGCCACATCGGCCCGGTCTGCGCCGGCAAGGCGGGCCGCGTGGGCCGATTCCTCGTGCGAGTTCGTGCCGTAGCCGGTGATGACCAGCGTGTTCACCTGCGCCATGCGCTGCTCCTCGATGGGTTTCTTGTCTGTCCTGACAGTCTTGACAGGGGGATGTGCCTCGACTAGCTACTCGTCAGCGCTGCGCCGTCCGGTTGTCGCCGGACATGTCCCGAAACATGTCGGGGCATGCCCCATGTCCTTGAGACCTGTGGGGACGCATGCCCGGATGGGGCCTGCCCGTCAAGGACGTTTCCGCGAAAGTGGCCGGAAAAGTTTTCGGACGCCTGAACGACACCGCGGAAACGGGGGCCGTGCCCGAACCGTTTCCGCTGTCCTGCGCCCGCTGTTTCAGGCGCTTCGGCAATGCTGCCGTGCGCTGGGGATAGCCGGGACCGTCGATATTACGTTCCAGTGGTACATCACGTCAACGGCTGACCTTCATGCCGAAAATGTGGCATAAGGTCCTGATGGCGTTTTTTTGCGTATCGCGTCAACCGAAGGGCGAGCGCTGTAACGGGCGTGCGGCAAGACCTGCGCGCCGCGAGCGAGAGCAACCAGTCACTCAGGCAGGAGTTTCATGAAGACCAAGTTCATATTCATCACCGGGGGCGTGCTGTCCTCGCTCGGCAAGGGGCTGGCCGCCGCCTCCATCGGAGCGCTGCTGAAGGCCCGTGGGCTCAAGGTAACCATCCAGAAGCTCGACCCCTACATCAACGTCGACCCCGGCACGATGAATCCGTTCCAGCACGGCGAAGTGTACGTCACCGATGACGGCGCGGAAACCGACCTCGACCTCGGGCATTACGAGCGGTACCTCGGCGAGTCGCTGTCGCAGAAGAACAACTACACCTCGGGGTCCATCTACAACCGCGTCATCACCAAGGAACGCCGGGGCGACTACCTGGGCGGCACCGTGCAGGTCATCCCGCACGTGACCGACGAGATCAAGAACGCCATCCTCGGCCTTGCCGAGGACGAGCCCGACGTGGCGCTGATCGAAATCGGCGGCACCGTGGGCGACATCGAGGGCCTGCCCTTCCTGGAAGCCATCCGCCAGCTGCGCGGCGACCTCGGCAAGGACCACTGCCTGTACGTCCACCTGACGCTGGTGCCCTACCTGAAGGCCGCGGGCGAACACAAGACAAAGCCCACCCAGCACAGCGTCAAGGAACTGCGCTCCATCGGCATCCAGCCCGACATCATCCTGTGCCGTTGCGAAAAGGCCATCAGCGCCGAGCTCAAGCGCAAGATCGCCCTGTTCTGCGACGTGGACCAGGACGCCGTGTTCTCGTCGGTGGACGTGGACAACATTTACGAGGTGCCGCTGCGCTTCTACGAGGAAGGCTTCGACCAGAAGATCGCCATCATGCTGCGCCTGCCCGCCAAGAACGCCAACCTGGAGTCGTGGGAGACGCTGATCCACACCTGCTCGCACCCGGAAGGGCAGGTGACCATCGGCATCGTGGGCAAGTACGTGGACCTCAAGGAAGCGTACAAGAGCCTGCACGAGGCGCTGATCCACGGCGGCGTGGCCAACAAGGTCAAGGTGAACCTGCGCTACGTGAACTCCGAGGAGATCACCGAGGCCAACGTGGCCGAAAAGCTGGCCGGGTGCGACGGCATCCTGGTGCCGGGCGGCTTCGGGCATCGCGGCGTGGAAGGCAAGATCCGCTCCATCCGCCACGCGCGCGAGCACAGGATTCCCTTCTTCGGCATCTGCCTTGGCATGCAGTGCGCGGTCATTGAATATGCCCGCAACGTGCTGGGCCTGGCCGACGCCAACTCCGAAGAATTCAACGAGCTTACCGACAACAAGGTCATCTACCTGATGACCGAGTGGTACGACTTCCGCAAGGGTGCCGTGGAACGCCGCGACGCTTCCAGCGACAAGGGCGGCACGCTGCGCCTTGGCGCCTACCCCTGCGTGGTGGTGCCCGGCACCAGGGCGTGGGACGCCTACGGCGCCGAGCGCGTGGACGAACGCCACCGTCACCGCTTCGAATTCAACAAGGCCTACTTCGAGGCCATGGCCGAAAAGGGCCTGGTGTTCAGCGGCCTTTCGCCCGACGGCGAACTGGTGGAAATCGTGGAACTGCCCGACCATCCGTGGTTCCTGGGCTGCCAGTTCCACCCCGAGTTCAAGTCCAACCCCATGCGCCCGCATCCCTTGTTCCGCGAATTCATCAAGGCGGCCAAGAAGGAAGCCATGGGCGGCAAGAAGGGCAAGTAGCGCGCCACCGGCACGCGCCCCCCCACTCGCACGGATATGATGCAACGCGCCTTCCCCGGTGGAAGGCGCGTTGCCTGTCTGTGGGAGGGGCGAAGGCGGGCACGCCGCGTGATGCCCCTGCACCGCGCCTGTCGCGCGTTCTCTTCCTCTCTCTTCCCCTTGACGCGGCGCGATTCCGTCACATTGTTAATCGTCGGCCCATGGCGAACCATGGACCGCCCGTCGCGACCACCAGCAACTGGCATCAATTGGCACCAGCCGGCACCAACTGGCGCCAACCGGCATCCAGCGGTCACCAACCACCATCAATCCGGTATCAACCGTCACAACCATCAGGGGAGCATCGCCAACCCGATGTGGCGAAAGGTGCCGACTGATGGTAGAAGCGTCCGGCGGGGCAGGGGAGCACGACGTTTCCGGCCCGCCCGCCCAGCAGTTGCCCGGCATATTTCCGAAGCGCACCGCCCGCGCTCACCCCATGCGGCCACATCCGCCGTATCCGGTCAGGCAGGCCGGTCCGCCGCGCCCTCATCCGCCACGGAGAACCATGCATCCCGAATCACCCAGCACCTCCCCGGCCCCCGAATCACCGGCCGCCCCGGCTTCGGCTGGCGGCATGACGCCGGACGCCCTGTACGAGCGCCTGCGGGCGCGCCGGTTCATTTTCGCCGGGCCCTGCGCCCTTGAAAGCCTGGAACTGGCTCTGGATACCGCCCACGCCGTGCGTGAGGCGACCGAGGCCGCCGGGCTGTTCGCCGTGTTCAAGAGTTCGTGGGACAAGGCCAACCGCACCTCGCTGGACGGCTTTCGCGGCCCCGGCCTTGCGCGCGGCATGGAATGGCTGGCCCGCATCAAGCAGGAAACCGGCCTGCCCGTGGTCACCGACATCCACCAGCCGGATCAGGCTAAGCCCGTGGCCGAAGTGGCCGACGTGCTCCAGATTCCCGCCTTCCTGTGCCGCCAGACCAGCCTGCTGCTGGCCGCCGCGCAGACGGGCAGGGTGGTCAACGTCAAGAAGGGGCAGTTCGTGGCCCCGTGGGACATGGCCCCCGCGCTGGACAAGCTGCGCTCCACCGGCAACCAGCGCATCCTTTTGACGGAGCGCGGGGCCAGCTTCGGCTACAACAATCTCGTCGTGGATTTCCGCTCGCTGCCCATCATGCAGGGCTACGGCGTGCCGGTGGTGTTCGACGCCACCCACTCCGTGCAACTGCCCGGCGGCAAGGGCACCTCGTCCGGCGGCGACCGCCGCTTCGTGCCCATGCTGTCCCGCGCGGCCGTGGCCGCCGGGGTGGACGGGGTGTTCCTGGAAACCCACCCCGACCCGGACCATGCCCTGTGCGACGGCCCCAACAGCTGGCCGCTGGACAGGCTGGCCCCGCTGCTGCGCGACTTTGCCGCCCTCTGGAGCCTGCCGTATGCAAGCTGAAGACCTGGCCCGCTCCATCTCGCTGCTGGTGCTGGACGTGGACGGCGTGATGACCGACGGCGGCCTGTACTACGATGACGAAGGCCGGGTGACCAAGCGCTTCAACGTGCAGGACGGCCTGGGCATCAAGCTGGCGCAGGCCGCGGGCATCACCGTGGCGGTGATCACCGGCCTGACCTCCGGCGCGGTGGAAGCGCGCATCCGCAGCCTGGGCATCCAAGACTACCACGCGGGCTTCCTGCACAAGTCGGAGTGCATCGACTCCATTCGCCGCAAGCACAACCTTGAATGGTCGCAGGTGGCCTATCTTGGCGACGACTGGGTGGACTTCGGCCCGCTGAAGCTGGTGGGCCTGCCCATGGCCGTGGCCAATGCCCAGCCCGAGGTAAAGGCCCTGGCCCGCTACGTGACCACCGCCAACGGCGGGCACGGCGCCGTGCGCGAGGCCATCCGCTTTCTGCTGGTCGAACAGGGGCTGCTGGATCGCATGCTGGAAAGCTGGCCGGAGCAGGCATGAGACGCCGTACGCTGTTGGTTCTGCTGCTGGTGGCGCTGGTTGTCGGCGGTGCCGCCGCATGGCGCTGGCAGGCCGGGGTGCGCAAGGCGCTGGAAACGGCCATTGCGGGCGGCGCCACAGATTCCGCCACGCTGGAAGAGGCCGTGGGCGTGGCCATGAAGGGCATTGAACTGGTGCAGGGCGAAAAGGGCATCGAACTGTGGCGGCTGAAGGCCACCTGGGCCCAGTTGCGCCAGAGCAACAACATCATCGACGTGGATAGCCCCGACATCGTCTACCAGATGGACGGCGGCAGGCAGGTGCGCATTCTGGCCAAGAAGGGCGAAGTGCAGCAACAGGCGCAGATGATGCGCATGTGGGACGACGTGCACGCCACCCACGACAGCCACGATCTGTTCGCCCGGCTGATGGTGTACAACGGCACCAGCCGGACCATGTATTTTCCGGAAGGGGCGCGCATAGAGGGGCAGAGCCTTGCGGGCAACGCCACCCGGCTGGAATGGGACATGACCAGCGACGTGTTGCGCGGCAGCGGAGGCGTGAGCATGCTGCTTACCCCCCGTGCGGGCGACGGTGGCGGCCAGCCCGTGCCGGGCAATGTGGCGGTCCCGAAGGCGGCCCCGCAGAGCGCCGATGCCCAGAAGAAGGCCGTGCAGAAAGCCCCGGCCAAAAAGTCGCCCGAAAAGAAAGCACCCGACCAGAAGGCATCGGGCCAGAAGGCATCAGGCCAGAAGGCCCCGACGGCCAAGGCCGCGCAGCAGGGCGCGGGCGCTTCCAAGTCAACCAAGCAGGAGATCAGGCAATGAGACATACCGGCATCCGCTCCGCGCTGTGCGTGGCGCTGCTGTTGACCTTTTCCGCACCCGCCATGGCGGCGGACGCCAAGTCGGCCACGGAAGTGCGCCGCGACGTGCCCACCGCCGTCAAGTCCGACCGCATGCAGTACGACGCCAAGGGCCAGGTGGTTATCTTCGAGGGTGACGTGTACGTCCAGCGCCCCGACTTCGAGATGTGGGCCGAAAAGATTACCCTGCACCTGCGCAAGAAGGCGGCCAAGCCCGGCAAGGGCGGGGCGGGGCAGGGGGCGGATGCGTCCGGAGCGGCTGGCCAATCCGGTGCTGCGGGGATGTCCGGCATGGACGCGGGCGAGATCGACCGCATGGTGGCCGAACGCAAGGTGCGCATGAAGCGCGAAAACCGCACCGGCGAATGCGAAAAAGCCACCTACACCGTGGATAACGCCGTGCTGGTCATGGAAGGCAACCCCGTGCTGCACGAGGGCGAGAACAGCATCAGGGGCGACGTCATCACCTTCTACACCCGCGAAAACCGCAGTGAAGTGCGCGGCACCTCCACCAAGCGGGTTCAGGCGGTGTTCACCTCGTCCGGCGACGTGAACCCCCTTGGCGACAAGGATGCCAAGTCCGCTCCCAAGGACACCAAGGACACCAAGGACGCCAAGGGCGATGCCGCCACCGGGGGGGCTGCCCAGTGAGCTCGGTGCTGCGCGGAGAAGACCTGCACAAGCAGTTCGGCCAGCGCGAGGTGGTGCGCGGCGTGTCGCTGACGGTGACCCAGGGCGAAACCGTGGGTCTGCTGGGCCCCAACGGCGCGGGCAAGACCACCACATTCTACATGCTCATCGGCATCATCAAGCCGACTTCAGGCAGGGTAGAACTGGATGGCCGCGACATCGCCGACTGGCCCCTGCATGAACGGGCGAGGGTGGGGCTGAGCTACCTGCCGCAGGAAAGCTCGATCTTTCGCCGCCTTACCGTGCGCCAGAATCTTCAGATGATTCTCGAGCACACCGGGCTTTCCAAGGCGCAGCAGAAGGAACGGGGCGACATGCTGCTGGAGGACTTCGGCATCACCCACCTGGCCAATTCCGTGGCCATGCATCTTTCCGGCGGCGAGCGGAGGCGGCTGGAGATTGCCCGGTCCATGATCCGCGATCCCAAGTTCATCCTGCTGGACGAACCCTTCGCGGGCATCGACCCGCTGGCCGTGGACGACATCCAGCAACTCATCACCGGCCTGCGCAACCGGGGCATCGGGGTGCTTATCTCCGACCACAACGTGCGAGAAACCCTGCACATCTGCGACCGGGCCTACCTGGTGCACCAGGGCGAGGTGATTCTGGAAGGCACCCCCGAGCACATCGTGGAAAACCCTCGCGCGCGCGACGTGTATCTGGGCGAGGGCTTTTCGCTGTAGTCCGGGACATCGTGTCTGCCCGTCCGGGGCGCCCCGCCATGTGCGCCATATGCGCCATGTCCGGCGGCTCGGCTTTCATGTTCACGGCGCCTTCCGCATTGCGGGGGGCGCCGTGTCCGTTGTTGCCACCGCCCCTTTTCGGGGCCGTGGGCAGGGGGGCGTAAGGCGTCCGGGAGTATCGCGACGCATGGGCGCCAGCGGTTGCATACTTCTTGCCTCTGTGGCATGGTTTGCCTAACCTCTTGGGGAAGGGAACACATTTCCACAGTGGGCCGTTTCTTGCTTGTCGTCGCGCCTCGTATCGCGTCGTCATGTTCTTCGGCCTCAACGCAAGAATGCAGGATTACCGGGCCAGGCCTTCGGCCTCGGCGCGGAGTCATAGGGGTTGCCCACGCATGGCATTGGAACTCAGGCAACAGCTCAAGCTCACCCAGCAATTGGTGATGACGCCGCAACTGCAACAGGCCATCCGGCTGTTGCAGCTTTCGCGGCTGGAGCTTGTCGAGACGGTGCAGCAGGAAATGCTGGAAAACCCGTTTCTGGAAGAAGCCCAGGACGAGGGGCCCCAGGCAGAGGTGGCCGATCCGCGCGACGCAGCCGCCGAGGCCGCCGCAGATGTCGCCTATGACCGCGAGATCGCCCGCGATGCCGACTGGGAAGATTACCTCGGCGACTTCGCCAGCACCAGCCGCCAATCCACGGTGCGCGAATCGGAACTGCCGGAGGAAATGACCTCGTTCGAGGCGCGCTACGCCGCCAAGCCCTCGCTGGAAGGGCACCTGATGTGGCAGTTGCGCCTGTCCTCGCTGACCGAGCGCCAGAAGGACATCGGCGAGGTGATCATCGGCAACATCGCCTCGTCTGGCTACCTGCACGCAACGGTGGACGACATCGCCGAAATGGCGGGCGCTACCCCCGGCGAGGTGGACCCCGTGCTGCACGCCGTGCAGCGCTTCGACCCCGTGGGGGTGGCCGCGCGCACCGCGCAGGAATGCCTGCTGGTGCAGATAGAGATGCTGGGCTACACGCGCGACAAGGTGCTGGTGGAGCTTGTGCGCGACCACCTGGAAGACCTGGAGAAGCGCCGCTACAAGCCGCTGCTGCGCAAGTTCCGCCTGACCATGGAGGACCTGAAGGAGTACCTGGACCTCATCCAGACCCTGGACCCCATGCCCGGCGCCAGCTACGGCGGCGGCGATCCGCAGTTCGTCAGCCCCGACGTGTACGTCTACAAGTACGACAACGACTTCATCATCATGCTCAACGAGGACGGCCTGCCGCACCTGCAACTGAGCACCATGTACGAGCGGTCCGCCGCGGCGGCCGCGTCTGCGGGCGAGCGCGAATATTTCCAGGAAAAGATGCGTTCCGCCTCCTGGCTCATCAAGAGCCTGTACCAGCGCCAGCGCACGCTGTACAAGGTTGTGGAATCCATCGTGAAGTACCAGCGCGGCTTTTTCGAGGACGGCGTTTCGCGCCTGAAGCCGCTCATCCTGAAGGACATCGCCGACGACATCGGCATGCACGAATCCACCGTCAGCCGCATCACCACCAGCAAGTACGTGGCCACGCCGCACGGCATCATGGAGTTGAAGTTCTTCTTCAACAGCGCGCTGGAACTGGACGACGGCAGCCAGGTGGGTTCCGAGAGCGTCAAGGCGCTGATCAAGAAGCTGATTGCCGACGAAGACCCGCGCGAGCCGCTGAGCGACGAGCGCATCGGTGAAATTTTGAAGGATCAGCTCAAAGTCAATATTGCCCGCAGGACCGTTGCGAAGTATCGTACTGCCATGGACATTCCCTCCTCTTCCAAGCGGAAGGAACTGTTCTGACGGCAAGAGCCCCGTGCCGCAACCGGCGCAGGGCGGCATCCGTCTCCGGCGGCGCACCCGGCAGCAGCACCCAGCGTGCGGGCCGCGCGCCGCATTCCCCCTCTCACCACAGGAGGAGCGTATGAACATCGCCTTCACCTTCAAGAACTTCGAACCCTCCGACCACCTGAAGAAGTACGCCCGCCGCCGTCTTGAAAAGCTTGGCCGGTTCGTCGGCAAGTCCGCCCTGGAAATGCAGGTGAACCTTTCCGTCGACAAGTTCCGCCACAAGGCGGAAGTGCAGATGGCCGGCGACGGTTTTACCTTCTCCGCCGTCGAACAGTCCGAAGACATGTACGCCACCATCGACCTGGTGCTTGAAAAGCTGGAATCGCAGCTGCGCAAGCAGGTCGAAAAGCTGAAGGACCGCCGCCGTTCCGTGCAGTCCGACAAGCTGGGCAAGGGCATCGACGTGTTTACCTTCGGCACCGTGGGCGAAGGCGAGGAACGGACCATCACCGGCACCGACCACTTCGCCCCCAAGCCCATGCACGTGGACGAAGCTGCCATGCAGCTCGACCAGGGCGACAACGAGTTCCTGGTGTTCCTGAACGCCGAGGTGGAACGCGTCAACATCATCTACCGGCGTCGCAACGGCGATTTCGGTCTTATCGATCCGGTCGTCTAGGCGCCATACATGAGGCTTTCGGAGTATCTTCACGATGATCTGATCCTGCCCGAGCTCTCCGCCGGCACCAAGAAAGAGGTGCTGGCGGAACTCGTGCAGGCCGTGGTACGGCGGCATCCCGAAGTGGATGCCGCCGTTGCGCTGGGCGTGCTGCACGACCGCGAATCGCTGGGCACCACCGGCATAGGCGACGGCGTGGCCATTCCCCACGGCAAGCTGGCCAACATCAGCGACATCGTGGTGATCGTGGGCCGCAGCGTGCCGGGCATCGACTTCGATGCGCTGGACATGAAGCCCTGCCACCTTTTTTTCCTGGTGCTGGCCCCGGAACAGGTGGCGGGCATGCACCTGCGCATTCTGGCCCACATCTCGCGCCTGCTGAAGGATCCGCAGTTTCGCCGCGCCATGATCGAGGCGCAGGACGGCGAGGCCTTCCGGGCGATCATGCGAACCACCTGAGACCAGTGCCCGTCGTGCCCGTTGTGGTCACCGCGGTCGTCACGGCCTGTCCGGGGGGCATGCCATGAATGACGTTGCGGGCAGGCCGTGGATGGCGCCGTGGGCTGTCGTCACGCCGTAACGCGCGTCCTCTACATGTAGCCGCCACGCGCAGCACCTGACGCGTCCTGCAACGGCATTCGGCGCAGCGCCGCCAGAGGAACCAGCCATGCCAAGCAAGGCCACGCCGCCCGACACAGCATTCGCCCCGGCGGATTCGCCCGGTGCGCCGGGCACATCCGGGGCAACCCCGGCATCCCCGGGATCCGGTCCGGCACCCGTCCCGGGCCATGCCCCCGAAGGCACGGCCCACGCGCCGCTCGGCAGGGGCGCCGATGCGGGCAGCCCGGTGGCCGCCGCCGACTTTCCCGTCATCATCGTCACCGGGTTGTCCGGCGCGGGCAAAAGCACGGTTCTCAACGTGCTGGAAGACCTGCGCTACTTTACCGTGGACGGCCTGCCCGCCAGCCTTGCCCCGCAGATGGTCACCATCCTGAATCGCGAGGCGCTGTCCCACTACCAGGGCCTGGTGCTGGGCATGGATCTGCGCGAAAGCAATTTCGTGCGCAATCTGGAAAAGTCCCTGGAGCGGTTGCAGGGCATGGGCGTGCGCCCCGCGGTGGTGTTCATAGAGGCCAACCCCGCCGTGCTCAACCGGCGCTACGCCACCACCCGCCGCCCGCACCCGCTGGAAAGCGAGGGCATGGGGCTGGAACAGGCCCTGGAGCAGGAGCGCCTGCGCCTTGCGCCGGTGCGCGAAACCGCCGACCTCGTGGTGGACACCTCCAGCTATTCCATCCACGACCTGCGCCGGGTCATCCAGAAGAAGTGGAGCTCCATCCAGGGGCGCATTCGCTCGTTGCGCATCAACATCGTCACCTTCGGGTTCAAGTACGGCGTGCCCGCCGACGCGGATCTGGTCTTCGACCTGCGTTTTCTGCCCAACCCCTATTTCGTGCCCGACCTGCGCCCATTGTCCGGCCTGGACGAGCCGGTGGCCAAGTACGTGCTGGAAGCGGGCCATGGCGATACCTTTCTGACGAACCTTCTGAAATTTTTGCATTTTCTTCTGCCTCAGTACGAGACGGAAGGGCGCTACCGCCTGACCATCGCCATTGGCTGTACCGGCGGGCGGCACCGCTCGGTCTCGGTGGCAGAGGCCCTGCTTCGCGCCTTGAAAAAATCTGATTATGCCGTATCGATAGAGCACCGCCACATGGAACTGGGCTGAACGAACGGATACGCCTTCATCGTCGGTGGCCTGTCGCCACCGCTTGCGACCGACAGCCGCTGCCAGTGACCGGCAGGGCCGCCGTAACCGGCAAAGCACGACGAGGACGGACGGCATCCGATTCTTGCAGCCATCCATGCGGCATTGTCACGGGGCACCGTGGCGCGGCGAACCGGAATTTCACCGGACGGCATGCCGTCCCCCGCACCTTGCTTCAACCACACCAGGCACGGCCTGGACGCACCAGCATGTCCACCACAGAACAGCATCAGGCAGGGCAGTCCCGCAAGGGGCAAGGAAACGTTGCGAAGGGCAACGGCAGCAAGCCCGACGACGGCCAGGCCGCCCCGGAATCGCGCATCGGCGTCATTCTGGTGACCCACGCCGACTACGGCGCGGCATTGCTGCGTGCCGCCGAATTCATTCTTGGCCCGGTGCAGGACTGCGCCTCCATCAGCGTGGACGTCTCGCTGGAAGTGGACGAAACGGTAAAGCGCCTGAACGAGGCGGTGAAGCGCCTGGATACCGGGCGCGGGGTGATGATCCTTACCGACATGTTCGGCGGCACCCCCACCAACCTCAGCCTGGCCCTGCTGGGCAAGGGCAACGTGGAAGTGCTGACCGGCGTAAACCTGCCCATGCTGCTCAAGGTGTTCGGCGGGCGCGACGGCGACTTGGCCGCCCTTTCACGCGATGCGCGCGACGCTGGCACCAAGGGCATCGTCGCGGCGGGCGAACTGCTGCGCAGCCGGGTCAAGAACGGGTAGGGCCATGCTCTGGTTCCGCATAGACAACCGTCTGGTGCACGGCCAGATCATCGAGGCGTGGCTGCCCTATACCGGCGCGCGACGCCTGCTGGTGGCCAACGACGCACTGGCGGCGGACGACCTGCAACAGCAGATCGTCTCGCTGGCCATTCCCGGTCGGGTGGAGGTGCACTTCCTGCGGGTGGACGCCCTGGCCCAGTACTGTACCGGGCGCACCGACGACGGGCACGACACGCTCGTGCTCTTCGCCACGTGCGCCGACGCCCGCCGCGCCTTCGACGCAGGCGTGGGCATGAGCACCCTGAACATCGGCAACCTGCACTACACCCCCGGCAAGAAACAGCTGTGCGCGCATGTTTCCGTTTCCGACGATGACGAAGCCTGTCTGCGCTTCTTCAACCGCCATTCCGTGGCCCTGGACTTTCGCTGCGTGCCCAACGAACCGGTGCAGATAAAGGGATGGTCATGACGGATTTTCTGCCCGTGCTCACCCTGGCGCTGCCCATCGCTTTTTTTTTGCCGTTTTTTCGCTGCTGCGCTTTTCGCTGAACCTGGGCTTTCTGGAACGCCCGCTCGCCATCGGCTTTCTGTGGGCCGTCATGACCGGCGAGTGGGGGCTTTCCATGCACATCGCCATCTTTCTTGAGCTGTTCTGGCTCGACCTGTTTCCCGCCGGCACCTACATTCCCCCCAATTCCATCATTTCCCTGTTGCTGGCCCTGAGCGTTGCCGGGCACTTCGGCCTGGAATCCGCCGGGCAGCTGGCCATTCCCGTATTGCTCACGCTGCCCGCCGCCCTTGCCGGCGCGCACGTGGAATACCTGCACCGCCGCTGGCGCAACCAGCAGTACACCGACCTGCTGCACTGGGGCAGGGTGGCGGAACACCCCGGCAAGGGCGATTCGCCCTTGTGGCGCATCATGGTGCGCTCGCTGGGCGAACTGTTTGCCCTGAACCTGGGCCTGTTTTGCGTGTGCCTGCTTGTGCTTGTGGGAACTATCGAGTTGATGTCCAACTATATCGGGCATCTTCCCGCCGTGCCCGGCATTGCCTGGGGCCACGTGTGGTTCGTGGGCGCCATGGGCGGCATGCTGGCGCTGCGCCTGCGCCGGGCCTACGTGGCCTTCGCGCTGGCCTTGCTGGCGGCGTCGGCGGCTTCATTCATCTGATTCGAATTCGTCACCGGAAATTGACCGTGCCGGGGGTGGGGGTACTTGGCAGCCGGGAATGTTTGTGCTATTTGGCACAAACAATTTCGCAGCAGCATGCGAGCTACTCGCAGCACCAAACCCCAATGCCACATGCAACGGAGGAAAACCGACATGGCAGCTCTTGTTCTTGGTCACATGAACCCCGATACCGACTCCATCATCGCCGCCATCGGCGTTGCCGACCTGATGACCAAGCGCGGCATTGAAGCCAAGGCCGTCGCTCAGGGTGCCTGCACCCCCGAAACCGAATTCGTTCTCGGCAAGTTCGGCCTGAAGGCCCCCGAAGTGGTGACCTCCGTGGCTGGCCAGAAGCTCATCCTGGTTGACACCACCGAGCGCGCGCAGCTGCCCGCCGACCTGTCCGACGCCGAAATCCTGGGCGTGGTCGACCACCACAAGCTGGGCGACGTGACCACCTCCAACCCGCTGGAAATGTGGGTGTGGCCGGTGGGCTGCTCCTGTACCGTCATCAAGGCGATGTACGACTTCTACGGCATCGAAGTGCCCAAGGCCATCGCCGGCGGCCTGCTGTGCGCCATCCTGTCCGACACCGTCATGTTCAAGTCCGTCACCTGCACCCCCGAAGACAAGAAGGCTGTCGAAGCCCTTGCCAAGATCGCGGGCGTGGCCGACGTGATGGCCCTGGGCATGGAAATGTTCAAGGTGAAGTCCGCCGTTGAAGGCGCGTCCATGAAGGACCTGGTCTTCCGCGACTACAAGGACTTCGACATGGGCGGCAAGAAGGTCGGCATCGGCCAGCTGGAAGTGGTGGACCTGTCCATCCTCGAGCCCGTGAAGGCCGGCCTGTACGAAGAAATCACCAAGGTGAAGGGCGAAGGCCGTCACTCGGTGTTCCTGCTGCTGACCGACATCATGAAGGAAGGTTCCGAAATGCTGATCGTTTCGGACGACGCCGCCGTGGTCGAAAAGGCGTTCGGCGTGAAGGCCGAAGGCAAGTCCGTGTGGCTCGACGGCGTGATGAGCCGCAAGAAGCAGGTTGTGCCCAACTTCGAAAAGGCCTTCAAGGGCTAGTCGAAGCGGTCATCCAACCGACGCAGACTGACGCATACGGGGCCCGGCGGCATATGTCGCCGGGCCTTTTGCATTTTCTGGGAGGGGGAGAAGGGAGGGCACGGCGACAGCCCACTGCGTGCCCGGACGCCAGAACGGATCAGACCACCCGGTCGGCAATGCCTGCCCGCACGGTCCAACCTGTCCGGACGGTCCAATCTGTCCGGACGGCGCGACTTGGCCAGGCAGAACGGCCCGCCCGTTCAGTCGGTCGCCGTGCCGGCATGTTCATCCAGCCGGGCAAGGGCCATGCTGCGCAGTTCACGCAGGTGTGCGCCGGAGGCTGCCCCCTTGTTGCAAAGCTCCGGCGGCAGCTTGACGGCAAGCAGCACGGCAAGCTCGGCCTCGGTGCGCTGGCGCAATGTTTCCAGCCGGGTCAGGCAGGCTGCGGGGATGTGGGGCGGATCATACGGGGCCAGCGGGTCAGCGGGGGCGGCAGCGGCAGGCCAGCCCCCAGCGGCAGCCGTATCGGCGTCCGGTGAGAAGGCGAGGGCAGGAGCGGTACCTTCCGGCTGTCGCAACGCGCAGTCCGGGCCGGTCCCCATGCCCTTGCCGGTGCCGTCGGCCAGCACCAGCAATCGCATGGCGGGCAGCAGCCCGCGTGTGTGCAATGCCAGCAACAGGTCCACCCGCGTGCCGGGGCGCAGTTCCGCATGTCGGGCCAGGCGCATGTGCAGCCGGGCCGCCGCTTCGCCCGCCTCGATGAACCGGGTGGGCATGCATAGCCGCAAGCCAAGTGCACGCGCCAGCGGCGCGCCGCGATCCTCGTGTCCGTAGTGGTGGGGCAGCACGTCCGTGGCCGTGGTCACCTTGCCGAGGTCATGGCACAGGGCCATCCAGGTCACCAGTTCAGGCGGGGGCTGCTGCGCGGGGCGGGCATGCGCGCCCGTGCTATCTGTCATGGTGGAGCCTGTGGGCGCTGGCCCGCCATCTCCGGCGCCGGACGCATACCCGGCCAGCGCGGCGGCCATGTCCATGACCCGCGCCACGTGAGCCAGCACAGACCCGCTGTGGTAACGCGCGGGTCCGGCGGGCACTTCATGGGCCCCGGCCAGTTCGGCGAGCCATGGCGGCAGGCAGCCGCCCGCGTGCAGCACCTTCAGGTAGCGGCCGGGGCAGGGGGCGGCCAGGGCCTTCAGGGTTTCGCGGCACACCTGCTCGGCGGGCAGGTCGGCCAGCGCACCGCCTTGCGCCACGGCGCGCATCTGTTCCAGCGTTTGCGGATGCACCGAAAAATCGGGAAACTGCGCGGCAAAGCGCGCGGCACGAAAGGCCCGCACCGGGCTGTCGGCCAGCGCCGTGGGCGATGCCGGGCGCAGCACGCGGTCCGCAAGGTCGCGCAGCGCCAGCGGATGGGCATGCAGCATGCCCGCTTCGCCCAGCGCCAGGGCATTGATGGTGAAGTCGCGGGCGGCCAGGTCTTCATCCAGCGTGCCGCGCAAGGGCATATGCTCCACGCCGTCCAGCAGGTACACGTCAACGTCGCGGCCAACCTTGCGGGCACCGGGGTTCTGCCGTACAAAACACGCCGCATCACCTTCAAAGGCCACGTCATGGTCGTGTATCGGCCTGCCCAGCAGCAGGTCGCGCACGGCTCCGCCCACGAGGTACGTCTTCATGGGGATGAGCCTAGCCGATTTCAGCCCGGACGGAAATGCGTCCGGGTTCGCAATGCCCCACCCCCCGTGGAAAATTCCCGGCATGCCCGGAAAAGCCATGCCCGGGGAAGCCATGCCCAAAGGTGTCATGTCCAAAGAAGCCATGCCCAAAGAAGCCATGCCCAGAGGTGCCATGTCCGGCAGCACGGCCCACCGCAGCAACGCCGCCTCGCAGGCTGCCGCCAACCGGGCGGAGTGGCGCACCCCTGTTGTACATCTGTTGCACGAAGGGCTGCCGCAGCCGTCTGCCATCCCTTCATCCGGCGCGGCATCCGGTCAATCATTCTCCGACCAGCCCGCTGAAGATGCTGCCCGGTGGATGGCCGACCCGCTGCCGCCGGAAGTCCTGTGCGGCCTGCCCGGCTGGGGCGACGATCTTGCCGCGCCTTCCTGTTTCGCCCCGACGCGCCTCGGCGGCGTGCCCATGCTGGCGACGCTGCCCGGCGGGGCCGCATCACCGGAGCCCTCCGCACCTTCCCCGGCTTCCGCTTCCGGCCCGGTCGCACCGCCGGTGATCGTGTGCGGGCCGTGCACCTCCAGCCTGGACGTGGCCCACGCCCTTGCCGCCGCCGGAGCCCTGCCGGAATGGGGCACGGTGCTGGCCGTATCGCAACGGGCCGGGCGCGGACAGCTGCGCCGCCCGTGGGAATCGCCGCCGGGCAACATCTACGCGGCCTTGCGGCTGCCCGCCGCCGGGGTGTTCGCCACCGAAACGGCGGCCATCGCCCTTGGCTGCCTGTTCGCGGAGGCCTTCAACGCGCTGGGCGTGCCCGTGCGGCTCAAGTGGCCCAACGACCTGTTGCTGGGCGATGCCAAGGTGGGCGGCATGCTGATAGAGGAAAAGCGCGGGGTGGTGCTGGCGGGCATAGGCATCAACGTGGTGTCGGCGCCGCCGCCCCAGGCCCTGCGCCAGGGTTGGGCGGTGCCCGCCGCAAGCCTTGCCGGCCTTGGCATTTCCGCCACGCCGTTGACGCTGTGGCGCCATCTTGTGGAAGATTCACGTTTCTGCTATGAAGCGCAAGTTCTACGCGCCGGTGGGGCCGATTTCGTATCGTGCGCGGAAAAGCATCTTGCCTGGGTAGGCCGTGGGGTTGTGGTTCACGGTGGCGAAGTGGGTGACTGTCCGGGCAGGATTCTTGGACTCGAACCGCAGGGGGGCCTGC
This sequence comes from Nitratidesulfovibrio sp. SRB-5, assembly GCF_019931275.1. Taxonomy (NCBI): domain Bacteria; kingdom Pseudomonadati; phylum Thermodesulfobacteriota; class Desulfovibrionia; order Desulfovibrionales; family Desulfovibrionaceae; genus Nitratidesulfovibrio; species Nitratidesulfovibrio sp. SRB-5. The sequence goes on along the minus strand of NZ_JAIOTY010000001.1, from coordinate 1,738,405 downwards.
GGATTGTCATTTCGGGCAGGGAACACATACTCCGCTCCGGCAGCATCACGCCCATACCTTCGTGATCCGTATTCCATGCGCCCCGCGCATGCGCGCACGTCAATTCCGGTCGCCCGTTGCGGGCCGGACAGCCAGGATACCGAGGATTAGATGGGCATCAAGACCTTCGAGCAGGTGTTGGAAGAGGTGAGGGGCAAGGCGATTCTGGTGGCCAACCGGGGTATCCCGGCCCGCCGGATCTGTCGTTCCATCCGCGAACGCTTCGATGCCGTGGCCGTGATGACCGCCACCGACATCGACAAGACCTCTCCGGCCGCCTCCGCAGCGCAGGAACTGCTGCTGCTGGGTTCCGACCCCAGAGCGTATCTGGACATCGACCACATCATCGCGCTGGCCAAACAGCGCGGCATCGTCGCCATCCATCCCGGATGGGGCTTCGCCTCCGAAGACGAACGCTTCCCCGCCAAATGCAAGGCCGCCGGGCTGACCTTCATCGGGTCCACCGCAGAGGCCATGAACCTGCTCGGCAACAAGGTGCAGGTCCGCAAGCTGGCAAAGAAGCTGGACATCCCCGTTGTTCCCGGTTCCGAAGGGGCCGTGGACATTCCCACCGCGCGCACCATCATCGACGAGATCGGCCTGCCGGTCATGCTGAAGGCGGAAGGCGGGGGCGGCGGCCGGGGCATCTTCGCCATCCATCGGGCCGAAGAACTTTCCGACGCCTTCATGAAGGCGTCCACCATGGCCCAGGCCTCGTTCGGCAACCCGCGCCTGTACGTCGAAAAGTACCTGCCCTCGGTGCGCCACATCGAAATCCAGGTCATCGCCGACATGTACGGCAACGTGTTCGCCTTTGACGAACGCGACTGTACCGTGCAGCGCAACCACCAGAAGCTCATCGAGATCACCCCGTCGCCGTGGTCGGGCATCACGCCCGAACTGCGCGAACGGCTGAAGGAATACTCGCGCATGCTGGTGCGCGAGGTGGGCTACCATTCGCTGTGCACCGTGGAATTCCTGGTCACCGCCGACGGCACGCCGTACCTGATCGAGGTGAACACCCGCCTTCAGGTGGAGCACGGCATCACCGAATGCCGCTACGGCATCGACCTGGTGGAAGAGCAGATCGCCGTGGCCTTCGGGGCCAGGCTGCGCTTCACCGAGGAAAACACCACGCCGCAGCACGTGGCCATGCAGGTGCGCATCAACTGCGAAGACCCGCAGAACCATTTCGCCCCCAACTCGGGCCTGGTCAGCCGCTACGTGTCGCCCGGCGGCCCCGGCGTGCGCCTGGACTCGAACATGTGCGCGGGCTACGAGTTTCCGTCCAACTACGACTCGGCGGGCTCCCTGCTCATCGCCTACGGGCAGGGCTGGGAAAAGGTGCTCGGCATCATGGAGCGCTGCCTTGGCGAGTACGTCATCGGCGGCATCAAGACCACCGTACCGTTCTACAAGCAGGTGCTGAAGCACCCCAAGTTCCGCGCGGGCGATCTGGATACCAACTTCATCGCCAACACCCCGGAACTGATGTGCTACTCCGACCTTGCCCCAGAGGCGGAGCGCCTGGCCCGGCTGGTGGCCGAGGTTTCGGCCAAGGGCTACAACCCCTACGTGCAGCTGGGTGAATACCGCACCCGCGAAACCCCGCGCATGCCCCGCTTCGAGCCGGTGCTGCCGCACATTCCCGGCACCGTGCGCCGCGCGCCCTCGCCGTATCCCACCGGCGACCGCACCGCGCTGCTGGACTACCTGCGCGACGCGGGCCACGTGCACTTCACCGACACCACCCCCCGCGACATGACCCAGTCGAACAGCGGCAACCGCTTCCGCCTGGCGGAAGACGAGCTGATCGGCCCGTACCTGGACAACTGCGGGTTCTTCTCCATCGAGAACGGCGGCGGCGCCCACTTCCACGTGGCGCTTCTGGCCAACATGACCTACCCCTTCTCGGAAGCGAAGGAATGGAACCGCTTCGCGCCCAAGACGCTGAAGCAGATTCTCATCCGCTCCACCAACGTGCTGGGGTACAAGCCGCAGCCCAAGAACCTCATGCGCATGACCGGCGAAATGGTGTGCGATACCCACCACATCATCCGCTGCTTCGACTTCCTGAACCACATCGAGAACATGCGGCCCTTCGCGGAAGTTGCGCTGAACCGCACCGACGTGGTCTTCGAACCGGCGCTGTCGCTGTCGTGGGCCAAGGGCTTCGACGTGGACCACTACCTCGGCGTCACCGAGGAAGTGCTGCGCATGGTGGGCAGCACCGCCGGGGTAGGCCCCGAGCAGGCCTCCAGGATGATCATCCTGGGCCTCAAGGACATGGCGGGCATGTGCCCGCCCCGGTTCATGACCGCCCTGGTCACGGCCCTGCGCAAGCGCTGGCCCTCGCTGGTGCTGCACTACCACCGCCACTACACCGACGGCCTGTTCGTGCCGTCCGTGGGTGCCGCCGCCAAGGCGGGCGCGCACATCGTGGACGTGGCCCTTGGCGCCTCGGTGCGTTCGTACGGGCAGGGCGACGTGCTGGCCACTGCCGCCTACATAGAGGACGAACTGGGCCTGAAGACCAACCTGAACAAGAACATGATCCGCGACTGCAACTTCGTGCTCAAGCAGATCATGCCGTACTACGACCGTTACTGCGCGCCGTACTTCCAGGGCATCGACCACGACGTGGTCGAGCACGCCATGCCCGGCGGGGCCACCTCGTCGTCGCAGGAAGGGGCCATGAAGCAGGGGTACATCCACCTGCTGCCGTACATGCTCAAGTTCCTGGCGGGCACCCGCAAGATCGTGCGCTACCACGACGTGACGCCCGGCTCGCAGGTGACCTGGAACACCGCCTTCCTGGCAGTGACCAACGCCTACAAGCGCGGCGGCGAAGAAGAAGTGCGCTACCTGCTGGAAGTGCTGGACCACGTGGCCCGGCATGACGAGGCCGACCTGACGGCGGAAATGCGCAAGGCGCGCCTGTCCATCTACCAGGACTGCAACGACGCCTTCCGCAACCTGCTGCTGGGCCGCTTCGGCAAGCTGCCCCTCGGCTTTCCGGCGGACTGGGTGTACGAAAGCGCCTTCGGCAACGAATGGAAGAAGGCCATCGCCTCGCGCACCGAGGCATCGCCCCTCGATTCGTTGGCCGACGTGGACCTGGCGGCGGAAGAGCGCGGCTATGTCGAGATCATGCGCCGCAAGCCCACGGAAGAAGAGTTCGTCCTGTACCTGAACCACCCCGGCGACGCCATCAAGACCATCCAGTTGCGGGCCCGCTTCGGCAACCCCAACAACCTGCCGCTGGACGTGTGGTTCGAGGGCGTGGCCCCCGGCGAGGACCTGAACTTCGTCGATTCCAACGGCAAGCCGCACCATCTGGCGCTGCTCAGCATCTCTCGTCCCAACGAGGCGGGAATGAGCGTGGTGCGCTACGTGCTTGATTCCGAATTCATGAGCTGCGAGGTGCAGGTGGCCAAGGCCGCCGTGGCGGACGGCAAGGGCTCGGAAAAGGCCGACCCGTCCAACCCCATGCACGTGGCGGCGCCCAGCAACGGCGACCTGTGGGTGATGTACGTGCACCCCGGCGACGTGGTGAAGCAGGGCGAGGAGTTGTTCAACATCTCCATCATGAAGCAGGAAAAGGCGGTGCTGGCCCCGGTTTCCGGCATGGTCAAGCGCGTGCTGAAGACCGCCGACTACCGCGAAAGCAAGCAGATGATGCCCGTCCGCGAGGGCGAGCTGATCGTGGAGCTTGGGCCCATCCCGCGCACCTGCCCCAACGCGGCGTGCTCGCGGCCCATCACCATGGAAGGCATCGACTTCTGCCCCTACTGCGGCGAACCGCTGAACCCGTAAGCAGACATCCCGCGCGCGGCCCCGCCATCACTGCGGGCCGCGCGCGGATACATCCTTCGGCTGTACCAGGCACCGCCCGGCCCGGCTCGCACGGGCCGCGGGCGACGATGCGAGAACCCCCCATAAGGAGACCGGCACCCCATGCCAGCCCCCTGCATGATACCCACGGGTTGACCCCGGCGCGCCCCATGCGCGTGGGACAAGACCGTCGTTTTCGGGTATCGGACCTTCAGGCAAGCGTTTCTATCCCCCACAGGAGGATTCACGAATGGGCAAAACTCCGGTTGAAAAGCCTGCGGCCAAGGCCGCCAAGGCTGGCGCCGAGATTTCCGAACTCACCAAGAAGCTGGTGCTGACCGGCGCCGACATCGTGCGCATAGGCGACGATGCCGAGCTGCTGGTCGGCGGCAAGAACTACAACACCGCCATCATCAGCCAGGTGGAAGGAATCCGCGCACCCGAGTTCCGCGCCATATCGTCGCAGGCATTCCACATGCTGCTCGACGAAACCAGGGTCAACGCATCGCTCGTCCGCGCCACCGTGGACAAGGAATACAACCGCATCGACTGGAACGACCCCGAGATCAACAAGGATTCGGAGTTCCTGCAGAAGTTCGTTCGCAACCTGGCCAAGGAAATCCGCGCCCAGGCTTCGGCCAAGCCCGGTGAAACCCAGATCAAGCTGCGCACCTTCGTCAACAACGTGGTGGAAGGCTTCGCCACCTCGCCGGAAGGCATCGACCAGCTGCGCAAGCGCTCGGTGCTGGTGCAGGCGGGCATTTTGTGCGTGGAGCTGCCCAAGGCCGTGGACGAATGCGTGCGCGAGGCCTATCGCTCCATCTGCAAGGAAGCGGGCGCCGAAGACGTGCCCGTGGCCGTGCGTTCCTCTGCCGCCGGTGAAGACTCGCGCAAGAAGGCCTTCGCCGGGTTGCAGGACACCTACCTGAACATCGTGGGCGAAAGCCGCGTGTCCGCCGCCTACCACTGGGACTGCGCGTCGGCCTACAACCTGCGCTCCATGACCTACCGCCGCGAGGCGATCCTGGACGCGCAGGCCCGCGCCGAAGCCACCGGCGACGAATCCATCGCCATCAAGGCCAAGCAGGAATGGGCCATCGAGAACACCTCGCTCTCGGTGTGCATCATGCGCATGATCAACCCGGTCATTTCGGGCACCGCCTTCAGCGCGGACACCGCCACCGGCTGCCGGGGCACCGCCCGCAAGGACCTGGTGGGCATGGACGCCAGCTACGGCCTGGGCGAGGCCGTGGTGGGCGGCATGGTCACCCCCGACAAGTTCTACGTCTTCCAGCGTGACGACGGGCCCGAGGTGGTCATCCGCCAGATGGGCTGCAAGGACAAGAAGATCGTCTACGACGAGAAGGGCGGCACCAAGAAGGTTTCCGTGCCCGAAATCGAGGCGTACCGCTGGTCGCTTTCGCTGGCCCAGGCCGAACAGGTGGCCAAGGGCGTGCGCGCCATCAGCCGCGCCTACGGCGACATGATCATGGACACCGAATTCTGCATCGACTCGGCCGACCGGCTGTGGTTCGTGCAGGCCCGTCCCGAAACCCGCTGGAACGAAGAGCTGGAAAAGCACCCGCACACCATCTTCATGCGCCGCCGCGAGGTGGACCCGAAGGCGGCCACCCAGGCCGAGGTGCTGCTGGAAGGCAACGGCGCGTCGCGCGGGGCCGGGCAGGGCAGGGTGAAGTTCCTGCGGTCCGCACTGGAACTGAACAAGATCAACAAGGGCGACATCCTCGCCGCCGACCGCACCGACCCCGACATGGTGCCCGGCATGCGCGTGGCCGCCGCCATCCTTGCCGACGTGGGCGGCGACACCAGCCACGCCGCCATCACCTCGCGCGAACTGGGCATCCCCGCCGTCATCGGCATCCAGCGCCTGGAAATCCTGCGCGCCCTGGACGGCCAGGAAGTGACCGTGGACGGTACCCGGGGCCGGGTGTACCGGGGCATGCTGCCCCTGCGCGAAGTGGGCGGCGAGATGGACCTGTCCAAGCTGCCCCCCACCAAGACCAAGGTGGGCCTGATCCTGGCCGACGTGGGCCAGGCCATGTTCCTCTCGCGCCTGCGCGAGGTGGAAGACTTCGAGGTGGGCCTGCTGCGCGCGGAATTCATGCTGGGCAACATCGGCGTGCATCCGCAGGCGCTGGAAGCCTTCGACAGCGGCGAACTGGAACACGCCGTGCACGCCAAGCTGCGCGAACTGGATTCCCGCCTGTCCAAGATCCTGCGCGAGCAGCTGTCTGCCGGGCTCATCGCCATCGACATGAAGCTGCGCGAGTACGTGGGCCACATCACCGGCCTGTCGGCTGAAATCGAGGCCCTGGCCTCGCGCGAGAACCTGCGCGGCACCGAACAGGTGCTGGTCATGCACCGCAAGATGCGCGAGCTGGACCACAAGCTGGACGAGCACGTGGAACTGGCCACCCGCCGCATCGACATCCTGAAGACGTCCATCGACCTTGAAGACCACGTGCGCGTGGTCATGGGCTATGACGACCAGCTGGCCATGCTCAACGGCATCGACCCGGACACGGTGAAGCGCCGCGCCGAGATCGAAGCCAACATCCGCGCCCAGGTGGAACGCATCGAAGACATCCCCGCCGTGCAGGACGCGCTGGCCAAGATCGCCCGCCTGCGCCACGAGGTGGGGCTGCGCAGCGGCCTGCAGAAGGAAATGGACGACATGCGCGCCGTGCCGGACAAGATCCGCGCCCTGATCCGCTCGCGCGGGTTCCGCACCGGCAAGGAGCACTACGTCCAGACCCTGTCGCAGGGCTTGGCCCTGTTCGCCATGGCCTTCTACGGCAAGGACATCGTCTACCGCACCACCGACTTCAAGTCGAACGAGTACCGCAACCTGCTGGGCGGCAACCTGTTCGAGCAGATGGAAGACAACCCCATGCTGGGCTTCCGCGGGGTGTCGCGCAACCTGCACGACTGGGAAATCGAGGCCTTCAAGCTGGCGCGCGGCGTGTACGGCGGGTGCAACCTGCAACTCATGTTGCCCTTCGTGCGCACCCTGGAAGAAGCGCGCTCCATGCGCCGCTATCTGGAACAGGTGCACAAGCTGAAGAGCGGCGTCGACGGGCTGAAGATGATCCAGATGTCGGAAATCCCGTCCAACGCCGTGCTGGCCAAGCAGTTCATCGAGGAATTCGACGGCTTCTCCATCGGTTCCAACGACATGACCCAGATGGTGCTGGCCACCGACCGCGACAACGCGCGTCTTGGCCACATCTACGACGAGGAAGACCCCGCCGTGGTCTGGGCCATCCTGGTGACCATCTTCACCGGCCAGAAGTGCGCCCGCAAGGTGGGCTTCTGCGGCCAGGGCGTGTCCAACAGCAAGATACTGCGCGGCCTGGTGGCCATCGCGGGCATCGTGTCCGCTTCGGTGGTGCCCGACACCTACTACCAGACCAAGCTGGACATGGCAGAGGTGGAGTCCGAAAACATCCCCACCTCGGAACTGGGCAACTGGCTGCGCAACCAGCATCTGGCCAACCTTCGCGCGCTGCTGGAGGAAAAGGGCTACGGCCACATCCTCAAGAAGTACACCCAGGCCGAAGACCTGATGGACTGGTACGAAGGCGAACTGCGCCGCCTGCACGAACTGCTGCGTGAAAGCCTGGAAACGCCCAAGGAAAAGTTCTACCGCTCCGAGTTGGAACAGTTCCGGGCCACCTTCCACAAGCCGGTCATCTACGCCACCTGGGACTGGGCGGGCACCGTGTCCGACGCCCTGCACCAGGCCGGTTTCGCCAACTTCGAGGAACAGGCCAAAGCCCTGGAGGCCCAGCGCGCCAAGAAGTGGTAGACGTGGCAGACGGCCTGCGCACCACGCGCGTGCCGGAATCACGTTGAAGCATGTACGAACGGGCGGTCTTCGGGCCGCCCGTTTTTCGTTGCGTGCCGGGCAGAGGGCACGGGGCAGACGGAAAGACAACGCGACTCCAGAGGATACAGCGTAACTTCGGACGCACGCCGTCGCCCGGTCTTGCCACAGGCCGTTTCGCGTCGCATTTGTGGGGAGACGGCCCGGGGCGGAAGTCGGGCAAGGAGGCGACCATGGCTGAGGTGTACGTGCGGCGCGTGTACGAGACGGCAGCGGCGGAGGGCGCAGACCCGGCAGGGTCCAATGACGGGCTGCGGGTACTGGTGGACCGGCTGTGGCCGCGCGGACTTGCGCGCGACAACGCCCGCATCGACCACTGGCTGCGCGGCGTGGCTCCGTCCGACGATCTGCGCCGCTGGTTCGGGCATGATCCCGAGCGCTGGCAGGAATTCCAAGCGCGCTACCATGCGGAACTGCGCGCCTCCGCACACCCGGACCTTGCCCTGCTGCGCAGGCTTGCGGCAGAGCAGGGCCGGGTCACGCTGCTATTCGCGGCACGGGACGAAACCCGAAACAACGCGGTGGCCCTGAAGGCCTTCCTGGATACGCTGCGGGGCGCCGTGTAGGGCGGGGCAGGACATGTCGGCGCTTTCCGGCACGTGGTGACGGCTGTTCGCCAACGGTCGTTCGCCAGTGGCAGAACGGCATCCTCTCTGCCAGTTCCTCACCTGTCCTCCTTTAAAGTGGCAGATGAAGGGTGTTGATTCCTGCCATGCCGTGCGCAAACACGCCTTCCCGAGAATCCTTCGCAATATGCTGAAAACCAAAGAAACGCGGGGAGCCCATGGGCTCCCCGCGTTCATTCGCATTTCCTTCCCGCCCGGTCTCGTGGCCGGGCAGGGCGGGCACTACTTCAGGCGTGCCGTCACGTTGTCCTCGATCCAGTGCGGGTCCAGCCATTCCAGCGGCTGCACCTGCACCCCGCCGATGGTCACCCCGAAGTGCAGGTGGTCGCCGCCTGCCATGCCGGTGGTGCCGGTCTTGCCGATGATGTCGCCCTTCTTCACCTGCTGGCCCACGTTGGCCGAAATCTCGCTAAGGTGCGAGTACAGGGTTTGCAGACCAAGGCCGTGGTCGACGACGACGAGGTTGCCATAAATGCCGAGAGTTCCGGCAAAGACCACGCGCCCGCTGTTGGAGGCGGGCACCTCGGCCATGGCCAGCGAGGCGAAGTCCAGGCCGAGGTGGGTCTGGTTGTCCACCTTCTGGCCGTTGTGCAGGTAGCTGCGGTTGTCGGCAAACCCGGCCCTGGTGGCCGAGTTGGGCAGTTGCAGGAAGGCCCCGTGCCAGAGCATGGCGGGGGCGGTATCCTTGCCGATTTCCAGCAGTTTCTGCTCGTTGGACACCCGCAACTCGTTGTTCACCTTCAGGAAGCGCTCCAGCGGGCTCAGATCGCCGGGTACGTCCTGTTCGAATTCGGGCATCTTGCTGGCCAGGAAGTTTTCGGAAATGTTGATGTTGTCATGCCGGAACACCCGGTCCAGCGGGCGGATGACCAGGCGGCTGGCCATGGCGTTGCCGGAAAGGTCCACGGCGGTGATTTCCGGGGCGTACTGGGCCACGGTGAGAAAGTGCGGAAAGGCGAAGAAGCACAGGTAGTCGCCGCTGGGCTGCTTGAACCCCGCAAAGTACAGGTCGCCCACTTTCACGCCGGTGCGTTCCACCTCTTCGTTGACCGAATAGAGGATGGAGCCGGTGCCGCCGCGCCGCACGTAGGGGGGCATGCTCTTTACCGAAACGCGCGGGGGCTGGGTGTCCAGGCGCAGGGGATAGACCCTGGTGGTGGTGTTGCCCTTGCCGAACCCGGCCAGCGAGGTGTCGGTGGCGCGCACTTCAAGGTCGAAGGCTCCGTCCTTCAGGCCCGCATCCTTCAGGTTGAAGGTCACGCGTTGTTCGCGGCGACCTTCGGTGAAGGCGCTGTCGAGTACGACCAGCGAGTGCGAATTCTTTTTCACCGTGACGGTGACGGACCGGACGCCCGACTTCTTGTCGCGCAGGGTCAGGGTAAGGTCCTGATGCGGCGAGGCGCGCCCCGTGTCCGGGGTAAGGATGACTTCCGGCCCTTCCATGTCCTGGAAGAGCATGAAGCCGCCGATGCCGAGCAGCCCCAGCAGGGCCGCGAAGACGATCACGATGGAAAGATTCTTAGCTGCTGTCATGTCTCCTGATCCTTTCAAGTGAAAAGCCGCCCTGAAAGCCGGGCGGCTTGTGTCCAAACCGTTCAGGTGGCCTGCCTAGGGATGTTCGACGGCATCCAGCAGGCTGATGGTCAGCTTCAGGAAGTCCGCCTCGGTCACGATGCCCACCAGCCTGTCGCCCTCGGTCACGGGCAGGCACCCGTACTTGTGGTGCAACAGCAGTTCGGCGGCATCGCGCAGCAGGGTGTCGGGGTGCACGCGCACCACGTCGGTCCGCATGATTTCGCCCACCGGAATGCCCGCGTCGATCTCGTTCTGCACGGCCTCGTCCACGTCGGCGAAGCGCGAGATGGTGGCGGACAGGATGTCGCGGTGGGTCAGCAACCCCTGGAAGTCGCCCTTGGCATCCACGATGGGAATGTGCCGGATGCGGGCCAGCTGCATCAGCGAGCGGGCCGCCCGGAGCGAATCGGTCTTCTTCAGGGTGAAGAGCCCGGTGGACATGAGATCGCCGACGTAGAGCATGGTTTCCCCCGCAAGCGTGTTTCGCCAAGTGTCGCACACTCGGCGCATAAGTCAAGCAAGCCGGGGCGGCGCGGGCGATACCGGCAGTAGCAGGGCGGGCGGCACGGCAGACGCGGGACGCCGGGAGATGCAGGAGGAGAGCGGAGCGGCCCCGGCCTTGCCGCCCCCATGATTGACGCCGAGGGCAAAATCTGTTTTCCAAACCATGCCGGGGCCGTATGGACGAGGCGACTCGCAACGCCCGTCCCCCCCGTTTGCACGCCGTTTCGCCATTCGCACGCACACCGGCCTTTTTGTCGCGGTTCCTGCCGCGCCGCCGCCCGGCCCCTGGCAAGGTCACCGATCGGGCCCCCTGTTCAGGCCCCTGTTCGGGCCACTGGACGGCCCTCCGGTCATTCCAGCGCCGGGCCTCCGCCGGGCCTGCTGACCGGACCGGCGCCCCATGCCGTGCGCACGATGCGCCCGGCCACACGGCCGCACACGGTCACGCATGACGCCACGGCAACGCAACGACCAGACCCGGCGGGGCACCCATTTCAGAGAGGACCGCGCATGCTCGACATGAAGCGCAACCGTGAGCGCATGGTGAAACAGCAGCTCGAGACGCGCGGCATCACCGATCCGGCCGTACTTGCGGCCATGCGTTCCGTGCCGCGTCACCTGTTCGTGCAGGAAGCCCTGCGCGCACAGGCCTACGAGGACCACCCCCTGCCCATAGGGCATGGACAGACCATTTCGCAGCCGTTCATCGTGGCGCTCATGTCGCAGATCATAGAGCCGCAACCGGGCCTGCGCGCGCTGGAAATAGGCACCGGCTCCGGCTACCAGGCCGCCGTGCTGGCGGAAATGGGCCTGGACGTGTACACGGTGGAACGCATCCGCGAACTGCACGCCGCCGCGCGCGACCTGCTGCGCACGCTGAAGTACCGCAAGGTGCGGCTGAAGCTGGACGACGGCACCCTGGGCTGGCCCGAAGCCGCCCCCTACGACCGCATCCTGGTCACGGCGGGCGGGCCGGAAGTGCCGCTGCCGCTCATCGAGCAACTGGCGGACCCGGGCATCATGGTCATTCCCGTGGGGTCCAGCAAGCGGATGCAGGAACTGGTGGTGGTGCGCAAGCAGGGCGGACGCGTGGTGCGCGAAAGCAAGGGCGGCGTGGCCTTCGTGGATCTGGTGGGCACCCACGGCTGGCGCGGCTAGCCAGCGGCGCGGACTGGCCGCTGCCGGTTGGCGCGGGGCAGGGTGGGCATTGCCGCCTGCGCCGGGTACGGTCCGCGCGCGGCGCCTGCCAGCAACGGGCCAGACGCAGGCACCGCCAACAGCCGCCCATGGCGCGGCTGCATATCGCCCCGATTCTTCCGGCATCACCCCGATTCTCCCGGCCATTGTCCGGCCACTGCAAAGGAAGCCCCGACCCATGCGCCTGTTCTCCCGCCTTCTCGACCGCTTGTGGGCCGCCGCCGCATCGCGCGGTGCCGTGCGCATGCTGGTGCTGGTCTCGTTCACCGAATCGGTTTTCTTTCCGTTGCCGCCGGACCTGCTGCTGATTCCCATGGCCCTGGCCGCGCGCGAACGGGCATTGCGCCTGGCGGCCATCTGTCTGGCCGCATCGGTGGCGGGCGGCGTTGCGGGCTATTTCGTGGGCATGTTCTTCATGGACGTGGCCGGCATGCCCATCGTGCGCTTTTACGGGTTGCAGGAGCAGTACCACGCGGTGAAGGACTGGTATGACGCCTACAGCGCCTGGGCGGTTGCCGTGGCCGGGCTTACCCCGGTGCCGTACAAGCTGTGCACCCTCACCGCCGGAGCCTTCCGCATCGATTTCATCACCTTCCTGCTGGCGTCGGTGGCCAGCCGGGGGCTGCGCTTTTTCGTCATCGCCGGGCTCATCTACCTGTACGGCGAACGGGTGCGCTATTTTCTGGAGCGCCGGTTCGACCTCGTGTTGCTGGTCACGCTGGTGCTTGGCGTGCTGGGCTTCGTGGCGATCAAGTTCCTGAACTGACGCCCGCGCAACGTTTCGCACCCCTGTTTCGCGCTGACGCCCGGCGCGGAGTGCAGTTACCCGCGCGCTGTCGTCCGCGACCCGCGCGTCCTTCTCGACCTTCGCGTCCTTCGGAGCCAGCGGGTCCTTTTGCTTGACGGGGCGGCGCGATTCATTACCTTACCGGGGCGGGCAAGCCCCGCCGCATTGCAATTCCATGGTCCGCCGCGCCACCGGCCAGGCGGCCACAGACAAGGAGCATCCATATGTCCTCGTGCAGCACCTGCCCCTCGGCAAAGAACAAGGCCGAAACGGGCAAGCCCAGCGCCGGCATGGCCATTCAGGACGAGATCATCTCCTCCACGCTGGGGCGGATCAGATACAAGCTCTTCATCATGAGCGGCAAGGGCGGGGTGGGCAAAAGCTCCGTCACCGTGAACACGGCGGCGGCCCTGGCCGCGCGCGGCTACAAGGTGGGCATCCTGGACGTGGACATCCACGGCCCCAGCGTGCCCAACCTGCTGGGCCTGCGCGCGGGCATAGAGGCCGACGAGCGCGGCGGCCTGCTGAACCCGGCGAAGTACAACGACAACCTGTTCGTCATCTCCATGGATTCGCTGCTCAAGGACCGCGACACGGCGGTGCTGTGGCGCGGCCCCAAGAAGACGGCGGCCATCCGCCAGTTCGTTTCCGACGTGAACTGGGGCGACCTGGACTTTCTGCTCATCGATTCCCCCCCCGGCACCGGCGACGAGCACATGACCGTGCTGAAGACCATCCCCGACGCCCTGTGCGTGGTGGTGACCACCCCGCAGGAAATCTCGCTGGCCGACGTGCGCAAGGCCATCAACTTCCTGCAGTACGCCCAGGCCAACGTGCTGGGCGTGGTCGAGAACATGAGCGGCCTGTACTGTCCGCACTGCGGCGGCGAAATTTCGCTGTTCAAGAAGGGCGGCGGACGCGAACTGGCGGAGAAGTACGGCCTGACCTTCCTGGGCGCCGTGCCGCTGGACCCGGCCACCGTGGTGGCCGCCGACCGGGGCGTGCCCGTGGTGATGCTGGAAGAGGATTCGCGCGCCAAGCAGGGCTTTCTGGAACTGGCCGACAACATCGCCGCCGCGTCGGAGAACAGCCTGGAGGCCGTGGCCAGCACCCACGCCTGATGGCCAGCTGACGCCAGACCGACATGCGTGACCGGGCCGGTGCGTGCGAAGTCGCGCGCCCCGGCCCCGATGCCACCCCGCCAAGGCAGCCACCGGGCCAGCCGGAACGTCTGCGGGGCCATTTGGGTCCATGGCGCGGCAGGGTGGTCATCCTCCCTTTGCCAGCGCGACGAAGTGTGCTAGGAACACCCACATGACGCAGCAACAAAGCCCCCTCCAGCGTATGTTCAACCTTGCCAACCGCATCACGCTGGCGCGCATCTTCATCGTGCCCGCCATCGTCGTGCTGCTGATGTTCCCCGGACGCATCACCTGCCTGGCGGCCGTGGTGCTGTTCGCGCTGGCCTCCATCACCGACGTCATCGACGGGCACATCGCCCGCCGGTCGAACATGGTGACCAGTTTCGGCAAGTTCCTGGACCCGCTGGCCGACAAGATTCTCATCGGTTCCGTGCTGATCATGCTGGTTGAACTGGGCTGGATCGCCGGCTGGATCGCCATCGTGATCATCGCGCGCGAGCTGATGGTCACCGGCCTGCGCGCCGTGGCCGCCGACGAGGGGCTGGTCATCGCCGCGGACAAGTTCGGCAAGATGAAGACCGTCATGCAGATGTTCGCGCTGGTGCCGCTGATGCTGCACTTCCCGTGGTTCGGGCTGGACCCCAACCCGGCAGGGCAGTTTATGCTTTACATCGCGTTGTTTCTCACGGTATTTTCAGGCTTCAACTACCTGTATACATTTTACGGAAACTGGCTCAAGGAAGGCGCCGGACGGGCCTAGCCCGCACAGGCGGGCGCATGGCCGGAGACGCATTCATGCAGGATCACGAGGGACTGCACAGCAGGTTGAAGAACTGCCTGCAGACCATCCTTGAGCTTGAGCCGGACCTGGAACGGCTTGAGCTTGGGGGCGAACTGATGCAGGAGTTCACCGTGCTCAAGTCGTTCATGGAACGGCTTGACGCTGTTCTGCTGGACGAGGACGACGTGCGCCGCATAGAGCGCGCCACCGCGAATTTTCTGGAAGAACTGAAAGGGCCGGTTTCCGCCATGCGCCGCCGCGGCGAGCAGCGTCGGCTGTTGCAGTGACCGAGATGTTCTGGCGTCGCCTGCTCATCGGCCTTTCTCTGGCCCTTAACGTTGTCCTGCTGTATCGCCTTGTCTGGAGCGACCAGGGCATGGTGGCGTACAAGACGCTGAAGCAGCAGTCCACCGCCATGGAGGCCCGCCTGAAGGACCTCGACACCCGCAACCTGGCCCTCAGCCGCGAAATACGGCTCTTGCAGGCGGACGGGAAATATGTCGAAAAGATGATCCGCAAGCGGTTGAACTTCGTGAAGGACAACGAAATCCTCTACATCTTCCCCGAGACGCAGGCGGAAGCGGCCACACCGGGAGCCGGATCTGATGAAGGCAAAAATTGAGTGGTATCAAGAGGTACTTGAACTCGAACCGAGTTCGAAGGTCTTTTTTCCGCTCGCCCGCCTGCTGGCAGAAAACGGCCAACCCGATGACGCCATAGCCACCCTGCGCCAGGGGCTTGACCGCCATCCCGAATTCATCGAAGCCCGCCTTTTCCTCATAGAACTCCTGCATTCAAGCCACAGGGACGACCTGCGCGACGGCGAAGTGGGCAAGCTGGCCCGCCTGCTGGGCGCGTATCCCGGCTTCTGGGATGCCTGGAGCGCCTGCCTGGCCGCCGGGGACAAGGGCCGCGACACCGCGCTGGCCCTGGCCTTTCTGGCGGCCTCGTTCCGTTCCGGCACCCAGGGTGCGCTGTCGTGGACATCCGTCATCGAGCACGGCTTGCGCGCCATGCTGGGCGGCAACGGCACGGACCCCGTGCCCGCCCCGCGCCCCGCGACGCCCGCAGCCTCCCTTGCCGCGCCTTCCGCTGTGCCCGAGACGCCGTATACGCCCGATATGCCTGACATGTCGGACGAGCACGACGACGCCAGCGTGGCCCCCGCCGGGAAAGAGCGCACCTTCGCCGCGTCCGCCCCGTCCGCCGCGCCCGCCGCATCGGGCGCATCCGGTGTGGTTGCCGCGCCCGATGCCCTGGACGCACAGGACGAGGAAGAAGAACATTTTTCGCTGCGCACCCGCTCCATGGCGCAGGTGCTGGCCGAGCAGGGCGACCTGCGCGGTGCCCTCGACATCTACGAGGAACTGCTGGCCGCTTCGGGCAGCGACGAAGAGCGCGCCGACATCTCCGGCGTGATCCAGGAACTCACCAACCGCCTCAAGTCCGTGGGGGAGGGAAGCCAGCGGCAGCAGGCGGCCGACGAGGGGCAGCCCCTCCAGGGCAAACACAAGCTCATCCACATGCTCGAATCACTGGCCGAGCGCCTGGAGGCGCGCGCCCAGGGGTAACGGGCCCGAAATTCGTATCGAACCCACGCGCGGGGATACCGCGCGGCAGCCGTGCGCGTCCTTCGTGACGAAGGGGGACGGGGGAAGCCCCGCGCCAGTCGGCCTGCCGCAGATCGCAACGATCCATTCAGGAGAAAGAGAGTGCAGCGAGTCAACAAGGCCGCCTGTCTGCTGCTCGCGCTGGGCGTGCTGCTGGCGACGGGGTGCAAGCACGAGGCCAAAGGGTACTGGAAAGACACCCGCCGGTACTACCGCGAATATCTGAACACCCCCGCCAAGCTCGACCTTGAGGACAAGGGCGAGGTGGCGCCCGCCGAAGCCCGCCTTGCGGAAGGCTTTGCCGGTATCGACATCCAGTTGCGCGCCCTGGAGCGGGCCCTGGAAAACAGCGACCGCAAGCCGGACACGGCCTGGGCCAAGCAGATGTTCCAGCGTTTTCCGTGGATCAGCGGGCTGGCAGCCGTGGACAACGAGGGCCACGTCATGGCCCAACAGCCCGAAGCGCCCATGAAGCCGCTGGATTTCACGCCGCTGCTGAAGGAAGACGCCAAGCAGAACATGCGCGCCCTGCGCAGCTACGTGCAGGAGACCCCCATGGGGCCCGAGGTGTACGTGGGCGTGCCCGTGTACTCCGGCACCGACTTCCGGGGGCTGGTCATCGCCCATTTCGACATCCGCGCGCTGCTGCCATATTCGTCGCGCCCGGCGGACCTGATGATCGCCGCGCCCGGCCAGGTCATGTGGCCCGGCCGCTTCGACGCGCAGGCCACCCCCATCGCCTCCACCGACTGGGCCAACGCGGTCTCCAAGGACGTGTACGGTTCCGTTTCCAACGCCAACGGCGAATTCTACTGGGTGTCGCGCTACCTCGGCAACCTGCCGCTGGTGTTTGCCGTGCCCGAGGCGGGCAGCTTTCCGGAAAAGCCGGAACAACTCGCCATCCTCAAGCAGGCCGCCGCGCTGGGTTCGGCCAACACTCCCAACGAGCCCGTGACCGAAATCCAGCCCGCCTATCCCGAACTTGACGAATCCGAGGGCAGCATCCTGACCAAGCCCGCGCCGCAGGCGTCGGACGATCAGAAGGTCAAGGAAGAAGCCCTCCGATAAGGTTCGCGTCGCGCCGGGGCGTGCCCGTTTCCGCCGTATGGCGGGCGGTGCGCCCCGGCGCGTGCCGTTTCTGGCCTTTCCCCCATCCGCCGGGCAGCGCCCGGTACTTCCACACCGCGCCGCACCGGCACGGTTTCGCCAGGAGCACTCCATGCCAGAGGTCACCGTTACCGAGCACCTGCTGCTGCACCAGAAGCGTTCGCCCGCCGCCACCGGCCAGTTCACCACCCTGCTGAACGACCTCATCCTGTCCGCCAAGATCATCGCCCGCAGCGTGAACAAGGCGGGCCTGCTGGATGTTCTGGGCGGCACGGGCGAGGTCAACGTGCAGGGCGAGAACGTGCAGAAGCTGGACGAATTCGCCAACCGAGTGCTCATCTATCGCATGGAGCGTTCCGGCGCGCTGTGCGCCATGGGTTCCGAAGAGAACGCCGACGTCATCCGCGTGTCCGAAAAGCTCACCCGTGGCGACTACATCCTCATCTTCGACCCGCTGGACGGCTCGTCCAACATCGACGTGAACATCAACGTCGGCACCATTTTTTCCATCCTGCGCCGCAAGTCGCCCTCCGGCGACGACGCCACCATGGAAGACGTGTTGCAGTCAGGCACCGAGCAGGTGGCCGCGGGCTACATCCTGTACGGCCCCTCCACCATGCTGGTGTATTCCACCGGCCAGGGCGTGCACGGCTTCACCCTGGACCCCACCGTGGGCGAATTCCTGCTTTCGCACCCCGACATCCGCATCCCGGAGCGGGGCAAGATATACTCCGTCAACGAATCCTACTGGCACTACTGGGACGAGGCCACCCGCGAGGCCGTCGGCTACTTCAAGGGCACCGACAACGAGCGCGGCAAGCCCTATTCCCTGCGCTACGTTGGGTCGCTGGTGGCGGATTTCCACCGCACCCTGCTGTACGGCGGCATCTTCATGTACCCCATGGACCAGCGCGACCCGCAAAAGCCCCAGGGCAAGCTGCGCCTGCAATGCGAAGCCTCGCCCCTGGCCTTTCTGGCCGAGCAGGCCGGTGGCCTTGCCACCGACGGCACGGGCCGCATCCTGGACATCAAGCCCCAGGTGCTGCACGAACGCGTGCCCCTGTTCATCGGCTCGCGCCGCGATGTGCAGGCCGTGACCGACATCTACACCCGCCACGCGAAGTAGGGTGGGGCGACGACGCAAATATTGGGGGAGGGAGGAACCCCTTTTGCGGCAGCCGTTGGGCGAACGCGCAGCGTGAGCCTTACGGATGGCGACCGCAGAGCGCCAAAAAGGGTCCCTCCCTCCCCCAAGCCCCCTCCCACCTCCCCAAAACGTTTTCATAGGGTTGTGCGGAACAATGCCCTCCGTAACTATCAGGCTGACAATTCCATGCTCTGTCTCGGCATAGAAACCTCGTGCGATGAAACTGCGCTGGCGCTTGTGCGCGACGGCGTGGTCATTGCCGACGTCATGTCCTCGCAGGCCGACGTGCACGCCCTGTTCGGCGGGGTGGTGCCGGAACTGGCCTCGCGCGAGCATTACCGGCTCATCGGCGCCCTGTGCGACGAAGTGCTGCGCCGGGCGGGCGTGACCGCCGCCGACATCGACGTGGTGGCCGTGGCGCGCGGGCCGGGTCTGCTGGGCAGCCTGCTGGTGGGCATGGGCTTTGCCAAGGGGCTTGCCCTGGCCACCGGCGCACGGCTGGTGGGGGTCAACCACCTGCATGCCCACCTGCTGGCGGCGGGCATTGCCGCAGAGATGGCGTACCCCGCGCTGGGCCTTCTGGTGTCCGGCGGGCATACCCACATCTACCGCATGGAATCTCCGCGCCACATGCCGCTGCTGGGGCGCACCCTGGACGACGCGGCGGGCGAGGCCTTCGACAAGGTGGCCAAGCAGCTCGGCCTGGCCTATCCCGGCGGACGCACCATTGATGAACTGGGCCGCAAGGGCAGGGTGAACCCCACCATGTTTCCCCGGCCCTACGTGGATAACGACAACCTCGATTTCAGCTTCAGCGGCCTGAAGACCGCAGCCGGGCTGGTGATCCAGGCAAACCCCGCCTTGGCCGCCGCCGCGCGCGCCGTGGCAACCGGCTCGGTCGATGTGGGGGGAGGCGAGGGTGAGGCGGATCAGGCCCTGCCCGATGTATCCGGCCTCTGCGACATGTGCGCCTCGTTCAACCACGCCGTGGCCGACACCCTGCGCATCAAGCTGGAAAGGGCGCTGGTGCGTGAAAACGGTTCGCTGCCCGGCACGCCCGCCGCACCGGCCAGAAAGAAGCGCAAAAAGAGCGGGGTGGTAGCAGTGGATGCCGGTCAGGCCGCGACGCATGGGGAGGCATCCCTCGCCACGGATATGGTGCAGGGCAGGGCGTCACCCGACGAACCACGCACCCCGGTCAGGGCGCTTGTTGCTGCCGGTGGCGTGGCTGCCAATTCTTATGTGCGCGAGGCCCTCGGCGATCTTTCCCGGCGCGCAGGCCTGCCGCTGCTGTTGCCGTCGCCCGCCCTGTGCACCGACAACGGCATCATGGTGGCCCATGCGGGCTGGCAGCTGGCATCCCTTGGACTGGGGCACGACCTTGCGTTGGAAGCCATCCCGCGCGGGCGCTCGATTCCCGATGATTT
This sequence comes from Nitratidesulfovibrio sp. SRB-5, assembly GCF_019931275.1. Taxonomy (NCBI): domain Bacteria; kingdom Pseudomonadati; phylum Thermodesulfobacteriota; class Desulfovibrionia; order Desulfovibrionales; family Desulfovibrionaceae; genus Nitratidesulfovibrio; species Nitratidesulfovibrio sp. SRB-5. Next base: position 1,718,722 of record NZ_JAIOTY010000001.1, on the reverse strand, counting down.
CACCATGTTCCGCAGTGTGTAGAAGCAGGCTGCCGGCGCCGTCGTGCTTGACACGCCAGCAGCGCCCTACTATTTCTTCATAGGTTGGCAGGAGGCGGGTCACCTGCCGGGGCATCGCCATGCGCGGTCCGCCGCGCAGCCCCCGCACGACGCTTCTGCCCATGCCGTTTCCGGGGCCCAGTCCGTAACGAGACCGGGCACATACCGTCTCGGATGCGGTCGCCGCATCGCATATACGACCAAAAGGAGTGCACCATGGCCGTTCAGATCACCGACGCCAACTTCGAAGCCAACGTCCTCAAATCCTCCATTCCCGTGCTGATCGACTTCTGGGCTCCCTGGTGCGGTCCGTGTCGCGCGATGGGCCCCGTCATCGACGAGCTGGCCGCCGAATACGACGGCAAGGTGCTCATCGCCAAGATGAACGTGGACGAGAACCCCGCCACCCCCTCCAAGTACGGCATCCGCGCCATCCCCACCCTGATCCTGTTCAAGGGCGGCGAAGTGGTCGAACAGATCACCGGCGCCGTGTCCAAGAGCAGCATCAAGGACATGATCGCGCAGAAGGCCCTTGGCTAACATGAAGACATACGACGCCATCGTCATTGGAGGAGGGCCGGCCGGCATGACGGCCGCCCTCTATCTTTTGCGTTCCGGCGTGAGCGTCGCCTTTGTCGAAAAGCTGTCTCCCGGCGGCCAGGTGCTCATGACCGCCGAGATAGAGAACTACCCCGGCTTTCCAAAGGGCATCCAGGGTTGGGAACTGGCGGACCTGTTCGCCGCCCACCTTGAACGCTACCCCCACGACAAGTACAACGACGCCGTGACCGCGTTCGAACCCGCCCCCGGCGCCAACCGGGTGCGCGTGGGCGACGAATGGATCGTCGGCAAGACCGTGGTGGTCTGCTCCGGCGCCCGCTACAAGAAGCTGGGGCTGCCGGACGAAGACCGCCTGATCGGAAAGGGCATCTCGTACTGCGCCCTGTGCGACGGCAACTTCTTTCGCGGCCAGAAGGTAGGCGTGGTGGGCGGCGGCAACTCCGCCCTTGAAGAATCGCTGTACCTTGCCAAGCTGGTGGCCAACCTGCACCTGATTCACCGCCGCGACGAGTTTCGCGGTTGCAAGTGCTACCAGGAAAAGGTGCAGTCCGCGCCCAACATCGACATCGAGTTTTCCTCCGTCGTTCGCAAGCTGCACGGCGATACCGGCCTGACCGGCATCACCCTGGCCGATGTGAAGACGGGCGAAGAACGCTTCCTGCCGCTGGACGGGCTGTTCATTTTCATCGGTTTCGAACCCGTGGGCGACTTTCTGCCCGACGGCATCGACAAGGACCCGCAGGGCTTCATCATCACCGATACCGAGATGCGCACCAGCCTGCCGGGTGTCTTCGCCGCCGGGGATATCCGGTCGAAGGCCTGCCGCCAGGTGACCACCGCCGTCGGTGACGGGGCCACTGCCGCAACCGCAGCCTTCACCTATCTGGAACAGCTCGATGCGTAACGCCCTCTCCCGTCTCCTGGCCGTTTTGCCCCCTGTGCTGCTGGTGTTGCTGCTTTCGGGCTGCGGCATCATCGACTACTTCTACCTGCCTCCGCCGGAAGAAACCGCGCAGGAACTCTTCGAGGCCGGCAACGACTCCATGCGCGAGAAGCGCTACGGCGAAGCTGCGGAATCCTTCAGCAAGCTGAAGGAACAGTTCCCGTTCAGCCCGTATACCATCGAGGCCGAGCTCTCGCTTGCCGACGCGCACTTCCTGGACGAGGACTACCTGCTGGCGGGCGAAGCCTACAAGGAATTCGAAACCCTGCACCCCCGGCACGAGGCCATTCCCTACGTGCTGTACCAGGTGGGGCAGTCGCGCCAGAAGGCCTTCCTGTCCATCGACCGGCCCACCACGGGCCTGACGGAAGCCATCCAGTACTACCAGCGCCTGCGCGAAAGCTACCCCGGCACCGAATATGCCGAGAAGGCCAAGCAGCACATCGCCGAATGCCGCCGCCTCCTTGCCGAGCGCGAACTGTACATCGGCGACTTCTTCTGGCGCGCCGAACGCTACGGCGCCGCCTGGCGCCGCTACGTGTACGTGGTGGAGAACTTCCCGGAAATCGAAGACCTGCGCAGCCATGCCGAAGAAAAGGGCAAGGTCGCCTACCTCAAGTACCGCCAGCAGCAGTCGCAGCAGGTGCATGAACAGCGCGAAGGCTCGTGGAAGCGCTGGTTCAAGTGGCTGTAGGCGCAACGGTACCGGACACAGCATGACGCACAAGGGCGGCCCCCCGCGAGGGAGGCCGCCCTTTCGTTTGTCCGGTGGATGCCGCGTGCGGGATTTTCATCAGATTACCGCGCCGCTGGCCCCTGACCCCGTGCGGCCCGAAAAGTTCAGGTTGTCCCGCCGTGCAGGGCGCCCCCAGCCTCTGCATCCATTCCGCGCCCGTTCGCCCGCCGCAGAGATCGGAGAGTGCCTGTGACGAACAGAACCGGCCACCCGTCAGGTGAACGGGTGGCCGGGAACATTTGGTCTCGAAAAGGGACTGGCGGGCAGGATGGCCTGCCGGTGGAGACGGATGAGGAACGGACAGTGCGGGGGCGGAAAACCAACTGACGGGCGGGCAGCCGCCCCCGTTGTCAGTTAAGGAATCCGCGCACCCCGGTGAACACGATCTGCGCGGACAGGGCCGCCAGGATCAGCCCGGTGATCTTGCTCAGGATGGAAATGCCGGTGCGGCCCAGCAGCTTTTCGATGGCCGGTCCGATGTACAGGATTCCCCCCACGCACACCACGGCGGCCAGCAGGCCCAGGCTGGCTATGACGCGTTCCAGCGGGGCGCGCACCGTGGCGCCCATGACCATCAGCGCACCGATGGTGGCGGGCCCCACGGTGATGGGAATGGCCAGCGGCACCACGCTGATGTCGCCGTTTACCTCCTGCACGCGCGAGGGCGAGGGGTCGCGCACCAGGGCCACGGCGGAAAGGAACAGCAGCGAGCCGGAACCGATGCGAAAGGCGTCCAGGGTAATGCCGAACAGGTCGAAGATGTATTCGCCGAAAAAGTACAGGCACATGCACACGGCGTACACGGCCACGCCCACGCGCACGGCCAGCCTGCGCTGCGCCTGGGGCGCCATGTCCCTGGTCATGGTCAGGAACATGGTCAGCACGAAAAACGGCGTCAGCAAAAAGAACATCTTGACGAAGGTGGTCACGAACAGGTTGGCGATGGCGCTCATGGTGCCGCTCCGATGGGGTGGCAGGGTGTGCATGCCCGGGTGCCCCGCCCGACCGTATGGGACACGGCTGGCGGGGCAGGGCAGGCGGATTGTACAGCACCGGGCGGTTCGCCGGGAAGGAAAAAGACCTCCGGGCGATCGCCCGGAGTTTCGGACGATGTCAGGCGCGGTGCACGGGCAGCGCGCCGAAGGACTGGCTGGTGGGCATGACCTCGATGCGGTTCACGTTGACGTGCGCAGGACAGGACACGGCCCAAGCGATGGTGTCGGCAATGTCTTCCGGGCGCAGGGCGGATGCGCCTTCGTACAGTTTGGCGGCGCGGTCGGCATCACCGCCAAAGCGCACCACGGAAAACTCGCTTTCCGCAAGCCCCGGCTCGATGTTGGTCACCCGCACGCCCGTGCCGTGCAGGTCTGCCCGCAGGCCGCGCGAAAACTGCATCACGAAGGCCTTGGTGCCACCATACACGTTGGCCCCGGGGTAGGCATAGGAGCCGGTGATGGACCCCATGTTGACCACGTGGCCGCGCCCCCGCTCCACCATGCCAGGCAGCAGGGCGCGGGTGACGTGCAGCAGCCCCTTGATGTTGGTGTCCACCATGTTCATCCAGTCGTCCATGCTGCAACGGTGGGCGGGTTCCAGCCCCAGTGCCAGGCCCGCGTTGTTCACCAGCACGTCCACGGCGCGCCACGCCTCGGGCAGGTTCCCAAATGCGGCCTGCACCGCATCGCCGTCGCGCACGTCGAAGCACAGCGGCAGGCAGTTGCCGTCGCCCAGTTCCGTGACCAGCGCATCCAGCCGGTCATGGCGACGCCCGGTGGCGATGATGCGCCAGCCTTCGGCGGCGAAGCGGCGGGCAGTGGCCGCGCCGAACCCGGCGGTGGCCCCGGTGATGCAGACGATGCCCCCGCGTGAGGCAGATGGGGCGGAAATGGCGCGGGTGGTGGCAACTGTGGCGGTCATGGTGGCATCCTGTGCTGAAAGTTCCTGTGAAGGCCGCAGGCCCGGATGGTCCGGGACGGGGCAGCCATGCCCGCACCGGACCGGAGTTGGCCCCGTAGTGGCATGTGCAAGGTCGGGCGGCGGCACGGAGGCGCATACTAGCCCCGGTGCGTCCGGCAGGCAAGCCGTTCGCACGCACAAACGGCGGTAGATACTCAGCGGGCAGACGCAAAATCGAGGTTGCATGCGCAGCACCTGCGTATCGACATGGAACGCGCCCCCGTGCTAGGCTTGTCACAAACACTGCCGCATTCCGGTGCGGCAGCCCCCGAAGCCGGTGCGCTTCCGGCCTTGTCGCGCCCCCGGCCAAGACAGACCATTTCCCTGCCGCACCGGACCATCCCGCCGCGCGTGGCGCACGTCCAACCGCAACACAGGAAGGCACACATGGCCCATACCTTCACCTATCCCCGCGACGTGAAAACCGTCTATTACTTCGGCACCTGCCTCGTGGACATGTCGTTCCCGCAGGCGGGCATGGCAGGCATCCACCTGCTGCGCCGCGCCGGGGTGGAAGTGGTCTTTCCGCAGGAACAGTCGTGCTGCGGCCAGCCCGCGTACAATTCCGGCTTTCTTGAAGAAGCCAAGGCCGTTGCCAGGGCGCAGATCAAGGCGTTCTCCAGGGCAGACTGGCCCATCGTGGTGCCCTCTGGCTCGTGCGCGGGCATGATGCGCCACCATTACCCGGAAATGTTCGCCAACGACCCGGAATACTTCGACGTGCGCAAGTTTTCCGAACGGGTCTTCGAACTGGGCGACTTTCTGCACAACGCCCTGCACGTGCGCTACGAGGACAAGGGCAAGCCGGTGAAGGTAACCTGGCATTCCTCGTGCCACGCCATGCGCGAAATGGGGGCCACGGCTGCCGCCAAGGCGCTCATCGGCCAGCTGTCCAACGTGGAACTGGTGGAGATAGAACGCGAATACGAATGCTGCGGCTTTGGCGGCACCTTCTCCATCAAGCAGCCGGAAATCTCCGCCGCCATGGTGGCGGACAAGATCGAGGACATCCGCGCCACCGGCGCCTCGGCCATCCTTTCCGGCGACTGCGGCTGTCTGATGAACATCGGCGGGGCCATGGAGCACAAGGGCGTGCCCGTGGCGCCCCGCCACCTTGCCGAATTCATATGGGAGCGCATCAATGGGTAGCCAGCACCTCGACTTTACGGCCAACGTCACCGAGGCCCTTGCCGACCGCCAGTTGCGCGCCAACTTCAAGTCGGCCCTTACCGGTCTGATGAAAAAGCGCGTGGCCGTGCTGCCCGACGCGGCAGAGCGCGAACGCATGCGCGACGACGCGGAAGCCGCCAAGCGCAAGGCCCTGGCCAAGCTGCCGGAACTGCTGGAACGGCTGGAACGCAAGTGTACGGAAAACGGCATCATCGTGCACTGGGCCGAAACCACCGCTGAAGCCAACGAGATCATCCTGGGCATCATGCGCAGCCACGACGCCACCAAGCTGGTGAAGGGCAAGTCCATGGTCTCGGAAGAAATGCACCTGAACCACTTCCTGGAAACCCACGGCATAGAGGCGCTGGAAACGGACCTTGGCGAGTTCATCATCCAGCTGAACCACGAGCCGCCCTCGCACATCATCGTGCCCGCCGTGCACAAGAACCGCCAGCAGGTGGGACGCATCTTCGCCGACAACCTGCAAGGCATTCCCTACACCGACGTGGTGGAGGAACTGAACGCCATCGCCCGCAAGACCCTGCGCGAAAAGTTCCGCACCGGTCACGTGGGCCTTTCGGGCGTCAACTTCGCCGTGGCGGAAACGGGCACCCTGGTGCTGGTGGAGAACGAAGGCAACGGGCGCATGTGCACCACGGTGCCACCGGTGCACGTGGCCGTCATGGGCCTTGAGAAGGTGGTGGAATCGCTGTCCGACCTGCCTCCGCTGCTGCGCCTGCTGACGGCATCGGCCACGGGCCAGCTGGTCACCACCTACGTCAACTGCATCACCAGCCCCCGCAAGGACGGCGAGCGCGACGGCCCCAAGGAAATCCACCTGGTCATCCTGGACAACGGCCGCTCGAAAATGCTGGCCGACGCCCAGTTGCGCCGCACCCTGCAATGCATCCGCTGCGGCACCTGCCTGAACCACTGCCCGGTGTACATCCGCATCGGCGGGCACGCCTACGGTTCGGTGTACCCCGGCCCCATCGGCAAGATACTCACCCCGCAGATCGACGGACTGGCCGACAAGGGCGTGCTGGCCACCGCGTCCAGCCTGTGCAATGCCTGCGAAGAGGTGTGCCCGGTGCGCATCCCCATTCCGGGCATCATCCGGCGCATGCGTACGGAAGCGTACGACGAGAAGGGCGACGGCGTGGTCAAGGGGCACGGCGCCAAGAAGAACCTGCTGGAAACCCTGGTCTGGAAGGGCTGGGAACTGACCTACCGCATCCCGGCGCTGAACAGGTTCGTGGTGTCCATGCTGGGCAGGTTCGGCGACAAGCTGCCCAACGTCGGCCCGCTGAAGGCGTGGACCAGCGTGCGCACCGCGCCGCGCTTTGCGCCCAAGAGCCTGCACCAACTCGCCAAGGAAGAGGGGATCCGCCATGAGTAGCACCGCCCGCGACCGCATCTTCGCGCGCCTGCACGCGGCGCGCACCACCGTTTCGCCCTACGTGCCCCAGGGCGGCACCTGGCAGGCTCCCATGCTGGACAAGGCCCAGCGCATCGAACTGCTGAAAAAGCGCATGGAAACCGTGCGCTCGGAAGTGCACGTGCTGCCCGAGGCGGAATGGCCCGCGAAGCTGGCGGAACTGCTGAAGGCCCGCGAGGCCACGACCCTGACGTACGGCCACGATGCGTGGTTTGGCGGCACCCTGCGTTCCAAGATCAAGGGCAAGGGAATGCCCAGGCTGGTGCCCTACGGCGAAAACGTGGAGGCCTTCCGCGACGAGCTGTTCGGCATCGACGTGGGCATCACCTCGACCCTGGGCGGCATTGCCGAAAACGGCACGCTCATCGTCTGGCCCACGCCGCAGGAACCGCGCCTGCTTTCGCTGGTGCCCACGGTGCATGTGGCGCTGCTGAAGGCCGACACCATCTACAGCACCCTTGCCGAGGCCATGCGCGAAATGCGCTGGGCCGAAAACATGCCCACCAACGCACTGCTCATCTCCGGTCCGTCCAAGACGGCGGACATCGAGATGACCCTGGCGTTCGGGGTGCACGGGCCCAAGGAACTGATCGTGCTGGTGCTGGAATAGGCGCCGCGCCGCCGGGCGAATACCCGTTTGGCGCGGGGCTGAACTCGCCAACCGCTGACAACCGCGCGCCGGAAAGGGGGATTCCCTTTTTCCGGCGCGTCGCGCATGGTGCGGCAAACCTGCAAACCAAGGGGGAACCATGCCACGGAATGAGAGCGTCAACGGACATGGCGGGAGCGGGCTCGACAAGACCGGCCAAGCCCCGGACCAACCCGGCGTGTCGGAAGCCATCCTTCCCGGGCACGCCTTCTTCCGGCACTTCAAGGGGCGGTATTATCAGGTGGTGGGCGAGGCGCTGGACACGGCCACCGAGGGCAGGGTGGTGGTGTACCGCACCCTGTACCCGTCCGGCCATGCGCTGTTCACCCGCCCGTACGACGAATTCCACGGCTGGAAGGACAGCGCCGACGGCCAGCGCGTGCGCCGGTTCACCCCGGTTGCCCACGCCGACCTGCCCGACGACGCCCGCGCCCATGTTATTGCCGAGCTGCGCTTGCCGTCCCAGTAGTCGGCTTTTCCAACCGCGCCTTTCCGGCGCGCTCATCTTTGCGCGCAACCGCCTGCCTGAAGTCGATGTTCATCATCAATGACGGCAGGATGCGCTCTTCGCTGGTCACGCCGAACTGCCCGTGCTAACATGCCGAGCGCCAGTTCTCCGGCCCGTGCCCTGGCGGCCCGCGAGCCGTAGCGGCCCCGGCGGGTGAAGCGGCACGTGCACCTTTTGCCTGCCCCGGCGGTGCGCATCCGCTCCGCACCCCGCGGAATCTTGCAGGAACTCACAGGATATTCAGGACAGGACAGCCCGGAGGCGTCATGCAACCCCACGATTACGAAACCGCCCTGCGCGAAAAGAATGCCGCCGCGTTGTCCTCGGTGCTGGCCGCCGTGCTGCTGACCGCGCTCAAGCTGGTGGTGGGCCTGTCCACCAACAGCCTGGGCATCCTGTCGGAAGCGGCCCACAGCGGCCTGGACCTGGTGGCCGCCGCCGTCACGTGGTTCGCGGTGCGCATCTCCTCCCGCCCGCCCGACGCGCGCCATCCCTATGGGCACGGCAAGGTCGAAAACCTTTCCGCCCTGGTGGAAACGCTGCTGTTGCTGGTCACTTGCGGATGGATCGTGTGGGAGGCCATGCACCGGCTGTTCGTGGAGCCGGAAATCGTGGTGCCGTCGGTATGGGGCCTTGGGGTAATGGGCGTGTCCATCGTGGTGGACATCTCCCGCTCGCGCATGCTGCGCCGCGTGGCCAAGAAATACAACAGCCAGGCCCTGGAGGCCGACGCGCTGCACTTCTCCACCGACATCTGGTCATCCGCCGTGGTCATCGTGGGCCTGCTGGCCCTGCTGGGGGCGGATCTGTTGCCGGAAGGCTCGGCCCTGCGCCCCGTGCTGGAACGCGCCGACGCCGTGGCAGCCCTTGCGGTGTGCGTCATCGTGGTGCACGTCAGTCTGGGGCTTGGCCGCCGCGCCGTGGATGCCCTGCTGGACGGCGGCGACGCGGGCCTTGCCGGGCGCATAGAGGCCACAGTGAACGCCCAGCCCGGCGTGGTGCGGGTGGAACGCATCCGCCTGCGCGAAAGCGGGCCGCACGCCTTCGTGGACATGACCATCATCGTGGCGGCAGGGTTGTCACTGGACGCGGCCCACGAGATCACCCGGCAGGCGGAGGCAGCCGTGCACGAGGTGGCCCCCGGCGCGGACGTGACCATCCATTTCGAGCCGCAACAGGCCGGGGAGCGGGGCGTGCTGGATCGCATCCGTTGCGTGGCCGCCGCCCATGCACTACCGGTACACGCAGTGGAAGTCATTGAAACGCAAGCAGAAGTCGACGCCCCGCACGACCTGATGGTGGAACTTCATGTGGAACTTGAAGGGCGCATGCCACTAGCCGACGCGCATGCTCGCGTCACCGCCTTTGAAGAATCGCTGCGTGCCGAACTGGGGCCGCTGCACGTGGCCACGCACATCGAACCCGCACAGGACACGCTGGGCGCCTCTCCAACCGCGCCGTCACGCCTGATGGAATCGCCGCGCATCCAGGCTGCCGTGCAGGCCGCCGCCGACATGGAGCCCGGCGTGTGCGACTGCCACCACATGCACGTCCGCAGACAGGGCGAGGACATCTCCCTCAGCTTTCACTGCCGGATGGCCCCAGAAACCCCGGTCACCGAGGCGCACCGGGTGTCCGCCGCCCTGGAGGCGCGTCTGCGCGCCAGCCTGCCCGAACTGCACCGGGTGGTGGTGCACATGGAGCCGGTGGGGGAATAGGGACACGGCAGCGCAGGGCGGCCCATTTTTCCGACGGCACCGTTGCCTGCCTCCCCCGAGCCCGCGCCTGTCCGGGCACACGGTGAATCCACCGGTGTCGTTCCGGCCTACCCGTTCATGACCTCCATGCCTTTCATGACTGGCCAAACCGTCGCCCGCCCCCGGCGCACGCGCATTGCTGCGCATCTCCGGGGGCGGGCATGCGGTTGTGGTTGGCATCCTTCCTGACGTCATGCGTCCGTGTCCCGTCCCCTTCTCCAAACGGAGAAACCCCAAGTTATACTTCATCAAGTCTTCAGGCCACAGTAGCTTCGCGGTATTCCTGTCCCCACGCGGGACAGTCCCCCACGAGGCGCACATGCCGTTTCATCCGCTGAAAGGGTCCATTCGCAAGAAACTTGCGCTGTTGATCCTCATGTCCGCGCTGCCCACACTGGTCCTTATCGTGGCTCTCGGGTTGCAGGCCAGAAACACGGCCATCGAAGATGCCACACAAGGATTGCAAGGCTTTGTCCGCTCCGCCGCCGAAACCCAGGCGCGGGCCACCACGGCCACCCGCCTGCTCATGGAAAACCTGTCCCGCGTGCCCGATGTACAGCGCGCCGACATAGCGACCTGCACGCGCATCTTCGTGAATGTGCTCAGGATCAATCAGCAGCGCTATTCCGCCCTGCACCTTGTTGATCTTGATGGCAACATCATGGCCACCGGCGGGACATCGAGCGGGCTCAACTTTGCCAACGTGAAGCATTTCCGGGATGCGCTGAAGACAAGGGGCTTCGTCGTGGGCGAGTATCAGCTCGGGGTCAGCCTGGGCGTTCCCGTCCTTCCCTTCGGTTGCCCGGTGATCGGGCCGGACGGCAAAATCAGCGCGGTATTGCTGGCCAGCGTCCTTCTGAGCAGCTATGGCGACCAGTTCGCCGAAATGCGCTTTCCGCAGGATTCCTTCTTCGGCGTCAGCGACCATCAAGGGGTGCGCCTGTTCCGCTTTCCCGAAACCGGCGAACTGCCCATCGGCCGCCCCATACACGGCTCCGTGTTCACCGCCGCACGGGCCGACGGCGAGGAAGGCCTTGTGGAAGACATGGGATCGGACGGGGTGCTGCGCATGGTGGCCTTTCGGAAAATCCGCACCGCTCCGGATGCCCCGCCCTACATGTACATGTTCGCGGGGACTCCCAAGGCAACAATCCACGCCCGGGCACTGGAAATACTGTGGCGCGACCTGGGCATCCTGCTGCTGATGGTGGTGCTTACGCTGGGCAGCGGCTGGTTTCTCGGCGGACGCAACGTGGGCCGCAGGCTGGAAGAGCTTGCCGCCGCGGCGACGCGCATAGGCGCTGGTGATCTGGACACGCGCGTCGAGCCGGAGCGAGGGGTTACCGAAATCGACATCCTGGCTCGCTCGTTCAATGAAATGGCCCAGGCGCTGGAACGGGACAGGGTGGAGCGCGTCCGCACCGAGGCCGAACTGCGCGAGGCCAGAAGCCAATCGGAAATCGCGAACCATGCCAAAAGCCTGTTTCTGGCGAACATGAGCCATGAACTGCGCACCCCTCTCAATGGCCTGCTGGGCATGTTGCAACTCATCAAGGGTAACGAGGATGCCAACGAAAGGGATGCATACCTGGATCTTGCCCAGCGTTCCGGGCGTCGCCTGACGGACCTGCTGGGCGATCTGCTGGATCTGTCGCGCATAGAGGCTGGGGGCATGCGCATCCAAAGCAGGCCCTTCACCCTGACCAGTACCTTCGCGGCCCTGGCGGAAACGTTTTCCCCCATGCACCAGAGCAAGCGGGTTCCCCTCATTCTCGCATGCGCGCCGGAAATTCCGCCGGTACTCGTGGGGGACGAGGTTCATTTGCGGCAAATACTGTTCAATCTCGTGGGCAACGCCATGAAGTTCACCGAAAAGGGCGAGGTCCGCCTTGAGGTCTTTCCGTTGCCCCCCATGCCCAGCGGCGAAGTACGGCTGCTGTTCATCGTCACCGATACCGGCATCGGCATTCCGGACGACAAGCTGGACCACATCGTCCGGCCCTTTGCGCAGGTGGAGGAAAGTTACACCCGGTCCCATCAGGGGGCGGGCCTTGGCCTGGCCATCGTGCGCAATCTTGTGCTCGCCATGGGTGGCACCCTGCAATTCGACAGCCTGGTGGGAGAGGGAACCACCGTTTGCATGACCATGCCCTTCAGACTGACCGATCAGACGACGCACATCGCGCCGCAGCAGGATACCCCCGTCGGTACGGTCCACGGAGGACTGCGCATCCTGCTGGCCGAGGACGACGAGGTGAGCCGCCTGTGCGCCCGGCGGCTGCTGGAACAGATGGGGCATGAGGTGACAACCACGGCCAACGGCGCCCAGGCGCTGGATGCCCTGCGCGCCAAGCGCTTCGACTGCGTGCTCATGGACGTGCAGATGGACGTGATGGACGGCGTGGAAGCCACGCGGCGGATACGCGACGGCGCTTCCGGGGTGCTGAATGCGCGGATTCCGGTCATCGCCATGACCGCCTATGCCATGGCGGGCGACAGGGAAAAGTTTCTGGCCCAAGGCATGGACGGATACGTGTCGAAGCCGGTCATGTCCGCCGAACTCGCCGCCGCCATCGCCGGTGCCGTGGAGCCGCGCAAGCTGGCCTGACTCACACCGCCCGCACGTACCATGTCCGGAAAGGACAGCGTGGCGCATGAAAACGCGAGCGGTTACTCGCATCCGGGTTGCGCGGCGGGCAAAAAAACGTACAATCCCCGGTTACCCGGCAACTGCGGCCTTCGCCTGCGCCGGGGTCCGTACGTTTGCGCGGTCCGCATCCGTATTCCCCTATACCGCATCCCGTCCCGCACGGCAGTTCCGGAGCCTTTCATGCCCGCACCCGATCTTGGCCGCTTCATCGCTGGTTTCCGGCGTTTTCAGAAAAGCTGGTTCTGCCGCGACCACAACCTGTTCGAAAACCTGGTGGAAGAGCAGTCTCCCAAGGCGCTGGTCATCGCGTGCAGCGATTCGCGCGTGGACCCGGCCCTGCTGCTGGACTGCAACCCTGGCGACCTGTTCGTGGTGCGCAACGTGGCCAACCTGGTGCCCCCGTACGAGGCCCGCACCACCACCCAGCACGGGGTCAGCGCCGCGCTGGAGTTTGCCGTGCGCAGCCTGAAGGTGGAAGACATCATCATCCTGGGCCATGCCCGGTGCGGCGGCATCAAGGCGCTGCTTTCCGGCGCGGCGGGGGACCGGGACGATACGGAATTCCTGTCGCGCTGGGTCAGCATTGCCGCGCCCGCGCAGGAACGGGTGCAGCAATGCTGCCCGCATTGCTCGGAGCAGGAGCTGCACCGCGCCTGCGAACAGGAATCCATTCTGGTTTCGCTGGAAAACCTGATGACCTTCCCCTGGCTGCGCGAACGGGTGGAGCGGGGCGAACTTTCACTGCACGGCTGGTTCTTCGACCTGGAAAAAGGGGAACTGCTGGGCTGGGACGCAGCCACGAAGACCTTCCAACCCATGGTGCGCGAATGCATCTGACGGCACGGGCCGCGTAGCAATCCGCCTGGTGCTGCCCTCCGTGCGGCAAGCATCCGCTGCCATGCACGGTCAGCTCGCCGTGTGCCACACGGCGTATTCCCTCCTTCGAACATCTTGAGAAAAGCCGCCGAGCATCGTATGGTGGCAGACGGAGCAAAGGCGCTCCTGACGCCCCGCGCCCGCCAGACGGCGGCGCGACCGGCGGAAGGCGCCCCCAGCACGCGCCATGCGCACGCCGGGGGCGTTTTTTCCCGTCTCCGGGCACCCAGGCACGATGACAACACGGCACTGCCGTCGCACGGATATCCTGCATGTTCTTCTCCAAATTCTTCTCCGGTGCCAAAAGCGAACCGGATGACGCCCAACAGACGGCCCGCGCGTCTGGTGGTACGCCGGGCGATGCATCTGCCGACGCGACCGGCACATCGGGCGGCGCTGCATCCGGCCCCGGTTCCGATGCCGGTTCCGATGCCGGTTCCGGCCAGTCCGCGGAACAGGCATCCAGCCAGGCAGCAGACCAGTCCGTCCACGACCGGGGCCGTTTCGGCGGCCTGGGCGACCTGCTGGGCGACCAGGAGCGCAAGTACGTCCTGGCCTACATCGTCATCGGCATCGTGCTGGTGGAGTTTCTGGTGGCCATCGTGGCCATCTGGCAGGGTGTGGCCAACGTGCAGAGCATGCCCGACGGCACGGTGCGCTTCCGCTTTCCGTGGGGCGGCTACCTGGTTTCGGTGGCCGCCGCGCCGGTGGTGGTGCTGCTGGTGTTGCAGGTCATCGCGCTGGGTTACACCCGCCTGATCAAGGGCGACCCGGTGCTGACCGAAGCGCAGTTGCGCCAGTTGCCGCCGTGGCTGCAAAAGATGCTGGCCGCCGTGAACGGCGTGCCCACCTTCCTGCTGTTGCTGGGCGTAACCCTGCTGGCCACGGTCATCTACTATTTCGACAAGGTGCTGGGCTTCGTCATCCGGCTCGGCGAATCCACCGAACATCTGGTGCTGTGGGTGGGCGGCGGCGTGCTGGCCGCGTGGTGCGTGGGCTACCTGGGGCGGATGCTGTTTGCCTACAAGGTGCGCCGCATGCAGGAAGAATACGCCTACCGGCGCGAGGTGCTGGAACGCACCGGCATGATCATCGTGGACCAGCGGAGCACGCTGGCCCAACTCCCGGCGCAGGGTGACGGCATGATGCCCCGCGCCCTGCCGGGCACCATCGACGTATCGCCTTCCGGCGGGGTGCAGGCCACCAGGGTGCTGCCGCCCGCGCCGGACGGGCCGAGCGATACGAGCTATCCGAACGATCCGAACAATACGGGCGATGCGGGCGGTCCTGAAGGTCCGGGCGCATCAGCCGGGCAGGCCACAGCCGTGACGCACGATGCCGAGGTTGTGCCGCCAGCGGATTCTGCGGCAGGCGTCACCGCAGCCGCTGACGTGCGGGTGGCCTACGTGGTGGACGTGGTGGACGTGCACGACGCCCCCGCCAGCGCGGTCCTTCATGAAGCCTCCGACGTATCCGCCGAAGAGACCTCCAGCCTGTCCGTCCATACGCCCGGCAGCGCGCCCGACACCATGCCCAATGCCATCTTCGATGAAGAGCCCGGCGAACCGGGCCTGCACGAACCTTCCGGCCAGCCGGTGTCCCAGCCTGCTTCCCACCCGGCTTCACTTGACCTGCTGAATCCCCCGCCTGCCGCGTCGCCCAAAAAGCCCCGCGTGCGCAAGAAGCCCGCAGAATAACGGAACGGGGCAGGGCGACGACACGCGTACTGCATGGGGAGCCATCCAGCGCTTCCCGTTCCCGTCCTTGCCAAGCAACCGAAAGCCGGGTGGCGTTACACAACGCCACCCGGCTTCTTGATTCCAGCGGGCCTGTTTCCGCCCGGCTACCGGACCGCGACGGCCAGGGCGGGAACAGCAGGCCAGACTCGGCAAATCCTGGGGGACTGATCCGGGGCGGCAAACCGGGTTCGGCGGTCCGGCCTCCACGCAAAGGCGCCAGCCGTTACCACTCGCCGGGGGCAACGCCCAGCAACCGCTGCACCTTGACGATGGCCGCATCGCGCGATCTGCGCCCAGCCGGGGCCGGGTTGTCGTCCTCGTCCTCCAACAGGTGGGCGAACAGCACGATACGGCCATCCCCATGCTGCGCCCAGCCCACGAACCAGCCGATCTGCCGGTCTTCGACGCGCGTGCCGTCGGGCAGCTGGCGTACCCCGCTGCCGGTCTTGCCGTACAGCTTCCAGCCGCCCTGCATGTCCTGCACGAACAGGATGCGCCGGGTCATTTCCTGCGCATGCGCCGACACCGGCAGTTCGGAACGCACCAGCCTGCCGATGAAGTCCACCTCTTCCTCGGGCGAGATGGACAGGCTGCCGGACAGCCACGAGCGGGTCAGGCCGTCGTCCGGGGCGATGGCATCCAGCGGGCCGCGCCGCCCCGAGATATCGCGGTTGCCGTAGCCGAAGCGGTCCACGTAGGCCCTGAAGCGCTCCATGCCCAGTTCGCGCGTGGTGGCCTGCGAATACCACACGCAGCTGTTGCGCATCCACATGGCGGGGTCGTGCGGCTGCTTCCACATGTCGTAGGCCACGTTCAGGCTTTCGTCGTAGGGGCGCACCGGGTGCGTTGCGTCGACCAGGATGCCCGCGTCGTAGCCCATGAGGCTGATGGCGATCTTGAAGGTGGAGCAGGGCGAGCGGCGGGTGGACAGGTCGCCCTCTGCGGCCAGCACCTCGTCGCCCTCGCGCGCAAGAAAGCTGGTGGCGGCGCGGGCAGGAGCGGGCAGGGCCGTGCACAGGGCAAGCAGCAGGGCAAGTACCGTCAGGGGAGAAACACGTTGCATCCGCATGCGTCACCTTTGGCATCATCATGGAAAGGTGCGGCAGCGGAACGATTCCGACGGCGGCGACCTTTTGTTCAGCCCTGCGTTACGCCGGATGCGCCACTGTTTCAATGGGATGCACGGCCAAGGAGCACGCCGGCCCGTCGGCAACAGGGCAGGGGAAGGAGACAGGGACAGAGTGAAGCAGAAGGGGACAGGAGGCAAGCGCCGCAACGGCAAGCCGTGCCTGCGTGCCGCGCGTCAACGATTCAGGAACGGGGCCACGATGCGCTCGTAGCTGCCGTCCTTCTTCATGCCGCGCAACGCCTCTGTCAGTCGGGGAACCAGATCGGCATGGCGGATGTTGAGGTACATGTACATTTCGCGCTTGGCCAGGGGCGGCTCCAGCACGCGCAGGTTGGTCAGGCCCAGCTTGCGGGCGTAGTACATGCCGCCCAGGCGATAGTAGAGCACCACGTCCACGCGCCCGGCCCGCAGCAGCGCAAACAGGTTTTCCGGCGTGGCGACCTTTACCGTGCTGCTGGCGCGCACGTTCTCGTCGTAAATCTTCCAGCCGATGATGTACCCGACGGTGTAGTGGCGCAGGTCGTCCCAGTCGCGCACGTTCACGTCCGGCCGCAGGGCGAAGGCCGTGAACTCGTAGGTCATGTTGCTTTCGGGCACCTGGAGCAGGTTGGGGTAGCTGGCCTGCAATCCGCTGATGCGGTTGCCGTCGCCGTCCACCTGCCCGTTGTCGGCCATGACCAGCCCGCGTTCGCTGGGCAGTTGCTGCAAGGCTACGTCCGCTCCGATGCGCGCGAAGGCCGCCTTGATGATCTGGTCCAGCATGCCGTTTTGACCGGGCTCGCTGAGCGGCGGAGATATGGTGGTGGCCAGGGTGAGGGCGGACGGGGCAGAGGCGGACTGCGCGGAACTGGCCGGAGCGGAAACAGCTGGGGCAGCCTGACCGGCACTGGCCCCGGATGCGGCAACGCACACCAGAAGCGCGCACGGCATCACCCGCGACATTTCCCGTGCCACGCCGCGCAATATTGCCCGCAGTCTCTTCATCGGTGCAAAAGCCATCCGGCGCCTCTGTGAACCATGAATCCTCGACCTGATCGTCAGCGCGCGCTCATGGAGCCGTGGCTTGTGCAGTCGGGCGTATGACTTCCGGAACATGACTAAACATGACGGGGCATGGCGGAACGCGGCACGGCTTTGCGCCGCCCACTGCCCATACCCGTAGCCGCACGGGGGCTTGTCCCACTGTGGGCGTATGATTCCGAAGTCGTTTCGTCGAGTGTCTATTCTATCCTGAATTTTCGTCAACAGGCCAGAGGGGAGAGGGCGTGCACTTTCGCGCGAGGGCGGAAAGACTTTGACCGACAGGCACACGCAACCTACTGCGTTATCACCCAAAAAAATCGGGGAGATATGTCTTTTCGACAGATTTTCCCGCAAATTGGTGGAAGTTGCGAAAGCCCGTGTACCGGTTGCTCTCCCGCAATATCCTGAATGCCAAGAAAATGCCGGATATGTTGCAACCGTGCCACGCATCCACGCCACGTATCTGTTCGAGTACCTGGTTTGGCCTTCAAAGGAAAAAACCGGCAAAGATAAAGGGAGCAGCCAGGTCCAGACTGGACATGGCGCAAACAGGCCCGTGGCGTTGCACGTTTTTTCTTATAATAGATATATTTTGATCAGTGCGTATAAATATTGCTTCAGTTGAATAGCCAACAAGGAGAACATACCTCCATGCGTTGCATCGTCTTGTTGCGTATGAAAATATTTTTGCCATTGATTTTGATATTATTCATGAGCGAAGCGGCATTATGCAGCGAAGAATTTTATGTGATGTCTGAACAAAATGCTCCTCCTTACGGTTTCATCGAGAACGGAGAAAAAAAGGGAATTGACTATGACATCATAACCGAAGCTGCCAGGAGAATGGGCATTGATGTCAAGATAGATTTTGTCCCGTGGCTTCGCATGTACAAATCACTCGAAAGTGGAGCATGCGATGGAGGTTCTGCGTTTTTTCACATAAAAGAGCGTGAATCGTTTGTCGTATACATAAGCCCTCCACTACACCATAGCACCTATGTGGTGTTTGTTCGCAGCGGTGAGGAATTCGAATATTCGTCCCCTGCAAGCCTTTACGGAAAAAGGGTCGGCGTAACGCGAGGATACAGGCTGAACAAGGAGTTTTTGGAAGCTGTCACAAGTGGAAAGATCAACATTGAAGAAGTCGATAATGCCTCACTGAATATCCAGAAGATGGTGACCGGTCGCCTGGACTGCATGGTCAGCAATCGCGATGCGACACTCATTCAACTCAAAAACGCAGGACTTTCGAACAAAATCATTCCGTTGGAAATTCCTGTCATCGAACCGAGGGGATTGCATCTGGTCCTGTCGCGAGCCGGTCGATATGCCAAGAATCGCGAATTTATCTCGCGATTGGAATCCGTCCTGCGCACCATGAAGGAAGATGGAACTTTCCAAAAGATCTACAGCATGTATGGCCTGCCATGATTCCCTGCATGGCAGGACGCCGGATCACATTCGGGAAGAATCCGCGACCGCGCGGCATGCCCCCAGCGCGCCCCGCGAAGCCAGTTTCGCCATGCCGCGCGGCATGCGCCATCAAGGCCGGATAGAGGGCCAGCAACCTTGCCCCCCGCATTACCCAAAAAAGATCGGGCCGACCCGCCTTGCGGCAGGTCGGCCCAGAAATTGGTGGAGGCGGCGGGAATCGAACCCGCGTCCGAGAACATTCCACGCGAAACGTCTACAGGCTTATGTCGGGAACAATTGTCGTCACGGGCTTGGCCCCCGACCGGGCGGCCCTAGACCAGCTCACCTGTAGTTCTTACACCCGCAGCGGCGAGCGCCCTTGGATGCCAGCCTGATGAAGTTACACCTCGCCGACGTATCAGGCGTCGATCGGTTTGGCGTGGCCACTAATTAGGCAGCCAGTGCGTATTCGTAATTGTTGGCAATTACTTTTGGTGCCGCTTTTTACGAGGCCAGCGGCGCCTCGGCCTGCAATTCCGGCTTCCACATCCCCGTCGAAACCAGGGCGCCCCCGTATGTACGGCGGTGTCCGGCGAACGGCTTGCGCTGCCGCGATGCAATGCGGGCCACCATCCCGCTTCACATACTATAATGCCGTCTCCGGCAAAGGCAAGGTGGCGGGCAAGCGCTTGTGGCGGTTGCGCGCCCTCCGGCCCGACCGGAACAGGGCCTATACGGGTTTTTGCCCCCGGTGGCAAGGGATGCGCGCCGCGCGGGCCACAACGCACAACGCCCGATCCGGGCATGGTGCCGGGGCCGGGCGGACATGTTTTCCAGATGATGCGGGCGAAGGTGGGAAGGAAATGAAGTTCCCTTGCTCCAATGTACGCGGGCAGGGCGGCGTGCTTGTGCCACCCTTACGACCGGGGCGCGGTGGCAGGCGGCACGGGACAGCCTGGCTACTCTTGCAGGCTCGCAGCCGGGCAGCCCGCAGGGCAGGGCGCTAGGTATTTCTGCCGAAGTAGAAGTGCGACATGGCCCCCTTCAGGCTGACCCGGTAGGCGGAAGATGCCGTCTCGGCGGTATCGGTCGTCGCCGCGGCCACGGCGTCGTAGGCGGCCGCGCCAACGCGCGTGGTGACCACCCGGCGCAGACTGCGGATATCGCGGATCAGTTCCGACTGCGAGGCCAGCTCGCCAAAGGCGGAGGAAAGCTCCGGCGCATCGGACAGGGTCTGTTCTATGCGCGCCTTGTCCGGATGGTCGCCCAGCACGGAAAGCGCCCCCTCGTCATCCTGGGTCAGGGTCAGTTTTTCGTCCAGCGACACCCCGGCGGCGTCCAACCGGTCAGAAAGGGTATCCAGAAATCCCTCTTGCAGGTTCGCCACGTTCTGTTCCAGCGTTTCCAGCACGTTGCCGCCGCGCTCGGAAATATCTTCCAGCGTGGAGCGCAGTTTGGGATTCAACGCGGAAAGGCTGGCGCTGTCGGTCAGGCGGGCAAGGTTGCCGTCTGCCGTCTGCGCCTGCTCGGACCCGGACGCGGAGCGTCCTGCATCGGCGTCCTGCCCCGTGGAACGGTGGACGACCATCATGCTGCCGAGATTGTTGAAAATGCCGTCTATGGCCACGCCCGCCTCCGTCGTGCAGAAATTTCCCTTCCCGTGCCTGGGACAGGAATGAGCAAGATCGGTGCCAGCGGAAAGAGGCAGCGGGGGTGGCGTCAGGGGGCCGGACAGGGCAGGGCGCTGAGGGTATCAGACCGCCGCTGGGCCAGAGTCAGGCACCCTGACGCGTTGACAGGGGCGGGCCTTTTGCCGGAATCTACGGGAAAGTCCGGCCTCATGGCATACGAGGTACGGCAGGAGGGCGCCATGCTGCACAATGAGTTGACGACGAACGACATGACGGACGGTCGGGCCGGGTTGTCTTGCGGCGTTGCAGACGCCGTTCGCACCACCACCGCCCCCGGCGATCAACACATTGCACACCGCCGGTTTGCGGCGGCCCCGGTGCGTCTCGCCCCAATGTGCCTGGCCCGAAGGTATCTCGCCCCAATATG
The DNA here is from genome assembly GCF_019931275.1 of Nitratidesulfovibrio sp. SRB-5. Classification (NCBI taxonomy): domain Bacteria; kingdom Pseudomonadati; phylum Thermodesulfobacteriota; class Desulfovibrionia; order Desulfovibrionales; family Desulfovibrionaceae; genus Nitratidesulfovibrio; species Nitratidesulfovibrio sp. SRB-5. The sequence goes on along the minus strand of NZ_JAIOTY010000001.1, from coordinate 1,698,077 downwards.
TCTGGTCCTGACGTGCCTGGCCCTGTGCGCCGCACTTTCAGTCGCGCAGCCCGCATCCGCACGGGCAGAAACCACGCAGTTGCCGGGGGGCGAATACCCCGACGCGCAATGCACCTCGCCCATGCGCCCCTTTGCCGGGGACAAGGCCTGGGAATGGGACATGTACCGCCAGAAGATGGGCGCCTACCGGGCCTGCGTGGATGCCTACGTGCGCCGCGCCCGCGCGGACATCGAGCACATTCAGGGCAAGATCGACAAGGCCGTGCGCGAGTACAACCGCGAGGTGACCATGCCCTGACGGCAGTGGCGAACGGGAAGAAAGGACGGGAAGCGCCCCGAACAACCGTGGAGCGCGGGGCAGGGCGGGGCCATAGCATGGCCCGCCTGCCACCGGCACCATCTGCCCGCGGACCAGTCCCCTAGCCGGGGCCATTCCAATGCCCGCAATTCTCGCAGGCAAAGCCGGAAAAGTCCGCCGCCCCGGCATCGTCCGTCCAGACTTCCACTTCGTTGATGTGCCCGCAGTTCTCGCAGGGGATGCGGGCCACGTGTTCCTCGGGATCGTAGTCGCAACCTTCGCCGCGAATTATCAGGGTGGCGGTGTATTCGGGCATGGAGGCCTCCGGGGTGCGGCGCGGCCAGTGGGCGGCGCGCGCCGTGCGCGTTGGGGGTGATGTCCATTCTGACGATGCCGCAGGTTTCGCGCACGGTCAACCCGGGCCTCCCTATCGCCTCCGCCGCCGGTGGCGTGCCTGCGCGGCGCAGTGTGCCCCCGAACAATCCCGCGTTACCCGGCCCCATCCGCCCTCCATGGTCACCCGCGGCTCCTGTGACCTGTCGCCGCCTGTCGCCGCCTGTCACCGAACCGGTTGCCGCCTCTTGGCACCTTGACCGGCGCGCCCGGCTGCCCTATATTGCCCACCGTGCCGTCGGATGACGGTGCCGAACTGTGCCGCTGCGCGGGGTTTGCCCCGTCGGCGGGACACTTTCTTTTTGCCCGGCAACAGACCATGCCCAGATATCTCAAGGAACGAGCATGAGCAGCATCCCCATCTCCACCGAAGGCTACGATCGACTGATGAAGGAACTGGAACGCCTGAAGTCGGAACGCCCGGCGATCATCCAGGCCATCAAGGAAGCCCGCGAAGAAGGCGATCTGAAAGAAAACGCCGGGTACGACGCCGCGCGCGAACGGCAGGGCATGCTCGAAGCCCGTATTTCGTACATCGAATCGCGCATGGCCCAGTTCAACGTCATCAATCTGGACAGCCTGTCCGGCGACAAGGTGATGTTCGGCGCCACCGTGGAAATCGAGGATCTCGACAGCGGCGAAGCCAAGCGCTACACGCTGCTCGGTCCGGACGAGGCCGATTACGCCCAGGGCTCCATTTCCGTCCTTTCGCCGGTGGCGCGCGCGCTGCTGGGCAAGGAGGAGGGCGACGAGATCGTTGTGGATGCCCCGCGCGGCCGCATCAGCTACGAGATCATCTCCATCGCCTTCGAGGGCGCGCGTCGCTAGCGCCGAGCCCGCCATACGCCATTCCCGCGCCCCGGCCCACCCGCCGGGGCGCTTTCGTTGGGGCGGTGCTGGCCGGGGCCTGTTGCGGCGCTCGTAGCTGTTCCCGTAGCGGTGCGGACCAGCCCCATGCGGGCCGCACGCATCAGCGTTGCCTGCAAAAGGCCACGCGCAGGGGGTTTCGCACCGGCGTGAAAGATGGCATGATCCACGTGAAAGAAAGCACATGCGGGGCCGCGTCCGGCATGCGGCCCCCCAACGGAAGGAGTGCGCCATGGCCCCCGCCCGCAACCTGACCACCGACCGACTAGACGCCCTGCGCCACAAGCTGCTGGCCATGCTCGCCACGGTGGAGCAGGCCATCGACAGTTGCATCGAAGCCTACTGCCAGCGCGACGAAGCCAAGGCCTGGACCGTCGCCTCGCACGACCACGCCATCAACGAGATGGAAACCTGCATCGACGAGATGGGCATGCGCCTTCTGGCCCGCGAAGGGCCGCTGGCACAGGATCTGCGCACGGTGCTGGCCACCATGCGCATCGCCAACGACATCGAGCGCATGGCCGACGAAGCCGCCAACATCGCAGAACGCACCATGCCCCTGGTGGCCCTGCCTCCGTTGCCCTTCGACGAGGACTTCAAGGCTTTCGTGCCGCTGGTGCGCAACATGGTCCACCAGGCGGTGCAGTGCGTGGTGGACATGGATGCCGACCGGGGCCGCAGGCTGGCGGAACTGGACGAAGGCGTGGACTGCGGCTTGCGCCAGATTACCCTCAAGGTAGTGCAGTACATGAAGTCCAACCCCGACAGGATCGAGGCGGCGTTGTCGTTCCTGATCATCTGTCGCAGGCTGGAACGCATTGGCGACCTGTCCACCAACATCGGGGAGAGCGTGTTTTTCGCCGTACGCGGCGTCAACGCCAAGCACAGCCATTTCGAGGACGAAGATCAGGCATAGTGCACTCGTGATGCATTGCGCAAAACGCGCAATCTGCATCAAAAAAACATCGCGCAACAGTCAATACAGAGCGGCTTCGGATGCACATATCCCGAAGCCGCTCTTTTTTCACCCTGTCGCCTCCGCAACGCAACGCACATGACCATCATGACTGACTGCATGTTGCATGAAATGCGTGAGCCACCATTTGTATCGTAAGCACATGACATCACAGGCGTGCCACCATACCCCGTGAACGCGCCGCAGCTTCATGGAAAATACCTGCCCCGAATCTTGACGCTGTCAGGTCGAAATGCTACCTCCCCGCTCATTGCTTGACCAACCAATACATTCGGCATGGCGTGAGGATATGCCGAATGATGTGAACGCTCACTTCGGAGGTGCATCCCACAATGGCGTCCATGGATTATCTGCAACTGGCGGCAGCGCTCGCCCCCATCGTCTGGCTGATCTTCTCGCTTGTCGTGCTCAAGCTGCCTGCCTATCGCACCTGTGCGCTCACGCTGGTCTGCACGCTGGCCCTTGCCGTGTTCGGCTGGTGGAAGATGCCCGCCTTCATGGCCCTTTCCGCCGCGCTCGAAGGGGCGGCCATGGCCCTGTGGCCCATCATGATCGTGATCATCGCCGCCGTGTTCACCTACAACCTTGCCCGCCACACCGGCAGCATGGACGTGATCACCCGCATGCTCTCGTCCATCACCACCGACAAGCGTCTGCTGGTGCTCATCGTGGCCTGGGGCTTCGGCGGCTTTCTCGAAGGCGTGGCCGGATACGGCACCGCCGTGGCCATTCCCGCCAGCATCCTTGCCGCCATGGGCTTTCAGCCCATGTTCGCCGCGGTGATCTGCCTAGTGGCCAACACCGTGCCCACGGCCTTCGGGGCCATCGGCATTCCCATCGTGACCATGGCGGGCGTCACCGGCCTGCCGGTGGAAACCATCAGCTACTACACCGCCTTGCAACTGTTCGTGTTCATCATCCTGATAACCTACCTGCTGGTCATCCTTACCGCCGGGTTCAAGGGGATCAAGGGCGTGTTCTGGGCCACCCTGATTTCCGGCCTGGCCTTCGCGTTTCCGCAACTGTACACCGCAAAGTACATGGGCGCCGAACTGCCGTGCCTTATCGGCAGCGTGTGCAGCATGATCGCCACCATCGTCTGGGCGCGCCTGTTCCACCGCGACACCGCCGCGCAGGTCGATCCCATTCCCGCCGCGGAAAAGGTGAAGGCCTGGCTGCCGTACATACTGGTTTTCGCTTTCATCATCCTGTGCAGCAACCTGTTCCCGGCCATCCGTGACGCCCTGGGCTCGGTGAAGACCACCGTGCGCATCTACGGCGACAATCCCTTCACCTTCAAGTGGATCGCCACCCCCGGCGCGCTGATCATCATCGCCACCTACATCGGCGGCATGATCCAGGGCGTGAAGGTGCGCGAAATCACCGGCGTGCTCGGCAGCACCGCCAAGAAGCTGGTGTACTCGGGCGTCACCGTGGTCTCCATCGTGGCGCTGGCCAAGGTCATGTCCACCAGCGGCATGATCAACACCATCGCCATCGCCGTGGCCGATTCCACCAGCAGCTACTTCCCGTTCATCTCGCCGCTGCTGGGCGCGCTGGGCACCTTCGTCACCGGCAGCGATACATCGTCCAACGTGCTCTTCGGGCAGTTGCAGATGGAAGTGGCCAACCGCATCAGCATCGACAGCACGTGGATCGTTTCCGCCTCTGCCGCCGGGGCCACCGCGGGCAAGATGATCTCGCCCCAGTCCATCGCCGTGGCCACTGCCGCCACCGGCCTTACCGGCTACGAGGGGCGCATCATGAACCGCACCCTGGCCGTGTGCGTGGGCTACGTGCTGGTGCTGGGCACCCTAGTCTACGTGGCCATTCCGTACCTGCACCTGCTGTAAAAACGGCACGCAATCAGCCCCGCCTTGCAAGGGGGAGCGTCTTCGGGCGCTCCCCCTTTTCCGTTGCCGGGCCGATGGGGGATGAATGGAACATCGTCCCCGTGCCGCGCACAGGCGGTATCACGCCATGGAATCTGGCGGACCACAGGGAAGGCTGAGGGAACGAAAAACGGCCAACGGTCGAAGGGAACAGGGCCGACGGATCACGGTTCAACGGGGTTCTACCGGGCCCAACGGGACAGAATGGGGCTGAATGGGGCGGGGCGGAACAAGATGCCCGACGCCCATCCGGACTGCATGCCGCATCTCGCAGCCGCTTCAGCCCGTGGTCGGGCAGGTGCGCCCCGCCAGCGTGAGCCGTGGACGCCGCACGGAAAGGGAAGATGAAGCACCGGCGCGGGGCACACATGAAAACGGCCGCCTCCATGAGAGACGGCCGGATTGGGGCTCGGGAAGCTTGCGGGCGCGGAGGCGGGGCTTACTGGCGCGCGTTGTGGGCAGCCTGTTGCAGGCTGCCGCGCACGATGAACAGCGCCGCCAGCAGCATGCCGGAAATCAGCGGCTGCGAGCGGGTGATGAAGGCCAGCACAAAGGCGGCAAAGGTGGCGTACAGCATGTAGCGGTCCCACGGCTCCACGTTGCCGCGCGGCATGTCCAGCAGGGCGCTGGGGCGAGCCAGGTAGGTAACCCCCGCCGTGAGCAGGATGATCACGAACACGCCCGCCGCGCGCAGGTCGGCCAGCATGTGCGCAAGCCCCGGCGTGCGGGTGTACAGGCCAAGCCCGCCGAGCATGATGGAAACGTTCACCCCCAGCAGCAGCCGGTCGAGCAGGATGCGCCGCCACATCAGCACGGCCATGCACAGCGCGGCGCACAGCGCCCCAAGGCCGTAAGGCAGCAATGCCTGCTCGGGATCGTCGCCCGCCAGCCGCGAGGTGATGGCAAAAACCTGCAACGGCAGCAGTTCGAAGGCAAGACGTATCCACTTGTGCATGGGGTGTCCGGGAAGCTGGTCTTCGGGAGTGGCGGAGCCTGCGGGACCGCCGGGCATGCGGCCCGTGCGAGAAGTTTCGTGGGACAAGGTCTGGCCTTCGCTGGACAAGGGTGAACCGAGGAGAACCGGAGGGACCGGCATGAACCGGCGTGTACCGGCATGAACCGGGGCAATCGGAACCGCTGGCAACCATGCCATCGGCAACGCGTAGCTCTAACCGAAAAACAGTTCCCGCAGCAAGAGGGCGTTGAGCGCCATTACAATGAACGCAATGCCGCACAGCATGGCCCTCGTGGACGGCGGGTTTGCGTACTGGCCCATCACCCGGCGGCTGGACGTAAGATACAGTTGCAGCAGCACCGTGAACGGAAGCTGCATGGAAAGGGCCACCTGCGAGTACACCAGTCCCTTCAGGGGGTCTTCTATGGCGGTGATTATCAGGGCCGCCGCTCCCAGGGTGATGCCAACACCCCACCGGGTGTGCTTGTCCTTGATGGCGTAGGGTTCGCCGAACATGCCGGCATAGATGCTGCCCCCGGCCATGCCCGCCGTGACGCTGGACGAAAGCCCGGCGAACAGCAGCGCCAGCGCGAACACCGTGGACGCCGCCCCGCCCAGCAGCGGCGAGAGCAGGGCGCAGGCCTGTTCCAGTTCGTCCACCTGCAGGCCGCGGCTGTAGAATGCGGCCGCCGCCAGCAGGATCATGCCGCTGTTGATGGCAAAGCCCACCAGCATGGAGAACAGCGTATCCAGGTACTCGTAGCGCAGCTGGCGCTTGATGACCACGGCGTCCTCGAGGTTCCACTGGCGGCTCTGGATGACCTCTGAATGCAGGAACAGGTTGTGCGGCATGACCACGGCGCCCAGCACGCTCATGACCACCACCAGGGCGCCGGGGGGAATGCCCGGCGTCACCCAGCCGTGCGCGGCGGCGCGCCAGTCCACCGGCACCAAGGTCAGCTCGTACAGGAACGAGATGCCGATGAGCGACACGAACCCCACGATCCAGCGTTCGATGCGGGTATAGGAGTTGGTCAGCAGCAGCACGCAGACCACGGCCATGGTCAGCAGCGTGCCCACCCCCAGGGGCAGGCCGAACAGCATGCGCAGGGCGATGGCCGCCCCCAGCAGTTCCGCCAGGGCCGTGGCCACGGATGCCGCCACGGCAGACCCCAGAACGAAGACGGAAACGGAGCGCGGCAGATGGATGGTTGCCGCCTCGGACAGGCACAACCCGGTGGCTATCCCCAGGTGCGCGGCGTTGTGCTGGAGCAGGATGAGCATGACCGTGGACAGCGTGACCATCCACAGCAGCGAATAGCCGAACTGCGCCCCGGCGCTGACGTTGGAGGCCCAGTTGCCGGGGTCGATGAACCCCACGGTGACCAGCAGCCCCGGCCCCACGTAACGCAGGAATTCGCGGGCGGACGCGCACGAGCGGCACTCCGAGGTGGACAGGATGTCCTTCAGGCGGGCCGTCAGGCGTCCCATGGAGTGTCCGCCGGGTGCGTCGTTGCGGGAAGGAGGTGAGGTCTGCATGGTGCCTTCTGGCATGGGGGAAGGTGGCTGCCGATGCGGAACAGACTAGCACGGCGCGCATGGTGCGTCATCAGGACACTCCATGCATGCGCCGGACAGGCCAGCAGCAACGCCGAGGCGGAGCCGGGGCCAGACGAGACCGAACGGGACAGGAACAGGGCAGGGCGAGACCGAACGGGACCTAAGGAGACTGGGCTGGAAAGGGCGAGACAGGAGGGTGGCGGAAACAACGAAAAAGGCCCTGCTCTCACAGGGCCTTTCGTGTTCTTGGTAGCAAGGGAGGGATTTGAACCCCCGACACTGCGGGTATGAACCGCATGCTCTAACCAACTGAGCTACCTTGCCAAGTCCAATGCCGCTCGGGGCTCGTTCCCGTTGCGACGGATGGTTTCTCTACCGGACACGGGGTGCCTTGGCAAGCGTTTTTTGGCGGCTTTTTGAAAAAGTCCGCGCAACCCACGCCCGGCACGGCGTCGCGTCCGCATCACGCGGCGTCAGTTGACCATGAACCAGAACACCAGCGGGGCCACGGCCAGCCGGTACCAGGCAAAGGGCACCAGGGTCACCCGGCCCATGAGGCCGATGAACACCTTCACGGCAACCCACGCGGACAGGAACGACACAACGAAACCGGTGGCGAAGAAGGGCAGGTCGGCCATGGTGAACAGGGCATGGCTCTTCAGCAGATCATAGCCCGTTGCCGCGAACATGATGGGCACCGCCGCGATGAACGAATATTCGGCGGCCAGGCCGCGCCGCGCGCCCAGCAGCATGCCGCCCATGATGGTGGCGGCAGAGCGCGAAAAGCCAGGCCACAGGGCCAGGCACTGGAACAGCCCGATGCCCAGCGCCAGCGTGGGGGTCATGTCGTCCAGGCCCATGTACACGGGGCGATGCGTGCGCCGTTCCACCAGCAGCATGGCCACGGCGCCCACGCCCAGTGCCAGGGCCACCGTGGCCGGGCTGAACAGGTTTTCCTTGATGTAATGATGCGTCGCCAGACCCAGCAGGCTGGCGGGCAGCGAGGTGATGCCCAGCATCACGATGCCGCGCATCCCGGCAAAGCGCACGTGCGGCTTTGGCCGCAGCAGGCCCCAGAAGCGGTCCCAGTACAGCACCACCACGGCCAGTATGGCCCCGAGCTGGATGACCACCTCGAAGGTGGCCGCCTTGGGTCCGGTAAAGCCCAGCAGGTCGCCCGTGATGATCAGGTGCCCGGTTGAAGACACGGGCAGGAATTCTGTCAACCCTTCGACGATGCCGAGCAGGACGGCGGAGAAGATGTCGTGCATGGATGGTATTCGGCCTTGGCGGCCGTGCGGCTGGGGTGGAGGGAGAAGGCGGCCGCGCGTGGGCCGGGGAACGGCAGGACGTGACCAGTGTGGTCACGCAGGATCGCGCAAGGCCCATACGCCGGATTGCGCGGGGATACCGCATGGGGCCCCGAGTTGCAACCCCGTCGTGGTTGATGTAGATTCCACGCCGCGCGAATGGCCGCAAGCCTTCGGGCAGCGGCCATGGCCGCCATCGCAACCACGTCGTTCCGCAAGCCCGCAATGGGGGGGAGCATGACCACCGTCATTCCGCATAGCGAACTGGTGAAGCGCGCCGCCGCCTGGGTGGCGGAACACCGGGCCGAGCAACCGTCCCGCCCCCTGGCCGATCTCATGGACGAGGCGGGCGCCCGGTTCAACCTCGGCCCCATGGAAACCGAAATGCTGCTCGACCTGTTCCGCGGCTGCCACACCGACCAACCACAGGAATAGCCCTCTGCCCCTCCGTCTCAATACCCTGCTGCAGCGCCAGCTGTTCGGCGAACTGCTGCACCTGTTCCTGCTCTGCCTGGGCTCGCTGCTCACCCTGGTTCTCATAGGCCGGGGCCTGCAACTGCGCGAACTCTTTCTGGGGCTGGACCTCGGCCTTGCCGACGCGGTGCTGCTGTTCGTCTACCTGACCCCGTTCTTCATGCTGCTGGTGGTGCCGGTGGCGTGCATGCTCAGCGTGTTCCTGACCTTTCTGCGCATGAGCACCGACCGCGAACTCGTCGCCCTCAAGGCGGGCGGCGTCAGCCTGTACCAGATGCTGGCCGCGCCGTTGCTGTTCTGCGTGCTGTGCACCCTGCTGACCCTGGGCATTTCGTTGCAGGGGCTGGCCTGGGGCATGGCCAACTTTCGCGCCACGGTCATGGACATCGCCAACAGCCGCGCCCGCGTGGTGGTGCAGCCCGGGGTGTTCAACAAGGACATTCCGGGGCTGACCCTGTTCGCCCGACAGGTGGACCCCGCGGACAACAGGCTGTCGCAGGTCATCGTCGAAGACCGCTCGCGCGAGGACTCCACCCTGACCATCCTGGCCCCCACCGGGGCCATCGCCACGGACGAGGCGCGCGGCGAACTGCTGTTCCGCCTGCAAAATGGCCGCCTGTACAAGACCGAAGGGCAGCAGGTTTCCGTGCTGGGCTTTGGGGAGTACGTGGTGCGCATCGACCTGGGGTTGATGTTCAAGGGGCTGGACCTCGGCAGGGTCAAGCCCAAGGAGCTTTCCTGGGAACAGCTGCGCGCGCTGCCGCTGGACGACGGCAAGGGCAACGTGGACGACAAGCTGCTGCGCAAGGTGGCCGTTGAAGTGCACAAGCGCTGGGTGTTTCCCGCGGCCTGCCTGGTGCTGGGGCTGTTCGCCATGCCGCTGGCCTGCGCCTTCGAGGGGCTGCACCGCCAGTTCGGCGTGGTGCTGGCCCTGCTGATGTTCCTGGTCTACTACAGCCTGCTCTCGTTCGGGCTGACCACCGGCGAAGCGGGCACCATTGCGCCGGAAGTGGGCCTGTGGACGCCCAACGTGCTCTTTCTGGGCGCTGGGCTGTGGGGGTTGCGGCTGGCCGCGCGCGAGCGCGCCCCGTCCCTGTCCGGGCTGTTCTCGCACAGTCGCCTGGCCCGGCTGCGCCGCAAGGAGGCAGCATGAGCCTGCTGGCCCGCTACCTGTTCCGCAACAATCTGATGCTGATCCTGCCCACCCTGGCCATCGGCACCGGCCTGTACATCCTGTCCGACCTGTTCGACCGGCTGGACGACTTTCTTGAAGCCGGGGTAAGCTTCAAAGTGGCGGCCTGGTACTTCGTGGCCAAGACGCCGCTGATCATCTCGCAGATCCTGCCCGCCGTGTTCCTGCTGGCCACCTTGTCCCAGCTCTGCCTGATGTCGCGCGGGCGCGAACTCATCGCCCTGCAGGCCGGGGGCATCTCCATGGGGCGGATTGCCCGTGTCCTGGTGCTGTGCGGCCTGGTGTGGGGCGGGCTGCAACTGGGTTTTTCTCAGGTGCTGGGCGTTTCCGGCGAGGTGGAGGCCGCGCGCATCTGGAACGAGGACGTGCGCGGCAAGACCGAGGCCACGGCCACGCTGCGCAACGTGTGGTTCACCGACGGGGCCTACGTGGTCAGCCTGGCCGAGGTGGTGCCCGCACAGGGCACGGGGCGCGGCCTTGCCGCCTACGAACTTTCCGACGACGGGCTGTCCATCCTGCGCGTGGTGCGCGCCGCAACGTTCACGGCGGGGCAGCGGCAGTGGGAACTGCGCGGCGTGACCGAATTCGATCCATCCGGGTACCTCAGCACCCGCCACGACAGCCTGACCCTGCCGCTGCGGCAGGACGTGCAGGCCTTCCTGATCACCGCGCGCAATGCCGACCCCTCGCGCCTGCCCCTGTGGCAGCTGGGCGACGCCATCGACCGGCTGTCGGCTTCCGGCTCCAACGTCGAAGGCGTGCGCACCGCCTGGCACATGAAGCTGGCCTACGCCGCCTCGCTGGTGGTCATGGCGACCGTGGCCGCCGCCATCGTGACCTGGCGCGACAACATCTACCTGGGCATCGGCCTGTCGCTGATCATCACCTTTCTGTTCTACACCATGTTCACCGTGGGCGGCACGCTGGGCCAGAAGGGCATTGTCTCGCCCCCGCTGGCCGCGTGGGGCTCCAACGCGCTGATTCTGGCCGTGGCCCTGCTCCGGCTGGCATGGGTGCTGAAGCCGCGCTTCAAGGCAGATTGATCCGGTTCGGAAAAACGCATCAACGAACGTCGCCCCGGCATGCATGGCATGCCGGGGCGACGTTTCTTTCAAAGAGGGATGCGGACGGTCAGGCCTGAACGGAACAGGCCCGGAACAGGCCCGTATCGGGTGCAGACCGGGTGCGGACCGGGTGCAGAGCGGGTGCGGCACGGCAGGGCAGCCAGCGCCGATCGGCGGCTTATGCTCCGTTTGCGCCGGGTTCGGAATCAGGGCTCGGGGCCGGACCTTCCGAAGTTGCGTCAGGGGTACCCCGGGAATCAGCCTTGGGGCCACCCTTCGAGCCATCCCGGGGCACGGCGTCCGCCAGCGGCACGTCGCGCTTGGCACTGCCAAAGGGATCCAGCAGGGCGGAACCCCGCACCTCACCCACGGTGACCACCTTGCGCAGCGATGCCCACAGGTTGTCAACGCCCATGCCCGTCTTGGCGGACACCACCAGCGGGGCAATGCCCCCCAGGATGTCGCGCCACTGGCGCTGGCGCTCGGCGCGCTCGCGCTGGGAGCATTTGTCGGCCTTGGTCAGCACAGGCAGCAGGGTGATGCCGCTCTTGCGGGCGAACGAGGTCAGGTCCAGGTCCAGCTGCTGCGGGTCCAGACGGCTGTCCAGCAGCACGGTCAGGGCCTTCAGGGTAGGGCAGGTGCTCAGGTAGCGCTCGATGAGTTCCGCCCACTTCTGGCGTTCTTCCTTGCTGCACTTGGCGTAGCCGTAGCCGGGCAGGTCCACCACGTAGAAGCCGTCGGGCTTCACGCGGTAATAGTTGATGGAACGCGTCTTGCCGGGGGTGGCGCTGATCTTGGCCAGCGCCTTGCGGCGGGCCAGGGCGTTGACGAGCGAGGATTTGCCCACGTTGGAGCGCCCGGCAAGGGCTATCTGCGGCGCGTCGAAGGCGCGCATCTGTTCCAGGGTGTAGACGGTGGCTTCAAGTTCAAGCACTGGTTGCATGATCGTATCCGGTGGCGCAGAGCGCCGTATGGCTGGGGGTAGGCCCGATGGGGCGGCATGACGGGCTGCCTGTTGGGCGGAACGAAAACGGCCGCCGGGCATGAAGTCCGGCGCGGCTTCATTGTTGACAACAGGACGCCGTTGGGAAAAAATATCCTGTTACCCGATGCGGGCGCATGGTGTCCAGTCCGGCCCATCCCCGTTCCGCCGCAACCGGCCACGCTCCCAACAACCGGCCCCGCGCCGCCAACCGCACAAAGGACGCCGCATGGCCCGCTACCGCATACTGGTGCTGAACGGCCCCAATCTGGGCGCTCTGGGCGTGCGCCAGCCCGACATTTACGGCAGCGTGGGCATGGATGCCGTGCCCGGCCTGGTCGGTCAGGTCCTGGGCGCTGGCGCCAGCGGTGTGGAACTGGAGTTTTTCCAGTCCAACGGCGAAGGCGCGCTCATCGACCGGCTGGAACAGGCCCGGCGCGACGGCGTGGACGGCGTGGTGCTGAACGCGGGCGCCTACACCCACACCAGCCTTGCCCTGGCCGACTGCCTGGCCTGGATCGGGCTGCCCTGCGTCGAGGTGCACCTCAGCAACGTGCTGGCGCGGTCCGAACCGCTGCGCCAGAAGAGCTACATCGGCCGCCACGTCATCGGCGTGGTGGCGGGCTTCGGCATTACCAGCTACGCGCTCGCCGTGCAGGCGCTGGTGCTGCATCTGGATGCCCGGCAGCCCGCCGTCACAACGGTGTAGTTCCGCATATCCCCACGAACATCACTCCGGAGGCTTCATGTATTCAACCACCGATTTCAGGAAGGGTCTCAAGATCGAAATCGACGGCACGCCCTTCGAAATCGTCGAGTTCCAGCATTTCAAGCCCGGCAAGGGCGGTGCCATGGTGCGCACCAAGCTGCGCAACCTGCTGAACGACCGCATGATGGACAACACCTTCCGCTCCGGCGAAAAGGTGGGCCGACCCGACATGGAAACCCGCGAAATGCAGTACCTGTACCGTGAAGGCGATGACCTCGTGTTCATGGACCTTACCACCTACGAACAGCTGCACATCGCGGAAGATACCACCGACGGCAAGGCCGGCTTCCTCAAGGAGGCCCAGCAGGTGCGCGTGCTGCTGTACAACGGCAAGCCGCTGGACATCGACCTGCCCGTGTCCCTGGTGCTGGAAGTGACCGACACCGAGCCCGGCGCCAAGGGCGACACCGTGAGCAACGTGACCAAGCCCGCCACGCTGGAAACCGGCATCGTCATCGGCGTGCCCATCTTCGTGAACATCGGCGACCGCGTGAAGGTCGATACCCGCACCCGCGACTACCTGGGCCGCGAATAGCCCGATTTCGCGCACGGCCCCCCAGCCCGAGGCGGGTGGCGGCCATGGTCGCCAGTCCGGTGCGGCGGGGCCGTGTGGACGGAAACCCACGAGTACGGTAAGGGATATGGCCGATACGGTCATATCCCTTTTCTTGCGGGCCGCCCCGCGCCAATACGCATTCCGCGACAATCAGGCCGCGACATCAGGAGGGTGCCGCCACGGACGGCAACAAACTGGCCCGCGAACTTTTCGGGCTCTTCCTCATCTTCTGGGGGCTGCTGCTGCTGCTCAGCCTTGCCACCTTCGACGCCCGCGACCCCAGCCTGAACCACGTGGTCAGCAATGCCACGCAGGTGCGCAACAGCGCGGGGCTGTTCGGCTCGTACATCGGCGGCATCCTGGTGGATCTCTTCGGTTTTTCCGCCTTCCTGTGGCCTTTCGGGTTCATGGGCATCGGCGCGCGCTACGTGGTCATTCCCTTCGACGTGCCGTGGTGGCGCTGGCTGGGGCTGATCCTGCTGGGCGCCTGCGTGGCCACCATGGGCGCGGGATGGAACCTGTCCATCGGCGACGTGGGCGGAGGCGGCTTCTTTGGCGTCATCCTGCACAACTTCGCGGCACGCTATTTCAGCCCGCGCGGCTCGGCGCTGGTGTGGCTGTTCCTGTTCCTGATCTCGGCCCAGCTGGTGCTGGCGCTGTCCTGGTCGGCCATGGGCCGCCGCATCCTTGAAGGATTGCGTGAAGGGTTGACGCCCAGGGCAAAGCCCGCCCCGAAGCTGGAAATTTCCGCGCCGCGCAACGCGGTGGAATCCGCCGCGGCCCGCCCGGTGATCGTGGGGGGCGACGAGCGCCTGCCCAATCCCGCAGACCCCGCAGCCAGCACCGCGCGCGCTTCGCGCTGGCTGAAGCTGCCGGGCCTGGGCGTGTTCCAGTTCCTGTGGAACCGCAAGCGCGGGCCCAAACAGGGCCAGGTGGTGGACGTCACCCCCGCGCCGCTGCCCGCCGGGCGCGGCGTGCAGGGCACACCCCGTCCGTACCGCCCCGGCGACGACGGGCCCACGCCCGTGCCCGCGCCTTACGTGCCCCAGGACCCGGAGGACGACGACGCCTATGCCCACGCCGTGCACGATGCCGCCCAGACGAATGGCCGTGCGAACGGTCGCGCCACGGTGCGTACCGGACGTGACGGCGGCAACGCAGCCGCCAGCGTCGGCGACCCCTTTGCCGGGAACGAATTCGGCCCCGGAGCCATGGGGCTGGAGGACGACCTTGCGGGCGATGCCCCCCACGGGCTGCCCGACGGCCTTGCCGACGACCTCGTGGACTACGCGGCGGGCGAGGCTGGCCCCACCTGGCTGGAAGGCGCCTTCGGCGACGACCCGGCCCGTGAAGGGCAGGGGACCGCGCCCGCCAAACCCGCGCGCCCCCGCAAGGCGCGCAGCAAGCTGCCCGGCCTGGACCTGCTGCACTCCGTGGCGGGCGGCGACACCAAGCCCGCCCGCCAGATACTGGAGGCCAAGGGGCAGAGCGTCATCACCTGCCTGGCCGACTTCGGCGTGCAGGGCGAACTGACCCGCATCACCCCCGGCCCGGTGGTCACCATGTTCGAGGTGCGCCCGGCCCCCGGTGTGAAGGTGAGCCGCATCGCCAACCTCAGCGACGACCTGGCGCTGGCGCTGAAGGCCATTGCCGTGCGCATCCAGGCCCCCATCCCCGGCACGGACACCGTGGGCATCGAGATTCCCAACGAGGCGCGCGAAAACGTGTGCTTCAAGGAACTGCTGGGCTCGGAGACCTTCCGTTCCGCCCCGTCCATGCTCACCATGGCCATCGGCAAGGACATCGCGGGCAACGCCACCGTGGCGGACCTGGCCCGCATGCCCCACCTGCTGGTGGCGGGCGCCACCGGCGCGGGCAAGAGCGTGTGCCTGAACTCCATCCTGCTCAGCTTCCTGTACAAGGCACGCCCGGAAGACGTGCAGATGCTGCTGGTGGACCCCAAGCGCATCGAGCTTGCCGTGTACGCCGACCTGCCGCATCTGGTGCACCCCGTGGTAACGGAAATGGCCCTGGCCAAGAACGCCCTGGACTGGGCCGTGCAGGAGATGGACCGCCGCTATCAGGCCATGGCGCGCCTGGCCGTGCGCAACATCGCCGGGTACAACCAGAAGCTGGCCGACCTTGGCGCGAACCTGCCGGCGGAACTGGCGGATCTGGAACGCATGCCGTACCTGGTCATCGTCATCGACGAACTGGCCGACCTCATGCTGACCGCCGCCAAGGAAGTGGAAACCAGCATCGTGCGCCTGGCCCAACTGGCGCGCGCGGCGGGCATCCACATGATCCTGGCCACCCAGCGCCCCAGCGTGGACGTGGTCACCGGCCTCATCAAGGCCAACTTCCCGTGCCGCATCTCGTTCCAGGTCACCTCCAAGCACGATTCGCGCACCATTCTCGACACCGTGGGCGCCGAACACCTGCTGGGCAAGGGGGACATGCTCTTCAAGCCCAGCGGCGGCAAGTTGCAGCGGCTGCACGGCGCCTTCGTGGGCGACGACGACGTGGCCTCCGTGGTGGAGTTCTGGAAGCGCCAGCAGGCCCCCAACTACACGGTGGACTTTGCCGACTGGGGTAACGACGGCACGGGTGACGGCGCCAACGGCAACGGCGGGGGCGACCTTTCCGACGACCCCATGTACGCCGAGGCCGTGGAATTCGTCATCGGACAGGGCAAGGCCTCCATCTCGCAGATCCAGCGGCGCTTCCGCATCGGGTTCAACCGGGCGGCGCGCTACGTGGAGCAAATGGAACACGACGGCATCATCGGCCCATCCGACGGCAGCAAGCCGCGCATGGTCATCAGATAGCAATTGCGGGCAGGGCGCGGGGTGGGGTGGTGTTTCGCCGCCGCCCCGCACCCGCCGCACGAGTTGACGCGCTGGCCCAGTCCTGCTAGCGCAGCCCCAGCACGGCCCGGGTCCGACCGAGTTCGAGCATGGCCGTCCAAATCCGGCCAAATCCGGCCAAGCCCGACCAGAGAGGACCGGACGGGCAAAATCAGGCGGAATGGGGCACCGTTGAGACATATCATGTGCCTTCGGCCAATGCCCGCCCCTGTCGTCCCCCCCTGTCACTCCGCACGGCAGGCCCGTGCCCATCCCGCCAGCAATCTCCACAGGAGCATTCCGTGATTCGTCCCCTTTCCCTTCGTGCCTTTTCCCGCCTGCTTGGCCTTGCCGCCCTGTGCGCTGCCATGGCCCTGTCCGCCGCCCCGGCCCGTGCCGCCGGTGAACTGACCAACCGCCTGCAACAGCGCTACGACGCCACAACCACCCTCAAGGCGGACTTCACCCAGGTGCTGCTGCACCGCGAAAGCGGTGCCAAGGAAACCCGGCAGGGCACCCTGCAATTCCGCAAGCCGTTGCTGGTGCGCTGGGAGACCAAGGCTCCCCACGCCGAGCTGCTGGTGGTGACCGCCAACGAAATCTGGAACTACCTGCCGGACGAAGAGGTGGCCTACAAGTACCCGGTGGAACTGGTGCAGGACTCGCGGTCCATCATCAAGGTGATCACCGGCCAGGCCAAGCTGGAGCAGGATTTCGACGTGGCCGAGGAGGCCGACGACAACGGCATGGCCCGCCTGCACATGTATCCCAAGGAGCCGACGCCGCAGCTGACCGAGGCCTTCCTGTGGGTGGACCCGAACACCAACCTGATCCGCCGGGCCAAGATCATCGACTTCTACGGCAACGAGAACGACATCACCCTGAACAGCCTGGCCACCGACGCCGGGGTTCAGGACAGCGCCTTCCGTTTCGCCCCGCCAAAGGGCGTGGACGTGGAAGACCGCACCAGACAGGGCTCGCCCGAGAAGCAGCTGTTCAACTAGGGGGGGCTGGCTGCGGGCAGCGTCAGACATGGCAACTGCCACAAGCTCTCGCGCCCTGAAGGGCATGCCAATCACTTCACTTCAAGTTCAACTTGAAGTTGCAAGAAAACAACAACGCCTCTCGCGGCTGTGCGAGAGGCGTTGTTTGCATGTAGCCGATAGGGCGGACACACCCGGTCCTGACGTATGCCGTGTACGGCAAGAGCAGGGAAAAAGCCCTCATTGCCAAAGGGGGTATACCCTTCGGCCCCTGACCTGAAGCAAGGCGGCTTTTGACGCGGGTAGTGCCCGCGCGGTGTACGTCAGCCTTCCAGACCGGCGGCGCGGCGCAGGGCTGCCACCTCGTGCGGGGTCAGGCGGCGGGCCGCGCCCTTGGGCAATTCGCCCAGTTCCAGCGGCCCCTGCCGTACACGCCGCAGCAGCAGCACCGTCAGCCCCAGGTCGCGGCACATCCGGCGAATCTGCCGGTTCACGCCCTGGTGCAGGGTCATCTCGAAAAGGCTGGCCTGGCGGTCCGACTGCAACAGGCGCACTTCCACGGGCGCAAGCTTTTCGCCCTCGGCCAGGGTCATGCCCTGGCGCATGGGGGCCAGGGTGGATTCGGTCACGTGGCCGCGCACCTTGACCATGTAGACCTTGGGCAGGTGGTAGCGGGGGTGGGTGAGCCGGTTGGTCAGGTCGCCGTCATCGGTGAGGATCAGCAGCCCTTCGGAAAAATAGTCCAGCCTGCCCACGGGATACAGCCGTCCGCCGCGCAGGTCGGGCGGCAGGATGCCCAGCACCGTGGGCCGCCCCTGCGGGTCGCGCACGGTGGAGACAACCTGCACCGGCTTGTGCAGCATCACGTAGGTGAACGCGGCGGGCGCGGCATCCAGTTCCAGCAGTTGGCCGCGCACCTCGATGCGGTCGCGCCCCGGCACCACGCGCGCCCCGGGGGTGTCCACCACCTCGCCGTTGACCCGCACCACCCCCTGCTGTATGAGGTCGTCCGCCTGACGCCGCGAACACACCCCCGCCCCGGCAATGGCCTTGTTCAGGCGCACTTCGCCGGGTTGCATGGCCGATTCGCCGGGCTGGAAGTGCGGTTCGCCGGATTGCCCTGGCTGCGCGGGCTGGGCTGACTGCGCGGGCTGGGCGTCCACCGCCGCGACTTCGAGCTGACGCGCCGCCGGTTCCCCCTCGCGACGATTCCTGCCGGGTCCGCGACCGGGCACAAGGCCTGCCCCGGGACGCCGTTCCTGTCGGTCATCTCTGCCAGCGTTCCCGCTCTTGCGGGGCGCCTCGCCAGCCTTGCCACGCGGCGACGGCTGGCCGGGACGCCCGGGACCATCGCTCCGGCGATCGGAACGGGTGCCTTTGGGCGCATCGGAGCGCGCTGAGTCGGCGGCGTCGATGGCGGGGCGCTTGGGACGGCCAGTCGAAGACTTGGCGGGGCGGGACGGAGACGACGGACGGCGCTGGGTCATGGGGTTCCGGGCCGGACAGGGTCCGGCGGGCTGAAGTTTGGTGGCGGCAGGCCCGGGCCTGGCCATGTGCGGCATGGGGCGTCTGGCACAGTTTCAGACGAAGCGTCTGGCACAGTTTCAGACGAAGCGTCTAGCACATTTTCGGACGAAGCGTCTGGCATAATCTTGGACGAAGCGCCCGGCACATTTTCGGACGAAGCGTCCGGCACGGTTCCGGACGGAGACGTCGACGACCTTTCGGGCGGTATGCCCGGCAACCGTACGCAGACGAACAGGTGCAGTCTATCCCGGTCGCCCGGCAAAGAAAACCGCCCGGCGCAACCTTTCGGCGGTGCGCCGGACGGCATCCCGGACACGTTGCATGGCGGCGCAGCCGACGGCAGGACACATTCGTGGTCCAGGCCGGGCGCGCCCCCCGACCGGTTACGGCCGGATGATCTTGGTGGCGAGTTGCAGGCTGGTGACCACGTCGAGCATGTTGGTGGTCTGGCCCACGGCCTTTTGCTCCAGAAGCCCAAAATGGTCAAGGCAGGTGCCGCAGACCAGCACGGTGGCCCCGGCGGCCTCCAGCCGCTTCAGATGGGGCAGGGCGGGGCTGTCCGCAGCGGACAGGCGCACCGCGCCGTTCAGCATGACCACGCGCCACAGTTCGGCGCCCAGCTCCGGCAGGGTGGCCAGAAAGTTCTGCATCAGTTTGGCACCCAGCGCGTCGTCGCCCGAGCCGATGACGTCGGACGTCAGGAAGACCACGACCTTCTCGCCCATGCGGCGCAGCTGTTCCTCGGTCATCACTTCGCAGACCTCGCAATCGTCGGCGGGGTTGGTGGCGGGCGCATCGCCCTTCACCCCGCGCAGTCGCCACAGGCCGTCGCCCGCGTCCGGTGATACGGCTTCGACCTGCACGGCATATCCTTGCGTGGACAGAAAGCGCGTCACGTTTTCCCGCGCGGCCTGATTATCGACAACCACCACCAGCGATGCGGGCGATTGCTCGTCAAGGCAGCGCTTGCAGCGCAGCACGGGCTGGGGGCAGGGAAGATTCTGGCAGTTCAGTTCGATTTCTGGCATGGTGAGCCTCCTTTTCTGAAGGAACACCACACGGAGCGGCCTGGTCAAATCGAAAACAGCCGCGCATTTTCCAGCAACACATTCACCAAACAAATAGAAGACCACGCAGCACATGGCCAACGCCACCAAGACCGACCAGCCCACCCAGGGCCAGAGCATTCACCTGATCAAGCGTTGCTTGAAGTATTTCCGCCCCTACAAGGGGCAGATATTCCTTTCCATGCTGGCCATGGGCGTGGTGTCGCTGAGCACCGCCGGGTCCGCCTGGCTGGTCAAGCCCGCCCTGGACGAAATCTTCATCAACAAGGACGAGCAGGCGCTGCTGTACGTGCCGCTGCTGTTCTTCGTGCTTACGCTGGTGAAGGGCGCCGGGCGTTACGTGCAGAACTACTTCATGCAGTACAGCGGCCTGCGCGTGCTGGAAAAGCTGCGCTCGGAACTGTACGACAAGATCATATACCTGCCGCTGCAATTCTACGAGGAATCGCAGGTGGGCATGCTCATGTCGCGCATCATCAACGACGTGACCATGATCCGCAACAGTCTGCCGTCCATCGTGATGATGGTGCGGCAACTGCTGACCATGCTGGGCCTGGTGGGCGTGGTGTTCTACCAGAACCCGCGCCTGGCGGTGTGGGCGGTGCTGGTGCTGCCCGCGGCGCTGTATCCGCTGGTATGGTTCGGTCGCAAGCTGCGCAAGTATGGCCGCCGCAACCAGTCGAAACTGGCGGACATTTCCGTGGTGTTGCAGGAAGTGTTCAGCGGCATCCGGGTGGTCAAGGCCTTTGCCACCGAACGGCACGAGGCGCGCCGCTTCGACGACGAAAACGAACGCCTGGCCCGGCTGTACCTGAAGCAGGCCAGCGTGTCCGAGCTTTCCTCGCCGATCATGGAACTGATCGGGGCCGTGGGCATCGGCCTTGTTATCTGGTTCGGCGGGCACGAGGTCATCGCCGGTGAAACCACGGCGGGCACCTTTTTCTCGTTCGTGGCCGCGCTGGCCATGATGTACGACCCGGTCAAGTCGCTGAATTCCTACAACATGGAAGTGCAGCGCGCCCTGGCCGGTGCCGAGCGGGTGTTCGAGATACTCGACGCGCCCGAACTGACGGTGGAGCAGGGGGGCGACACCCCCTTCGACGAACCCTTCCGCGAACTGCGCTTCGAGGGCGTGACCTTCACCTACGGCAGCAAGACCGCGCCCGCGCTGGACAACGTCAGCCTTACCGTACGCGCGGGTGAACGCGTGGCCATCGTGGGGCCCAGCGGCGCGGGCAAGAGCACCTTCGTCAACCTGATTCCCCGGTTCTACGAACCGCAGCAGGGGGCCATCATCCTCAATGGCCGCCCGGTGGCGGACTACACCCTGGAAACCTTGCGCCGCAACGTGTCCATGGTGTCGCAGGACACCTTCCTGTTCAACCTTCCGGTGCGCGACAACATCACCTACGGTCTTTCCGGGGCCATTGACGAAGACACCGTGCGCGCCGCCGCCATGTCCGCCTATGCCGATGAATTCATCCGCGAACTGCCGGAAGGGTACGACACCCTGCTGGGCGAGCGCGGGGTGAAGCTGTCCGGCGGGCAGAAGCAGCGCCTGACCATTGCCCGGGCCATCATGAAGGATGCGCCGCTGCTCATCCTGGACGAGGCCACCAGCGCGCTGGATTCCGAGGCCGAGCGCATCGTGCAGAAGGCCCTGGACAACCTGATGGAAAACCGCACCAGCATCGTCATTGCCCACCGGCTGTCCACCATCCTTTCCGCCGACCGCATTCTGGTCATGGAGCAGGGGCGCATCGTGGACGCCGGACGGCACGAGGAACTGCTGGCTCGCTGCCCCATGTACGCCCGGCTGTACGCCATGCAGTTCGCAACCGACACAGCCAGTGCCGCCCCGGCCAACGTGGGCGATCCTGTAGACACGGAGCAGGGCGCTGCCGTGCCCGCCACCGGAGCCACCGCGTGAAGTTGCCCCCGGCCCTCATCGCGCCCCCGCTGTACGGACTGTACAAGGCCTGGTGCGCCACCCTGCGCTATGACATTGCCGGGCGCCAGGCCGTGGACGACCTGTGGCATGCCCACACCCCCATGGTCTTTGCGCTGTGGCACGACGAACTCTTTCCGCTCATGCACGTGCGCGGCGACCTGGAGATCGTCACCGTGGTCAGCCAGAGCCGGGACGGCGAATACCTGGCCCAGGTGCTGCAACGGCTGGGCCTGCGCACGGCGCGGGGTTCCAGTTCGCGCGGCGGAGTCAAGGCGCTGATCGGCGCGGCACGCCAGATGCGCAAGGAAGGATTGTGCGGCTGCGTGACTGTGGACGGCCCGCGTGGCCCGCGCCACAAGGTCAAGCCGGGGGCAATCTTTCTGGCGCAGCGGGCCAAGGCCCCCATCGTGCCCGTGCGCATTTTCATGGAGAGCGCCAAGGTGTTCGAACGCGCCTGGGACCGTTTTCAGCTGCCTCTGCCGTTTTCCCACGTGCGCGTGGTGTTTGGTGCGCCATATCGGCTGCCGGATGCACACGATGCATCAGACCAACAAAAGGGGCGCGAGAACGGGCAGGGGGACGATGCAATGCTGACCGCCGCCTGCGCTGAACTTGAAGCCCGGCTTGAAGGATTGCGATGACGCCCCCCACCCGCCGCGACATTACCCCCGACGACACCGGCACGGATACCGGCCCAGGCTCAACCACGCCCCCCAAAGGCCGGATGTCGCGTCTGCTGCACATGCTGGCCCGCGCCCTGGCCAGGCAGGGGTTTGACGGCATAGCCCGCTACGGCAACGCACTGGGCGCATTGCTGTGGCACTGCCTGCCCGGCAGGCGGCGTCTGGCTGTCCGCGCCATCGCCGATCACCTTGGCGTCTCGCAGCAAGAGGCCAGACGCATCGCGCGGGAAAGCTTTTCCCACAATGCCCGCTCGTTCCTGGAACTGGTGCTGGTGGGGCAGTTCGGTTTCGAACTGATGGGCGATCGCCTCATCATCGACAATCCCGACCGTCTGCGCAGGATCACCGCAAGCATGCGCCCGCTGGTGGCGGCCACGGGCCATCTGGGGGCGTGGGAATTCATGGGGTCGCTGCTCGGCCGCTGGCAGCCGGACCGCCCGCGCATGGTGGTGGTGCGCCGCAACAGCAACCGCACCCTCAACGACTTCATCTTCGCCATGCGCGGCGCGCGCGGGTTGCAGGTGGTGGACCACCGCAACGCCGTGTTCACCGTGCTCAAGGGACTGAAGCGCAAGGGGTGCGTCGGATTTCTTGTGGACCACAACTGCCGGCGAAACGAGGCCATCTTCCTGCCGTTCCTTGGTGAAACAGCCGCCGTGAACATGGGGCCGGCCCTGCTGGCCGTCCGCGCCGAGGCGGAAGTGTGGCCCGCCTTCATAATCCGCGAGGGCAACCGCTACCGGTTGTACATTGACGAACCGCTGGACACCGCCACACTGGACGGAGACAGGAACGACAAGATCGAAGCCGTTGCCCGGTATTATACAGAGGCCGTGGAAAGGGCAGTGCGCGCCCATCCCGAACAGTGGTTCTGGATGCACAAGCGCTGGAAGACCCGTCCAAAGCAAGACGACTGATTCCGTCTGCGGCCTCTCGTCCCCCCATCTTCAGCAATCAGTCATATCGATTGATCCGTTTCCGTCGGCAGCGCGCACGCGTTTGCCGACGGTCTTTTTTGTCCCTCCATGCATCGCCAGAACAGATAAGACGGTCATCTGAAAACGCCCACGCCGATAGGACGCCCAGAGCGGACAGAGCCGAAGTTACTTCCATGCGCCGCACACAACGACACCCGCAAAAGGGGGCGAGGTTGCATCGTGAACAGATACCGGTCGAACATTCTGCTGACACCGCAGAATGATCGCTTGTGACGATATGGGCGCACAAAAAAAGCATGCATCGACATCCCGCACGAGCGACTCGAAACACCGACCATCCGGGTCAACAGTCATGCCGGACGGGAATCGGGGCGCATATCAAGTGCGGTCAGATCGGTGTTCACGGCGGGGCAGCATCGGAAAGCCACCGGTTGTTTCACGAAAAATCGGAAATTCATATCAAATTGAAATGAAAGACTTCCCGCCGCACCAAAGTTAACATAATTTACATTATGAGACATGCAAGAAAGCACGCGAAGGGCTGCGTCCCCCACGTTTCGACCACGGGTCGGCACGGTCTTGCGGCCCCGATCCGTGAACTGGGCAGCCCGCCAGGAGCACGCCTGTCCCGCTGTCGTGTACCGCATTGGCTGTGGACCAAAGCTCGCGCCGCCGTTCAATCGCCTAATCCGATTGCTTGCGCATCCATCCAAATGGTCACAAGCACCGCGCCCCTCGTGCCCTGAGTGGCAAACACATACCGCGCGGATTCCATTCCACCTTCACCAGCATCGCCACCCGCCACGCCGGTGCCCCTTCGCTCTTTCGCGGCTGGATGCTGTCGACACATCCTTATATAGGCAAGCAGCATAGCCTGCCGATCTTCAAAAATTCCCCCCTTCCACCTTCCGGATTTCAGGCCTTAAATTTCAAAATCCAGCCCCTGGTCCATCCGGAACGCCTTTTCGCCGCAAACGGCCATTTCACGCGTTTTTCCTTTTTGAACGCAGAAACGGGCACCATCCGTTGGGAATGGGGCCCGTTTCTCGGGATATCCACGCAAAAACCGTCACACAGGCCTGCCACCGGAGGCCGGACGGCAAAAAATCGCTAGCCGTTCAGCGCCGCCCAGTCCTTGTTGAACGTCTCGAGCCCGGACGTGGTCAGCGGGTGGTCGAACATCTGCCGCAGCACGGCAAACGGCACGGTGGCCACGTGGGCACCCATCAGGGCCGCCTCGGCCACGTGTCGCGGATGGCGCACGCTGGCCACGATGACCCGGGCGTCCATCCCCATGCCGGAGTAGTTGCGCAGGATGGTCATGATGTCCGCCACAAGCTGCATGCCGTCCTGCGACAGGCCGTCCAGCCGCCCCACGAAGGGCGAGATGAACGAGGCCCCGGCCTTGGCGGCCAGCAGCGCCTGCATGGGCGAAAAGACCAGGGTCACGTTGGTGTCCACGCCCTTGGTCTTCAGCACGCGCACGGCCTTCAGCCCTTCGGGGGTCATGGGAATCTTGACCACCACGTTGGGACCGTTGCGCACAAGGTCCAGCCCCATGGCAATGAGCTCGTCGGCGGTGTCGCCAACGGCCTCCAGGCTCACCGGGCCTTCCACCTCGCGGCAGATGGCCTGCATCACCATGCGCCAGTCACCGCCTTCGCGGGCCATCAGCGTGGGATTGGTGGTCACGCCGTCCAGCAGGCCCCAGGCCTTGGCGGCGCGCATCTCGGCAAGGTTCGCCGTATCCAGGAAGAACTGCATGAACCGGTGCCTCCTGCGTCAGGCCGCCTTGCGCCTGCGGGGCACATGCCTCCGGCGCGCTGCGGCATCACGAAAGAACGAGCTGTTACGGTAACTGCGGCGCCACTTGCTGGCGGGCAACGCCGGGTGGCGGCACAAGCCTGCCCCCGTGCATCCGGCGGAACCTGCGGGGACCGGCGACCTACTCGGCGACCTACTCGGCTGCCTACTCGGCTGCCTACTCGGCGTCCTTTTCCTCGCGTGCGGGGATTTCACGGCCGCCGCTTTCCAACTGCTTCAGGAACGTGTCGCGGCATTCATAGCTGCAGAAGCGATAGGTCTTGTCGCCGTCGCGTACGGTAACGCCGCCATTGGCGTCGATGTAAGCGCCGCAGATGGGGTCGCGCACCATTTCGCCGGTGGCCACCATCTCTTCCTTCTGCTTCTTGTCATCCTTGCTCTTCTTGCGCGCTTCGTTGGTCACAAGGCGGTAGAGGAAATAGCCTGCCGCGATCAGCAAGAGCCACTTGAGCATGCCAGACTCCCTTTGGGTCCTAGAGGCGTTGATGAAGGCCGGGCGCGCGGGCGCGCTCCGTTTGGCCGTTCACTGGGCGATGCGCCCGTCGTGCAGGGTGAACGTCAGCGATTTCAGGGCGTGTATCAGACTTTGCCCGTCGGGGAAAGCGAGTTCAGTGGCGATTTCGTGCAGCGGCACCAGGACGAACGCCCGCTCGCGCATGCGCGGGTGCGGCAGCGTCAGGCGGGGGGTGTCGCGCACGGCATTGCCGAACAGCAGCAGGTCGATGTCGATGGTGCGCGGGGCAAAGCGCGCGGCAAGGTCCGGCGCGGCGCCGTCGGCCCCTTCCCGCACCACCGCATGCCCATCGCCCCCCTGTCCGCCTTCCGGGGCATACCCCCGGTTGCGGCCCAGTTCCTGCTCCACGCCCAGCAGGTGGTCCAGCAGCCCTTCGGGCGTCATGTCCGGGTCGCACTCCAGCCGGGCCACCTGGTTGGCGAACCACGGCTGGTCGCGGTAGCCTTGCGGCTCGGTGCGGTACACCGACGACACCGCGCCAACGACAACGCCGGGCAGGGCGGCAAGTGCCGCCACGGCCCGGACGAGATTGTCGGCGGGGTCGCCCCCCGGTCCATTAGCTGGAGGCAGGTTGGACCCCAGACATACATAGGCGATTACAGGTTCGCGATGCGTGACACGGCCTCCTCGAGGCGATCGGTATCCACGGTGAGCGAAATGCGGAAGTAACCTTCGCCCGGCGTGCCGAAGCCGTTGCCGGGGGTCAGCACCACGCCGGTCTTTTCCAGCACGGCGGTGACGAATTCGGCGGACGAGCCGTACCCGGCGGGCACCTTGGCCCAGATGTAGAACGCGGCGGTGGGTACGCGGCAGGCAATGCCCACCTTGTTCAGGGCAGCCACCACCACGTCACGGCGCTTGCGGTAGATGCCCCGCAGTTCGCGGCAGAAGTCGTCGCCGTCGCGCAGGGCCACGATGGACGCTTCCTGCACGGCCTGGAAGATGCCGGAGTCCACGTTTTCCTTCACCTTGCCAAGGCCCGCCACCAAAGAGGCGTTGCCCACGGCCATGCCCACGCGCCAGCCGGTCATGTTGTAGGTCTTGGACAGCGAGTGGAACTCGATGGTCACGTCCTTCGCGCCTTCCACTTCAAGAATGCTCATGGGCTTGTCATTCTCGTCGTAGTAGACCTCGGTGTAGGCCGTGTCGTGCGCGATGATCACGTTGTGCTTCCGGCAGATGCCGATGAGCTTTTCGTAGAACGCGCGCGGGGCCGTGGCCGCCGTGGGGTTGTTGGGATAGTTGACGAAGATCATCTTCGCCCGGTCCCAGGTGGCGGCGGGAATGGCGTCGAGGTCGGGCAGGTAGTCGTTTTCCTCCACCAGGGGAATGAACTGCACCTCGCCGCCCACGAAACCGGTGGCGATGTGATACACCGGGTAGTTGGGGGTGCACACCAGCACCAGGTCGCCGGGGTTCACGAAGGCCAGCGGGAAATGGGCGATGCCTTCCTTGGACCCGATGAGGCCGATGACCTCGGTCTTGGGGTCAAGGCTGACGCCGAAGCGGCGGCCATACCAGTTGGCCACTTCCTGCCGGAATTCCAGCATGCCCACGTACGAGGGGTACTGGTGGTTGGCGGGGCGCTCCACGGCCTTCTTCATGGCCTCGATGATGAAGTCGGGCGTCGGCATGTCGGGATCGCCGATGCCGAGGCTGATGATGTCCACGCCCCGGGCGGCCACTTCGGCCTTGACCTTGTCGATGCCTGCAAACAGGTACGGGGGCAGGGTCGCCAGCCGGTCCGCGAGTTTGAAATCAGCCATTCCGAATCCTCTCCTTGCGGGTTTCGATCCCAGGGCGCGCCCTTTCGCCTGTGGCGGGGCACGCCCGTGCGCCGGTAAAAAAAGAGGGCTCTGCCAGAAGCCCGTTCCTTGCAATGCCTTGCGGGTAACCGCGTACCCGGTTTCGTCCTGTTGCGCGAAATCTACAGGCCCCCTGCCCGGCCTGTCAAATGATAATGGCTCCCGCGAATCGGCACGCCGCCCGTGCCGGCAGGACGGGCACCGGCGCATGCGGCAAACGCCCAACCATCCGCCGCCCGTGAACCGTCCGCCTCTCTCCACCCGCCAGTCCGTTGCCCTGCCCACCGTCTTCGCCCGTGCGTTTGCAAGGGTATGCATCCTGCAAGCGAACGTGCCGCACCTGCTCCCCCTGACCGCTTTCTGCCCGCGTTCTGCCCACTTGCGGGCAGATGCCGCGCGCCCGCAGCGGAAACCAGGCACGCGCCCCGCACGGACAAATGCCCGTCCACCGTGCTCCGGCGCGGGGTCGGGCACACCATGCAGGCACACCAAACGGGACGGCTGCACGGGCCAGGTACGGATGCGTCGGGCGTCCTACCCCACCCGGCTTCATGACTTTTTGTTGTCAAAAATGTCACTTGGCATAACGAAAACGACAAAATCGGCGACCCATCACAACGGATTACACACTCTGGTTCATGACAACGCGGGGGGACGCATGACATCGGCAACACGGGCTTTGGGTGGTTTGGGCCTGCTGGCGATGCTTTTCGCCGGTACGACCATGGTCGGCGCGCTGGGTGCGGCGGCATGGATGGTGAACGGGTTGCTGCTGATGGGCCTGCTGACGGCGCTGGGCTGCCTGTATGACGCATGGCGCGTGCATGGGGCTTTGGCAGCAGCCGCCCGGCTGGCCGCCGATGTGGGCGACGATGTCGCTCCATCCGGCACGGCGGCGCGGAATGCGGACGGCGGCTTGTCTTTCGGCGCCCGCAAGACCGGGCAGTCAGCCGTCACGCCCAACGATTTTGACGGCGACGCGGCGGCCTTGCTGGTCCGGCACGTGCCGCGCGTGGTGGCCCTGCTGGACGGAACGCGCCAGCGCATGGCGTCGGAAGCCGCGCGAGCCGACGCCAGCACCCAGGCCGCCGAAACTGCCGGGCGCAGGGCGGGCCTTGTGCGCGAGCGGGCGGAAGCCTCCAACCGGCAGGCCATGCACAATTCCGCAAAAACCCTGGACCGTGCCGTGGGCTCGTTGCAGGAGGCGGCAACACGCCTGGCCGCCGAGGCGGGCCGCGCATCCAACGGGGCCGACAACCAGCGCAGGCTGGCGGGCGACACCGCCGTGGCCATGGAACAGATGACCTCAACGGTCAACGCCGTGGCCCGCAACGCGGGCGATGCCGCCGCCCAGGCCGACACCGCGCGCCAGAAGGCCCTGGCCGGGCGAGACGTGGTGAACCGGGCGGTGTCCTCCATCGCCGCCGTGCATGGCCACACCACCGGCCTGCGCGAAGTCATGGGCGACCTGGGCACACGCGCCGAATCCATCGGCCAGGTCATGGGCGTCATCACCGACATCGCCGACCAGACCAACCTGCTCGCGCTCAACGCCGCCATCGAGGCCGCCCGCGCGGGCGATGCCGGGCGCGGATTCGCCGTGGTGGCGGACGAGGTGCGCAAGCTGGCGGAAAAGACCATGCAGGCCACCCGCGAGGTGGGCGAGGTCATCGTGGCCATCCAGACCGGCACCCGCAAGACCCTGTCCGACATGGACGAGGCCGCCCGCGTGGTGGACCAGGCCACCCGTCTGGCAGAAGATTCCGGCGAGGCCCTGGCCGAAATCGTGGACATCGTGGAAAGCACCTCCGACGGGGTGCGCACCATTGCAACCGCCGCCGAACAGCAGGCCGCCACCTGCGAGGAAATCAACCGCATCACCGCCCAGGTGGACGCCATCTCGCGCCAGACCGCCGACGGCATGCACCGCGCCAACGACGACATCACCGCCCTTTCCGCCCAGATGGCCCGGCTGGCTACCCTGAACCGGGTGTTCCACGTCATCGGGCAGGGTACGGTGCAAACGCTCATGCGCGGGCTGGCCGACGCGCCGGACATCCGTTCCCTGCAGCGGGAACGCATCGAGGCGCACCTGCGCCGGGTCATTGCCGCCGCGCCGCACCTGGAACTGCTGTACATGACCGACGGCAAGGGGCGGCAGATCATCGCCAACATCGCCCCGGCGGCGCTGGCCGCCCCGGCGGACGCGCAGGCCTGCGGCAAGGACTGGTCGTCGCGCCCGTGGTTTACCGGGGCCATGGCCATCGGCGACCTGTACATCTCGGAAAGCTACGTCTCGCAGGCCTCGGGCGCGCCGTGCATCACCGTGTCCCTGCCCATGGAGGACGCGGCGGGCAACCCCGTTGCGCTGCTGGCGGCTGACGTGAAGCTGGCCTGATGTGATGTCGGCCTGATGTGATGTGGGCCTGACGCCTGCGGGCGCAGTCGGGTGACGGCGCGGCCCGTGCCGTCACCACTATATATGGATGATGCACCCCGGTCGGGGCGTGCCAAACGGCGCGCCCCGATTTCCTTTCCGCTTCCCGTCCTGCCCGCCCCATCGCCGCCAATGGCAGACAATACCTTCCGGCGCACCATGGGGGCCGCACCTACGCCCACCGCCTCCCTGCCGTTCCCCGCGCCTGCTGCATGCCCTTGCCGCATACGGGACGCCCGTGTACCATGCCAACTCGAATACCGCCCTGCCCGCGCGCCCTTCCGGGCTTGCCGGGGCCGGGCACGACCGCGCCGCGCGCATCGAGTTCCATGCCCCCACGCCGCCCGCCCGTTCCAACTGGTCCAATTGGTCCAGCTGAAACAGCCGCACCAGCCGCCACCGCCCCCGGAGAATCCGCCGGGGCAGCGCTCGCCCGTCGCGGCACCAAACCGGCAAAACCGGTAACGTCCGCCAAGGCCGCCGCGCGGACAAGGCGCACTCCGGCCCCGCGCGCCGGGCAGGATGCCGCGCCCAAGGCATCGCACCCGCTCGTGGATGGCTATCTGGAATACCTGCTCATCGAACGCGGCCTTGCGGAAAACACCCTGGCCGCCTACGCGGCGGACCTGGCCGACTTTGCGGGCTTTCTCGCGCAGGGCGGCATCGACCTTGAAGCCGCCACGGAACAGACCCTGTTCCTGTACATCGTGGACCTGCGGCGGCGCGGCCTGACCAGCCGCACCCTGTCCCGCCATCTTTCGGCCCTGCGCGGGCTGTTCGCCCATGGCGTGGCCCAGGGGCAGCTTGCGGCAGACCCGCTGCGCTATCTGGAAAACCCCAAGCTGCCGCGCACCCTGCCCGACGTGCTGACCCGCGATGAAATGGCCGCCGTGCTGGCCCGGCCCAACCTGTCCGACCGGCTGGGCTTTCGCGACCGCACCATGCTGGAGCTGCTGTACGCTTCCGGCCTGCGCGTCTCGGAACTGTGCGGCTTGCGCCCGCTGGATTTCGATCCCATGACCGGCCTTGTGCGGGTATTCGGCAAGGGATCCAAGGAACGCATCGTGCCGGTGCACGACACGGCGGCCAAACTGCTGTCGGCCTACATCCGCGACTGGCGGCCCGCCTTCCGCCCGGTGGAGGACGCCCTGTTCCTGAACCGGTCCGGCAAGGGGCTGACCCGTCAGGCGGTGTGGAAGGTGGTCAAGCGCCACGTGGCCGAGGCGGGCATCCGCAAGGACATCTCGCCGCACACCTTTCGCCATTCCTTCGCCACCCACCTGCTGGACGGCGGGGCCGATCTGCGCACCGTGCAGATGCTGCTGGGCCATGCCGACATTGCCGCCACGGAAATCTACACCCACGTGCAGGCCGACCGGCTGCGCCAGGTGCATCGCGCCCATCACCCCCGCTCGCGCTCCTGACCCGGCGCCGCGCCCCATCCCGAGGACCACACGGACACCCACGCATGCAGCAGTCCCCCAAGATAGCCGCGCCGGTGCTGATCACCGCCCACGCCAATGCAGACTTCGACGCGCTGGCCGCCATGGTTGCGGCGGGCAAGCTGTACCCCGGCGCCGTGCTGGTGTTTCCCGGCAGCCAGGAGCGCACCCTGCGCAATTTCTTCATCGAAAGCGCCACCTACATGTTCAACTTCCGGCAGGCGCGCGACATTGATCCGGAAAGCGTGGAAACGCTGGTCATCGTGGATACCCGCCAGCACTCGCGGGTGCCCCACGTGCACAACGTGCTGGCCCGCGACGGCGTCACCGTGCACCTCTGGGACCACCACCCGGATACCGGCGAGGACCTTCCCGCCGCGTTCAGCCGCGTGCTGCCATGGGGGTCCACCACGGCCATCATCGTGGCCGAAATCCGCGAGCGGGGGCTGACCCTTTCCGGCGACGAGGCCACCATGCTCGGCCTCGGCATCTTCGAGGATACCGGCTCGTTCACCTTTGCCTCCACCACCGAACACGACTTTTCCGCTGCGGGCTGGCTGAAGACGCAAGGCATGGACCTGAACGCCATCGCCGAACTCATCGCCCGCGACCTGACCAGCGAGCAGGTGGGCATCCTCAACGCCCTGCTGGAATCGGCCACCACCCACGACATCAACGGCACCCTGGTGACCATCGCCGAGGCGTCCATGGAAACCTACATGGGCGACTTCGCACTGCTGGCGCACAAGATGATGGACATGGAGAACATCAAGGTGCTGTTCGCCCTGTGCCGCATGGGCGACAGGGTGCAGGTGGTGGCCCGCAGCCGCCTGGCCGAAGTGGACGTGGCCCAGGTGTGCACCTCGCTCGGGGGTGGGGGGCACCCGTACGCGGCATCGGCATCGGTCAAGGACAAGACCCTGCAACAGGTGCGCGACGAACTGTTCGCCCTGCTCTTTTCCGCCATCAACCCGCAAATGCGGGTGCGCGACCTGATGTCCTCGCCCGTGGTGGGCGTGGACGACGACCGCTCCATCGCCGACGCCGAGGAAACCATGACCCGTTACGGCCTGAAGGCCGTGCCCGTGTTCGCCTCGGGCACCCGGCGGTGCGTGGGCTACCTGGAGCAGCAGACCGCCGCCCGGGCCATCGCGCACGGGCTGGGGCACATGGGCGTGACGGAATACATGCACCGCCGGGTGCAGATCGTGACGCCCAACGAAGACCTGTACAAGGTCATGGAAATCATCGTGGGCCAGCGCCAGCGCCTGGTGCCCGTGGTGGACAGGGTGCCCGCGCCGCATCTGGCGGGCAGCTACGGCGTGGACCGCACGCCCCCGCCCCCGGCCGACGGCGACGAAGAGGCGGGAGACGTGGTGGGTGTCATCACCCGCACCGACCTCATCAACACCCTGGTGGAGGAACCCGCCCGCATTCCGGAAACCCTGCTGCCCGAATCCCGGCGCGAAAAGAACATCCGCTCCCTGCTGCAGGAACGCCTGCCCGACACCCACTTTCGCCTGCTGGAGCTCGCGGGGCGGCTGGGCGACCGTCTGGACGTGCCGGTGTACGCCGTGGGCGGCTTCGTGCGCGACATATTGCTGGGGCGGCCCAACCTGGACCTTGATGTGGTGGTTGAAGGAGACGGCATCGCCTTTGCCCGCGCCCTTGCCGATGAACTGGGCGGGCGCATGCGCGCGCACTACAAGTTCAAGACCGCCGTGGTCATCTTTCCCGCGTGGGAATCGGAAAAGGCGCGCGGCGGCAACGGTCGTCCCGACGTCGCGCCCGATGCGGCACAAGACGCCGCACCCGATGCCATGCAGGACGTCACCCTGAACGTCCTCCCCGGCATCGGCATTTCCGGCACCACGGCCACCCCGCCCCCCCTTCCCGTTGCGGGCGACGCCTCCAACGAGGCCACGGCGGAAGCGGCCCACCGCGCCGCGGCACGACCGGAACAGCGCATCGACGTGGCCACGGCCCGGCTGGAATACTACGAGTATCCAGCGGCGCTTCCCACCGTCGAGCTGTCGTCCATCAAGATGGACCTGTACCGACGCGACTTCACCATCAACGCCCAGGCCGTGCAGCTGAACGGCGCGCACTTCGGGCGGCTGGTGGACTTCTTCGGCGCGCAGCGCGACATGAAGGACAAGGTCATCCGCGTGCTGCACTCGCTGTCCTTCGTGGAAGACCCCACCCGCATCCTGCGCGCCATCCGCTTCGAGAAACGCTACGATTTCCGCATCGGCGCACAGTGCGAGCGGCTCATCAAGAACGCCCTGCAACTGGGCATGATGGACCGCCTGTCCGGAGCGCGGCTGTTCCACGAGCTGAAGCTGATCTTCGACGAAAAGGCCCCCCTGCCGTGCATCCGGCGCATGGAGGACTACGACATCCTGCGCCTGATCCACCCGCTGCTGAAGCTGAACCCGACCAAGATGGATGTGCTGACCGAGCTTGAACGGGTACTGCACTGGTACCGGCTGCTGTACCTTTCGCCCGCGCCGGAACCGTGGGTGCTCTACCTGCTGGGGCTGTGCGGCAACGGCAAGTACCTGGACGTGGCCGCCGTCACCGACCGGCTGGCCTTCTCGCGCAAGGTCCGGCAGGATTTTTTGACCCTGCGCGAGAACGTGCGCGAAGTGCACAACCTGCTCAACCTGTGGATGCAGCGCGACGGTTCCATGAGCGGCCTGAACAGCCTGCTTTCGCCCATCGCGCCGGAAGGCATCCTGTACCTGATGGCCCGCTCCAAGACCGAAGACGCGCGCAAGCACATCTCGTACTACCTCACCCGCCTGCGCGGCGAAACGCCCGACATCACCGGCAACGATCTGCTGGCCATGGGCATTCCGGCGGGGCCTGCCTACGGGCGCGTGCTGCGCCGGGTGCTGGCGGCCAAGCTGGACGGCCTGGCCCGCACCCGCGCGGCACAACTGGACCTGGCCCACGAACTGCTGCGCGAGGAAACGACCCGCGAGGCCCTTGCCGCGGCCACTGGCCCCGGAGAAGGCGACGGGACAACCCCGTTGGCCCGCGCCGCAATGGCTGATGACGGACAGGACGCGGAGGCCGCCTGCGTGGCCCAGGGACAGGGCATGGCGACCGGCAACCGGCGCCACAGGCAGCCCGGTCGGCGCGGCCTTCCCAATGGACAGAACGGGCCCGACGGACAGGGTGAACCGGACGGACAGGGCGAACCGGACGGGCAGAACTGGCAGAAAGCGGACAATGGGCAGCAAGCGCCCGGTACCGGCAACGATACAGGCGGCACCGCCGATACGTCGGGGAGCTGACGCTCGCCGGGGCTGTCCCTGGCCAATGCCGGACAGGTGACGCCTGACCGCAACCGGGCAAGCAGATCGCAAACTGCCGCAGTCGGAACGGCATTGCAGGGTCCGCCAGCGCCACAAACATCGGCCCCGGCGGCCCGCCCCCCTTGCCCCGCAAGGCCCGAGGGTGTAAGCACATCTGACCGGCTGAATTTCAATCGGAAATACGGCACGTTGCGCATGCACACAAACAGTGGCGCGCACCGTGCCCCCCAGGAGACGGAACGGATCATGGAAACCCTCTGGGCGCCGTGGCGCCTCGACTACATCCTGGGCCCCAAGCCCGACAGCTGCGTGTTCTGCCTGCCCGAACACACCGAAGAGGACGAGGCGCGCCTGG
This sequence comes from Nitratidesulfovibrio sp. SRB-5, assembly GCF_019931275.1. NCBI lineage: Bacteria > Pseudomonadati > Thermodesulfobacteriota > Desulfovibrionia > Desulfovibrionales > Desulfovibrionaceae > Nitratidesulfovibrio > Nitratidesulfovibrio sp. SRB-5. Next base: position 1,663,094 of record NZ_JAIOTY010000001.1, on the reverse strand, counting down.
TCCTGTACCGGGGGCGGCACAATTTCGTCATCATGAACAAGTTCCCCTACAACAACGGGCACCTCATGGTCACGCCGTTCCGGCACGTCATGGACCTTGCCGCGCTGGAACCGGACGAAGCCCACGAAATGATGGACCTGCTCCAGACCTGCACCACCATGCTGCGCCAGCGCTTCAACCCGCAGGGCATCAACGTGGGGCTGAACCTGGGCGAGGCCGCCGGGGCGGGCATCCGTGAACACCTGCATTTCCATCTGGTGCCGCGCTGGAACGGCGATTCGTCGTTCATGGCGGTGATGAGCGAAACCCGGGTCATTCCCGAGCATCTGCATTCCACGTATCATGCCCTGAAACCCCTGTTCGACCGCCTGCCCCGCGCGGGACGGTAAGGAGGCCGACATGCGCTTCGTCAAGGTTCTCGTTCTGGTGCTGGTGTTCTTCATCTCCATGATGTTCTTCGTGCAGAACAACGCGGTGCTCTCGCAGACGGTCACCCTGAAGCTGGACCTGTTCTTCGACACCGCGTGGAGCTCCATCGCCCTGCCGTTCTATTTCATGGTGCTGTGTGCCTTCCTGATGGGCGCCCTGCTGACCATGCTGCTGCTCATGGTCAGCCGCATGCGCGCCGGTGCCGCCCTGCGCCGCGCCAACAAGCGCATCCGCGTGCTGGAAAAGGAACTGAACTCGCTGCGCAACCTGCCGCTGGAAACCGCGCGCAAGGCCCCGGAACCGGTGGCCGCCCCCGCGCCCGTTGCCGCCACGGACCCCACCCCGGCCAAGGCCGGCTAGGCGGGATACCCCGTGACGCTGCTGGACAGACTGAAGGCGGGCGCGCGTAGCCTGCTGGGCAACCGGCGCGCCGACATCCTTTCGCCCATGGGGCCGGATGCCGAATCTCCCGGCGCGCGCGATGCGCTGTCGGCCATCCAGGAACTGAGCCGGGTGGTGCGCAACGACCCGGACGCGGTGGAGATATACCTCGCCCTCGGCAACCTGTACCGCCTGCGCGGCGACATCGAACGCGCCGTGCAGATCCGCAGCAGCCTCATCGTGCGCCCGGGGCTGGACCCGCAGTTCAAGGCGCGCTCCCTGTTCGAACTGGGCCGCGACTACCGGCGCGGTGGGGTCATGGACCGGGCACTCGCGGCCTTTGACGAGGCGCGGGCGCTCGGGGCCGACCCGGAACAGATCACCTTCGAACTGGCCCTGCTGCATGCGGACAGCGGCGCCTTTCAGGAAGCGGCGGCGCAGTATGCGCGGCTGGGTTTCCGTCCGGCGCAGGCCCACTACATGGTCCGCCATGCCGAGGACCTGGACCGTTGCGGTCGGCCCGACGAGGCCAGGGCGCTGCTGGCCAGGGCCGTCAAGGTGTACCCCGGCGCGGTGGAAGCCTGGCGGGCGCGACTGGTCATGGCGGCCCGCGCGGGCGAATGGCGCCGTGCGGGCAAGCTGCTGCGCGAGGGACTGGAACGGGTGCCCGCCTCCATCCGCTTCCTGCTGCTTGAAGGACTGCTTGAACTTGAAGCCCCCGCCCCGCGCCATGGCAACGGTGCCGCCACGCCCGACGGCAGCGGCGCGAACGGGGTGAACGGGGCGCACGGCATAAACGGCGCGGGCAGCGCGGACTTCGAGGAAAAGCGCTGCGCCACCGTGCTTGCCGCCATAGAGGCGCAGGAGCCGGACCTGCTGCTGCAATACTACGGCGCGCTGTTCCTGCTGCGCTGCGGCAACCGCGAAGAGGCGGGCAACTGGCTGGCCAAGGCCATGGTGCTGCGCCCCGACTTCTGGGCGGCCCGGCTGGAACTGCTGTCGCTGTCCATGGAACAGCAGCACCTGTCGCCGGTGTTCCGCAGCCAGCTGGAATACTTCATCGAACACGCCCGCAAGGTGAAGCGCTTCGTGTGCGGATCCTGCGGCCTGCGCCGCGAACACACCTTCAGCGTGTGCCCGCGCTGCCGCAGCTGGCATTCGGCCACGTTCCGGATGTCCTTGCAGGATTAGACAGGACTGGGGGCTGTTCCCGAATCCTCTTTTCGCCCGCCGGGGCGCCACATCGGCCTTCCGTTCGCTGGCCGCGCACCGCAACCCAGCGGTTGTCGCGGCCAGCGCCGCATTCACGTCCGGCCCCGCGCCCGGTACTTCCATCCCCACCCCTTCGCGGTGTACACACGAGGCATGACAGACACCTCCCGCTTCCCGCACGCCCAGCCCCTTGCCGCATCCGCCGCTGCATCAGCGGACGCAGCCGTTGACGTATCCGATGCCACGCCGACTGCCGCCGACGGCGTCTGCGACTGCGACATGCCAGGCACTGCCGCCAGCACGACCGCCACGTCAGGCCCCAATTCCGGAAACAGTTCCGGCACTGCCAGCCTGGCGCGCAACGCATCGCGCCTGGCCGGGGCCACCACGGCGGCGGCGGCCCGTGCCAATCCGTCCAGGCTCACCCCCATGTTCGAACAGTACCTGCGCATCAAGGACGACTATCCGGATGCGCTGCTGCTCTACCGCATGGGCGACTTCTACGAAATGTTCTTCGACGATGCGGAAACGGCAGCGCGCGAACTGCAAATCGCCCTCACCTGCCGCAACCCCAACGCCGACCTGCGCGTGCCCATGTGCGGCGTGCCCCACCATTCGGTGGAAGGGTACATCACCCAACTGCTGGAAAAGGGCTTCAAGGTGGCCCTGTGCGACCAGATAGAAGACCCGCGTGAGGCCAAGGGGCTGGTCAAGCGCGCCGTGACCCGCGTGCTGACCCCCGGCACGGTGGTGGAGGACGCCAACCTCGACGCCAAGGGCCACAATTATCTGGGCGCGCTGTTCTGGGACGAGGAAAAGGAGGCGGGCGGCTTTGCCTGGCTCGATTTTTCCACCGGAGAATGGTCGGGCCTGCACGCGAAAAAGGCCGCCGACCTGTGGCAGTGGGTGCGCAAGATGCAGCCCCGCGAACTGCTGGTGACCGAAAGCGCGCAGGTGCCCTCATCCATGTCGCTCACCTCCACACAGGTGGTGCGGGTGCCGGGACGGGCGCCCTTCGACCTCAAGGCCGCCACCGAACGGCTACTGCACGCCCAGGGCGTGCGCGACACCGGCGCGCTGGGCCTTGAAGGAAAGGATGAACTCGTCCGTTCCTGCGGGGCGCTGCTGGCCTACGTCGTGCAAACCCAGAAGCAGGACATCATTCACCTTGCGCCGTTCCGCCCCCTGAACCTGGGCCGCCACCTCATCGTCGATGAAGTGACGGAGCGCAATCTGGAAATCTTCCGCCGCCTGGATGGCCGCAAGGGGCCGGGCACGCTGTGGCACGTACTGGACCACACCCAGACCCCCATGGGCGGCCGCCTGCTGGAAGAACGCCTGCGCCACCCCTGGCGCGAGATGGGCCCCATAGAGGAAACCCAGGCGGCGGTAAGCTGGCTGTTCGAGCGCGACGACACCCGCCGCGACCTGCGGGCCGGGCTGGACGAGGTGTACGACCTCGAACGGCTGACCACGCGCATCTTCCTGAACCGCGCGGCCCCCAAGGACTATGTGGCCCTGCGCCAGAGCCTGGCCGCCCTGCCCAAGGTGCGCGGCGTGCTGGAACGGACGGAAACGCCCCACGGCGGCTACCCCACCGACGGCGAGGCGCGCGGCGATGGCCGCCCCCCCTTCCTGCGCGCGGCGCTGAAGGGCTGGGACGACCTGTCCGACTATTTCGACCTGCTGGAACGCGCGCTGGTGGACAGCCCGCCCCACCTGGTCACCGAAGGCGGGCTGTTCCGTCCCGGCTTCCACGCCGAACTGGACGAACTGCTCGACCTGACCGAACACGGCGAGAACATGTTGCAGCAACTGCTGGCGGAGGAACAGGCCGCCAGCGGGCTGCCCAGGCTCAAGCTGGGCTTCAACCGGGTGTTCGGCTACTACTTCGAGTTGTCGCGCACCGCGTCCGACGCCGTGCCCGAGCACTTCGTGCGACGCCAGACCCTGGCCAACGCGGAACGCTTCACCACCCCGCGCCTGAAGGAACTGGAAGAAAAACTTGTCTCGGCCAGCGACCGCCGCAAATCTCTGGAATACAAGTTGTTCCAGAAGCTGCGCGAAACCGTGTCCGAGGCGCGCCCCCGCGTGCTGTTCATGGCCGACCTGTTGGCAGGGTTCGACTATTGGCAGAGCCTTGCGGAAACGGCCCGCCGCTGGAACTGGACCCGCCCCGTGCTGGCGCAGGATGCCGACATCCTGATCCGCGAAGGCCGCCACCCCGTGGTGGAGGCCATGCAGGGCAGCGCCAACTTCATCCCCAACGACCTGCGCATGGACGAGGCCCGGCGGCTGCTGCTGATTACCGGCCCCAACATGGCGGGCAAATCCACCGTGCTGCGCCAGACGGCCATCATCTGCCTGCTGGCCCAGATGGGCTCGTTCGTGCCCGCGCGCGAGGCGCGCCTGGGCATCGCAGACCGGGTATTCTCGCGGGTGGGAGCATCGGACAACCTGGCGCAGGGCCAGTCCACCTTCATGGTGGAAATGATGGAAACCGCGCGCATCCTGCGCCAGGCGGGCAAGCGCAGCCTGGTCATCCTGGACGAGATAGGGCGCGGCACCAGCACCTTCGACGGCCTGGCCCTGGCCTGGGCCGTGGTGGAAGAGCTGGCCCGCCGCGCGGGCGGCACCATCCGCACCCTGTTCGCCACCCACTACCACGAGCTGACCGCGCTGGAAGGGCGCATTCCCGGCGTGCACAACATGAATATCGCCATCCGCGAATGGGGCGGCGAAATCGTGTTCCTGCGCCGCCTGGTGCCCGGCCCGTCCGACCGCAGCTACGGCATCGAGGTGGCCCGGCTTGCCGGGGTGCCGCAGCCGGTGGTACAGCGCGCACGGGAACTGCTGCACGAACTGGAAAAAGCCCGTGACGGCAGGGGTGAAGCCCCCCGCACCGCGCGCGCCGTGCTGCCGGGGCTGGACATGCCCGAACCGAAGCAGGCCGCCAAGCCGCGCGCCCTGCTTGCCGCGCGGGCGGAACCGGTGGCCCATCCGCTGCTGACCACCCTGCGCGACCTGGATACCGACCACCTGACGCCCATGGGGGCGCTGCAACTGCTCAACGAATGGAAACTGCTCTGGGGAGGCCCAGCCCATGCCGAAGATACCGTTCCCGACCAGCCCCCGGCAGCGCCGGGAGACGACCGTGACTGACGCATCTGTCCAGACAGACGCATCCGCCCCCCGCATGGTCCGTGGCCGCCGCCTGGCCGCCGTGGTCACCCTGTGCGCGGTGCTGGCCCTTGGCGCCGCCTGCGGCAAGAAGATCATGCCCCAGCCGCAGGACAACCGCGAACTGTTCAGCTGGCGCGGCGTCACGGCCACGGCCACGGCCAACGGCTGCCTCACCGCACGGGGCGAGGCGCAGGGCAACGTGGACAACATGGCCTCGGTTATCCTGGAAATCCAGCCCCTCGGCGTATCGTCGGATGGTTTGGGGGACGGCAGCGCGGACAGTTGCGCCGGATGCCCCTTCCAGGCCACGGCGCGCCAGGAATTCTGGCCAGAAAAGCAGATCACCCCGCAGGGCACCGCCATCGTGGAGGTGACCATGTGCCCCGACCGCAAGGCCCCTGCCTATCGCTGGCGCCTGGTGGGCCTGAACGTGCTGACCCGCTTCGCGCATGCCCTCGGCAAGGTGCAGACCCTGGTGGTGGATCCCAACGCCCCCGGCTTCGAACTGCCGGTGGATGACACCCGGCCCCAGCAGCAGACCGAAATAGTGATTCCGTAGCACCGCCAGGGCCCGGCAGCGCGGCATCCGGCCCCATCCGGCGCCCGTCCGGCACTGTCAGACAATGCCCGGCCCCGCTTGGCACGGCCTGGCACTGTCCGGCCCTCCTGCCCGACAGCCCACATCTGGGAGGACACGCATGCACCACTTCCAGTACCGCGAAGGCCAACTGTACGCCGAAGGCGTGCCGGTACGCGAACTGGCCAGCCGCTACGGCACGCCGTTGTACGTCTATTCGGCGGCCACCCTGCGCCGCCATTTCCAGGCCTTCGACAGCGCGTTCACAGGGGTCGGCCACCTGACCTGCTATTCGGTCAAGGCGAACTCCAACGTGCATCTGCTGCGTCTGCTGGCGGATATGGGCGCGGGAATGGACATCGTGTCCGGGGGCGAACTGCACCGCGCGCTTGCCGCCGGGGTGCCCGGCCAACGCATCGTGTACAGCGGCGTGGGCAAGCAGGACGACGAAATCCGCGCCGCCCTCGAGGCGGACATCCTGCTGTTCAACGTCGAATCGGTGCAGGAACTGGAGCGCATCAACGCCGTGGCCGGGCAGATGGGCCGCACCGCGCGCATCGGCGTGCGCATCAACCCCGACGTGGACCCGAAGACCCACCCGTACATCTCCACGGGCATGCGCAACAACAAGTTCGGGCTGGACATGGAACAGGCCCAGGCGGCCTACCTGCTGGCCCGCGACCTGCCCAACGTCCAGCCCGTGGGCATCGACTGCCACATCGGTTCGCAGCTCACCACACTGGCACCGTTCCTGGAGGCGCTGGACCGGGTGCTGGACTTCCACGAACGGCTGCGCGACCTCGGGCTTGCCATCACCCATCTGGACCTTGGCGGCGGGCTCGGCATCACCTACGGTGAAGAAACCCCGCCCCACCCCAGGGAGTTCGGCGAAGCCGTGTCCGAACGGCTGCGCGGGCGCGGGCTGTCGCTGATTCTGGAGCCGGGCCGGGTCATCGCGGGCAACGCGGGCATTCTGGTTGGCCGGGTTATCTACACCAAATCCACGCCCAGCAAGAACTTCATCATCGCGGACGCGGCCATGAACGACCTTGTCCGCCCTTCGCTGTACCAGTCGTACCACCGCATCGCGGAGGTGCAGCCCGCCGGGCGCGACGAGATAACCGCCGACGTGGTGGGCCCCATCTGCGAATCGGGCGACTTTCTGGCGCGCGACCGCATCCTGCCGGACATGCGGCAGGGCGAACTTCTGGCTGTCTTCTCAGCCGGGGCGTACGGCTTCTCCATGAGCTCCAACTACAACTCGCGCCCACGCGCGGCAGAGGTGCTGGTGGACGGCGCAACGGCGCGGTGCATCCGCAAGCGCGAAACCCTGGCGGATCTGGTGGCACCAGAGCTGAACGCAGAGGGTTGAACGGGAGGGCGAACAGCCCTGCGCATGTGCGCCCGACCGGGCTGCAAACGCCATCAAAGGGGGTCCTTCGGGACCCCTTTCGCGTGAGCGAGGCGGATGGCATTCACCCGTCTGCTCCCGGTATCCAGCCAATCAGAAAGAACAAACGACAAACGTCGGCGCACATCCATTTTTCGCTTGCACCCGGCGCGGAATCTTGTTTATAAAAGTGAACACGACGACTGAAGCAGCCTGACACGGACATTCCACACGGACGGCAGAAACCGCCGCACAGGACACCACCATGCCGGATGCCTTCGACACCTTCTTCGCCCGGGTCATGCAGGGCACGGACATCACCACGCAGCAGGCCCTTGCCCGCGTGCTGGGGGTGAACCGCAGCGCCATCACCCAGGCCAAGAACCGCGATGCCATCCCGCAAAAGTGGATTCTGCGGCTCTCGCGGGTATACGGGCTGGCACCCGACTGGCTGGAATACGGTCGCGGCACACCCCGCCCCGCTCCGTTGGCGCAGCCCTTGGCGGCAGCGGTACACGGAGCAGGAAATATCCCCCCGCAGTCGGCCAGCAGCCATTTCAACCCCGCGGGTTCCGTTGCCGCACGTGCGGCAACGCTGCGCCCGTCCATGCCTGCCCCGCACCACGCAGCCTTGCCCCCCGCCGTTCACATGGTGCCCAAGGTCCGCGCCCGCCTGAGCGCTGGCGGCGGCTCGTTCGAAGTGCAGGCCATGCCCGTGGGCGGCCAGCCCTTTGCGCATGCCTGGCTGGCCCGCAAGGGCACCCCTTCGGCCATGGTGCTCATGGACGTGGTGGGCGACAGCATGGAACCGGAAATCCGCGACGGCGACACCGTGCTGGTGGACCGCGCCACCGAAGACCTGCGTTTCGGCCAGGTCTATGCCGTGGGACTGGAAGATGCCGTGCTGGTCAAGCGCGTCATGCGCACCCCGGACGGCCTGGCCCTTGTCAGCGACAACCCCGCGTATTCGCCCATCCGCGTGCGCGGCGACGAACTGGAACAGTTCCGCGTCATTGGCCGGGTGGTCTGGCTGTGCCGAGAAATCGGATAGGGGGCTCTCCACCTTGCCCGCGGACAAAACCCCGCGCTGGCGCCCCCTGTATATTTTTTTGCCCAGCGTGTTCACTTTTATAAACATGGTGGTTGGCGACATGCCCCGCCACATTCACAAGGAGACCGTCATGCAACAGCGTTTCTGCACCTGCGGCCATCAGCTCTGGGTTCTGTACAGCTCCATCGAACGCAAGTTCCGCACCTTGTTCTTTGCCGGTACCTGCTTCAGCGGCAAGCGCGTGGACATCTGCCCCTGCTGCGGCGCCCCCCTCGACATCAACCGCCTGAACTAGGACGGGACGTTGCGTCTCTTCCTGCAACCCTGCCGTCCACCTGTCCATCCCGACATCCCGGCTCCACCGGACGCGGCCCGTCGCCACACCACGCGGCGGGCCGCCGGGACACCTGCACCCTGCCCTTGTGCGTAGCCTCCCCCAGCCATCCCCACCTTTTCCCCGTTCATGTGCAGGGCCAGCCTGCATTGACCCTGCCTCGGCCCGGGGTGATACTATGGACAAGCCGTGAACGCCGCCCACAATCGCACGCGATCTCCACGCGGCCAACCTCACGGGCATCCGTCCCCCATGGTCGTTCGTCGTATGCCTTGCAACACCTTCTCCTTCGCATCCAGCACGGCAGGCGCACCGCCTGCATGCACCGCACCGTGGCCCTGCGCCACGCGGGCTCGCAAGGCCATATCGACAGCCTTTCTTGCCGCCACCCGTGCCCGCGTGCTGCGCGCCAGTCTGGCCGTGTCGAGCATCTGCGCCGTGTTGAGCGTCGGCCTTGCATGCACGAGCCCCGCCAGTGCCCTTACGCTGCTCACCGAAGACCTTCCCCCCTTCAATTTCGTTCAGGACAACGCACCACGCGGCCCTGGCATGGATATCGTCCTTGAAGTCCTGCGCCGCAACGGACTTGCCCCGTCTTCAGAAGCAATCAGGGTGCTGCCCTGGCCCAGGGCCTTCCATCTGGCCCTGAATACCCCCGATGCCCTGCTGTTCTGCACCGCACGCACGCCGGAACGCGAAAAGCTGTTCAAATGGGTGGGGCCGGTCATGCGGGTGACCGTAGGTACCGTGGTACGCAAGAACAGCCGCCTGGCCCCCCGTCAATGGCGCGACCTGCAAGGGCTACGCGTGGGCACGGTGCGCAATACCGTGGGCGAGCAACTGCTGATCGAGCAGGGAGTGCCCTCCGCCATGTTGCACTCGGCCACCACTCCGAGCGACGCGGTGCGCATGCTGGCCGCAGGGAGGATAGACGTGCTGGCCTTCAACATCCACTCCACCCTGTACACGATGGAACAGGGCAACATCGACAGCGCGGAATACGCCGTGTCCATGGTGCTTCAGAAGCTGGACCTGTACATGGCGTTCAACACCGATGTTGACGACACCCTGCTGCACCGCCTGCAAGCTACCCTGGATGCCATGCGCTGCAATGGCGGCACCCCGGGCACCAGTGATCTTGTCCGCATGGTGCAGCCCTATTCCCCGTATTTCCCGCCCGATTCGATCCCGGAAGAGCGCAATTGCCCGCGTACCGGAACGAATGTTCGCTGACTCTCCAGTCAGCCCCCCAATCCGTACCCTCTCGCTTCCGGCTGCATCTCCCGCGCACGCCATCTCCAGCCACGGGTGGTTCCGCTCCTGGCACCGGCGCGCCATTGCGCGTTCCCGCATCCGACACAGCCCCTGGCCGAACATCGGAAACGCGAAAAGGCCCCGTTAGGGGCCTTTTCCGCTCGCCTGCGCGATACTTTCGTGGTGCCGAGGAAGGGACTCGAACCCTTACAGGATTTCTCCCACTACCCCCTCAAGATAGCGTGTCTACCAATTCCACCACCTCGGCACGGGGGTTGGCGCCAGGCGCGCCGAAACTTGCGATGCTAGTTGGACTTCTGCTCGGCCGGTGCGGCGGGAGCAGGCGCGGCAGGCGCGGCAGGCGCACCGGGGGCGGGCTGCACGTCTTCCAGCTTCACGTCGAGGATGGTCGAATCGTCCGACTTGCGGCTGCTGGTGAGCACGTTGTACGACAGCGACGTGATGATGAACAGGACCGCCAGAAACGCGGTCAGCTTGGCAAGCATGCCGCCGGCGCCAGTGCTGCCGAACAGCGAGGTGTTGCCACCGCCGAAGATCACGCCCATGCCTTCCTTGCCGGATTGCAGCAGCACCAGCACGATCAGGGCAAGACACGCGACCACATGCAGGGTCAGGATCAGGGTCTGCACCGTACTCTCCTTGTGAAAACTCCGCGCCGGGGCACGGCTTACGCCAGAATGATGCGGCTGAACGAGTCAGCCTGCAAAGAAGCGCCTCCTACCAAGACACCGTCCACATTGTCAAGGGCAATGATTTCACGGGCGTTCTCGGGCTTGACGCTGCCACCATACAGGATGCGCACCGCCACTCCCCCTTCGCCGAAGCGGGCCACCAGCAGTTGACGCACCAGGCCATGCGCCTCGACGATTTCAGGCGGCCCGGCCACCTTGCCGGTACCGATGGCCCACACCGGTTCGTAGGCCACGGCGATGGCGGCGGGCACGGCATCTCCCTTCACCCCGGCCAGACCGGCCTCCAACTGGCGTTCAAGCACTTCGCCCAGGCGGCCTGCCTCGCGCTCTTCGATGGTCTCGCCGATGCACAGCACCACCTTGAGGCCGGCATCGATGCTGAACGCTGTCTTGGCGCCCACCAGCTCATCGCTTTCACCGATGACGTGGCGGCGCTCGGAATGGCCGGTAAGCACCCAGGCGCACCCGCAGTCCATGAGCATGCCCGGCGAAATTTCTCCGGTGTAGGCGCCTTCCGCCGCCGGGTACACGTCCTGCCCGCCGACCGAATATCCGGTGGCGTGGCGCAGCGCGTCGGCCACGGGCGACAGCGCGGTGAACTGCGGAAAGATCACCACCTCGCGGTCGTCCGGCAGCGTGTCCGCCGTCAACGCCGCCAGCGAGGCGGCGGTGGTCCGCGCTTCCCCGGCGGTCTTGTACATCTTCCAGTTGGCGGCCATGAGCTTCTTCATGCGGGTCTCCGGACGGTGTTGCGTGAAAGGTGAGCGATGCCCGGACGGATATACACGTCCGAAATGTCATGCCCGGACGGGGATACCCGTCCAAAACGTCATGGTCCAGACGGGGATACCCGTCCAAAACGTCATGTCCGGATGGGGATACCCGTCCGAAACATCATGCCTGTCGGGCGCAGCGCAGGTGTCGCGCCCGATGCCTGCCCCAGAACGCAGGCCCCCCGCAGGCTCAGACCTCGCCGGAACCTGCGCCCGCCCCATCCGGCTCGGCGCCAAGCCCGCCTGTCGGGGCGGCGCAATCCGGCTCGCGGCAGGCCCACTCCGCAAGGTCGCATTCGTAGATGATGGCGTCTTCGCCGGTATCGCCGTAGTAGTGCGGTCGCACGCCCGCGCGGGTGAACCCCAGCCCCTCGTACAGGCCGATGGCCGGGGCGTTGCCGGTGCGGACCTCAAGCACGGCCCTATGTATGCCCATTTTGGCACCCACTTGCAACAGGATGGCCAGCAGGCGGCGGCCCAGCCCCCGTCGTCGCTGGTCGGGGTGCACGGCCACGTTGAGTATTTCCAGTTCACCCGCCAGGTGGTACACGGCCACGTACGCCACCAGCTGTCCCGCATCGCGCAGGCCGAACACCGAAAAGACCTTGCGCTCGAAGGCCAGGTGAAACTGTTCTTCGCTCCACGGGGTGGAAAAGCACTGGCGTTCCAGGGCGGCCACTTCAACGATGTCGTCGGAGCCCAGGCGAAAGAATTCCGCCCGGGGGCCGCGCTGGCCCCCGCCGGACCCGGAACAGACAGGAGACTGCATGGGCAAACGCCCTCCTTCACATGCTGCGGACGAATCGACCGACACCCGCCGTCCCTTGCCCGCCGCCAAGGGCGGGCGCGCCAGATCGCGTGGCCGGGTGGCCCCGCGCCGAAACGCCAGGCCCAGACCGGGGCATCAGGACGACGCGGCCCCGGTTGATGGCGTGGAATACCTGGAAATCACCGACGAGCGCGACAGGCCCCTGATGATCATGCCCATTGCCCAGGCCCGCCGCCAGCCGTTGCGCCACCGGGTGGTGCTGGTCATGCTGTACGACGCCGAGGGCCGCATCTACCTGCAAAAGCGTGCCGCGACCAAGCACCTGTACCCTGGCCGCTGGGATCTTTCGGCCACCGGTCACGTGCTGGCCGGAGAATCGCGAGAAGACGCCGCCCTGCGCGAACTGCGCGAGGAACTGGGCATCGCCGCGGGGCGCCTGATACGCCGGGCGGAAATTCCCGCCACAGAGGCCACGGAATTCGCGCACATCACCCTGTTTGCGGCCGGCCCCGTGGGCGAAGCGCCGCAACCCAACCCGGACGAAGTGGCCGACGGCATGTTCGTGGATGCCGACGAACTTGATGCGCTGCTTGAACACTTCCGGGACATGCTGACGCCCGCGCTGGTCTGGGCCACGGAACGGGGCGACGTGTTCCGCGACATGCCCTGCCCCGTCCCAGCCGAAGAGCCGGAGCTTCCCGAACTGGCCGAACTGGCCTGAACCGGTCTTGCCGGGCCTGAACCCGCCCTGACAGGCCTGAACCGGCCCTGACAGGACAGAGCTGGCCCGAATTGGCCTACAGCGCCAGCACGGCGTGCATGGCCTCGTGCAGCAGGCCATTGCTGGCCAGGATGCCCTCGTTGGTGAAATCGTACGGGGCGCCGTCGAATCCGGTCACGCGCCCCCCCGCCTCTTCCACCAGCAGCCAGCCCGCCGCTGTGTCCCACGGCTTCAGGTCCGCCTCGTAGAAGGCGTCGAACCGACCAGCGGCCACGAAGGCCAGGTCGATGGCAGCCGCACCACAGCGGCGCACCCCGCGCGTGGTCACCAGAGCCTTGCGCAGCCGCGCCAGCACCGTGTCCACGTCCTCACTGATGGTGTAGGGAAAGCCGGTGGCCACCACTGCCTGCTCCAGCGGCTCGCGGTCGGAGACATGCAGCGTTTCGCCGTTGCGAAAAGCCCCGCCGCCCCGCACCGCCCAGAAGCACTCACCCAGCACGGGCGCATTGACGATGCCCAGCACTACCTGCCCGTCGTGCCACAACCCCACGGAGGTGGCCACAAAGGGCAGCGAATGCGCGAAGTTGGTGGTGCCGTCGATGGGGTCGATGATCCAGCAGGTGCCCTGCGGCGTGCGCGATGTGGCGCTTTCCTCGGCCATGAAGGTGGCGCCCGGCACCACGTCCTTCAAGCGGTCCTTGAGAAAGGCCTCCACCGCAAGGTCGGTTTCGGTCACCAGGTCGATGCGCCCCTTGAGCCGGATGTTGCGCGGCTTGCGCCAGTGGTCCATGACCAGGGCGCCACTTTCGTGGATGATCTCCAGAATGCGGGGCAACAGCGGGGCAAAAGGGGAAGCGGCAAGGCCGGAAGAATCTGACGAAGACTGGCCGGAAGGAACTGGCGAAGATTCGACGGAAGGAACTGACAAAGATTCTGCGGGCATGATGGCTCGTTGCGGGCGACGTGACCGCGCCCGTGCTTGCGGCCTGCCCGCGCATCTGCGGATGCGTCTGCGGGCGCGCGGTATTGCCGGAAGTGAATCGGCCCGCGGCCCGCACAGGGCGGCGCTAGTTGATGTACACGCGGCGGTAGAACTTGCCGTCGTCCAAGGTGCGGCCCGTGCCGCGCACCACGGTGGTCAGCGGGTCGTCGTCGATGATGACCTTCAGGCGCGTCTCGCGCGAGACCAGCGCGCCCAGGCCCTTCAGCAGCGCGCCGCCGCCCGCCAGCAACACGCCGTTGCTGGCGATGTCGGCGGACAGTTCCGGCGGGGTCTTTTCCAGCGCCTTGCGGATGGCCATGACGATGATGCGCACCGGCTCCTGCAGGGCCTCGCGCACGTGGCCGTCGGTAACGCGCACCACCTTGGGGGTGCCGCTCACCATGTCCTTGCCGGACACCTCGACCATCAGCTGTTCCGGCAGGGGAAAGGCCGAGCCGATGGCCATCTTGATGCGCTCGGCGGTGTTCTCGCCGATGAGCAGCTGGAATTCTTCCTTGAAGTAGCGCTGCACCGCCTGGTTCATGGCATCGCCCGCCACCCGCACCGATTCGGCGTAGGCGATGGCGGACAGGGTTATCACCGCCACCTCGGTGGTGCCGCCGCCGATGTCCACCACCATGTTGCCCAGCGGCTCGTGGATGGGCAGGTTGGCCCCGATGGCCGCGGCCATGGGCTCCTCCACCAGGCGCACGTCGCGCGCGCCGGCCTGGTGGGCCGATTCGATGACCGCGCGCTTTTCCACCTGGGTGATGCCCGTGGGCACGCAGATGACGATGCCCGGCTTGACCAGCGAAAAACCGCTGATGACCTTGCGGATGAAGAAGGCGATCATCTGCCGCGTCACCTCGAAGTCGGCGATGACGCCGTCCTTCATGGGGCGGATGGCCCGGATGCGCTTGGGGGTGCGGCCAAGGAATTCCTTGGCCTCGCGCCCCACCGCGAGCACCGTGTTGCGGTCGGTTTCCAGGGCGACCACCGAAGGCTCGTTCAGCACGATGCCCTCGGCACGGGTGTACAGCAGCGTGTTGGCCGTACCCAGATCCATGGCAAGGTCCTTGCCCAGGAAGCCGAACAGTCTGCGCAGCATCTAGTGGCTCTCGCGGTTGCGGTGTCAGTCGTCGGTGTCGCGGTCGGATCGTTCGTGCGGGGCGGGCGCGGGTACGCGGCGTTCCAGCCGGGCCTTGGGCAGCAGTTCGCGCAGCCTGCTCTTCAGGTACAGGTTCTCCAGAAACAGCGCCAGATGGTCCACCGACATGCGGGTGAAGGCGCGCAGATCGTCGGGGATGACGCGCGGCTCGCCGTGCCCCAGGCACAGCACCCCGCGCGTGACCTTGTTGATCATCAGCGGCAGGCACATGACGGAGCGGAAGGCGGGCATGTGCGCCCCCTTGCCGAACAGCGGCGCCATGGGCGCGCCGTCGGTGCCTTCGGTGTACACCGGGGCATCGTTGCGGAACACCCAGCCCACGATGCCGTTGCCGATGGGATACATGGGCGCGTCGCCCTTGCCCAGCAGCAGCTGGTGGCTTTCGCCTTCCAGGATGTAGTTCTGCCCGTCGCCGTCGCGGGCGGCGAACAGCGCATGGTCGAAGCCGGTGGCCTCGGCCATCAGGCGCAGGAATTCGGCCAGGAATTGCGGCCAGCGGCTGATGCGCCCGCGCAGTTCGCTGATCACCTGCAAGGCCGCGTAGTAGCGGGTCAGGCTGGCCTGTCCGGCCCCCTGGCAGACCACGCCCTCGACCCCGGAAATGAGGTCCGCGAACAGTTGCAGGATCTTCTGGTCCTTGTCGGAAAAGGAATACTGCCGCTTGCTGTCGATGCACAGCGCGCCGCCGCCGGGCACGGGGCAGCCCATGAAGGCCTTGATGGTGGCCTCCTCGTTGCTGCGGTAGTAGCCAAGGTGGCTCTGGCGCTGGTCGAAGTTGTTGACCAGCAGCGGCTCGCGGTTGCGGATGATCCAGCCCACCAGCCCGCGCCCCGGGGCGATGGCCGTGCCGGTGTCCACCATGTCGCCCAGGCTGAAGCTGGCGGCAAGGCGATGCAACTGGCTGTCGCGGTCCAGCGCGGCGGTGGCTGCCGCCGTGGCGGCACCGGCCGAAAGGTCGGTACTTTCGATGGCTGTCCCGTCCGGCAGGAAGAGCACGGCGGAATACGCGTCGAACACGCTGCAAATGATGGCAAGAATGCGTTCGTGGCAACGTTGGCTGTTCATATCCGAATTCCTCTCCGGCCCCGTGCGGTGGCCGGAGTTCATGGCGTATGGCGTGCGCCCCGACCGAAGCCCGGCGGTAACGCGCGCGGTGGACAAAACGAAGGCGGACGAAACGAAGGCGGACGACAGCCTATCCCCGCGCGATGCCGCCCGCAAGGGGCGGACGGCGCATGACCAGCGTGCAGCAAAAAACGCCGCAATCAGACCGGTCGCGAACGAACCGACGCCAAACCCGGGCCAGGCAGGACCGAGAGCAGGCAAGTCAGTATCCAGACAGGGGCGGGGCGCTGCGTGCGCTGCCGCACCGTGGCAATGCCGTTGTCAGTTACCGCTCCGTTTCAACCGGTGCTTTAACAAAGCCGGGCATGTTCCCGCAACAGCCGTGCGCCCGCCATGGCCCCGCGTGGTGCGGCACCCGCAATGCGCAGACACCGCGAAACCCTTGTGCCTGAACCATTGCCCGTCACATTATGGTAGAATTTTTTTAGAAAAAAAAATAGGCTTGGATATCGCAGAGGGGCAACTGCAATCCGCCTCGCCATGCCGGAGGGGAATGGCGAAGCGCCACGGGCACCAGGACGGCGCATGAAGATCACCCTGAAAAACGCCTTCAGCAAGGGAGAGTTTGTCTACCGCGAGGACGGCCTGCTGTCCGAACCGGTGGAGCTTACGTCGCTTGCCGCGCTGAAGCGCTTTCTTGACGTGGTACACGTCAAGCAATGCCTGTTGCGCCCCTTTTTCGAACACGCCGACTACCCGCTGGTGGAGTCGCGCGAGCTGCTGCCCTCGTTCGAAGCCGACCTGTGGGAATACAAGCACCTGCCCGGCTTCAGCATGGCGGCCTTCGAGCGGCCCCTCAACTACTTCCAGGAAGTCTTCCAGTTCGACATCCTGCACCCGGTGCTGGATACGGCCAGCGTGGCGGAAGGCGCCTCGTGCCCGCTGGAATCGCAGGTCATCGCCCGCAACGTGCAGGCCATGCAGACCCGCCTGCCCAAGGCCTTCCAGGAATCCTTCCGCCAGCGCTTCGGGCGGTTCGACACCTCCGTGCTCGACTACTACCCCGCGCTGATGCCCTTTCTGCTGGCCATGGACCGCGCCCAGGTCTTCGCGCTGGACAGCTTCGGCCATTTCCATCTGGGCGGGGTGTATGCCTCGTTCCCGTCCGACCTCGACAGCGAGATCAAGCGCTTCGGCATGCGCATCGGCAAGTTCGACGTGGGCGACAACGAGATGTACGAGCGCAATCGGCTGTTCGTGTATCAGTACCTGATGGAGTTGTACGGCTTTCCCATCGTGTCCGAGCGGCGCACCTCCAGCGCGCTGTTCGCGCGGCGGCTGCACAAGATGGGCGAACGCTTCATGATCCGCGTGCTGGGGCAGTCGGACCGCACCATCACCACCATGATCGGCGAGGGCGATTCGCGCCCCTACCCCCGCGTGGAAAAGCTGGCCCTGGTGCGCGTGGACGCCGACCAGGAAGAGGCCCTGCGCGCCATCGACGAGGCTGGCTACTTCCTGGATCGCGAACGGCGGGTGGTCATCCTGCGGGTGTCCTACCGGCAGCACAAGTTCAACCCGGACAACGTGCGGCAGGACCGCGCCCTGTCCGTGGAGTCGCAGGAAGTCATCCATCCCGTTACGGGGCAGGTGCTGGGCGACCTGAACATCATCAAGGACGCCAGCAACATGTTCCTGCGCCTGAACGACATAACCCGTGGCGAATACACGGGCAGGATCATCTTCAAGCGCAACGAGATCGTCGAAAACACCGATACGGACGAAAAGCGCCTGAAGTTCCTGTATGCATGGCTGTCCAAGCACCAGCGGCGCATCATCGGCTACAGCGACGAATTCTTCGCCAACGTCATCAAGGTGCTGGACAACTACCTGCTCTCGCCGGACAACTACGAGGCCTTCGGCCACCTGCACGAGTTGTATCAAGAGGTCTGGGCCAAATACAGCTACATCCAGCAGGCCCGCAAGGTGCGCTATCTTGAAGACATTCAGGACCGCGAGTACCGGGGCGAGCGCATCGGCTACCGGCGCATGCTGGCCGAGGCGGTGCAGCTGCTGCACGGGCTGAAATTCGAAATCGTCAGCTATTTCGACACGCTGGTGTCCAGTGTCATCGCCATTGGCGAAAACATGCTCAACGACCGCTACCTGCTGCGCACCTACATCGAAAAGCGCGACGATGAGTTGACCCCCGGCGGTCTCGAAATCAAGCGTAACTACGGCAAGCTGGTGTCATTGGTGGACGAGTTCCGGGCCATCCAGCGCACCCGCAAAGTCGCCGCGTAGCAGGCCCCTGCTTGTGCGCGGTACCGCTGCCGGTTATCGCCGCCACCATCCGCGTGTATCGCACGGGTATTCCCCCAGCCTGACACCCAGCCCGGCACGCCACCTGTGCGCCCGTTACCAGCCAGCCCCTGCCGCCCCCGACAGGTCGCCAGCCGGTTGCCGCAAATCCCTTCTCGCGCTATTTCTGGCGCGCGCCGCACGGCGCACCGAATTTCCGCACCGGACGCAAGACCGCCTTGCCCCGGCGCAGCGCGCCCCCATACCACATGACCGCGCCAACCCCCAACGGAGACACGAAGGAGCACCCCTTGTCGGACCTGCTGCAAACCCCGCTTTCCGCGTGGCACCGGGCCGCCGGGGCCAAGATGGCCCCCTTTGCCGGGTGGGACATGCCCATCCAGTACCCCACCGGCATCATCGCCGAGCACGTGCAGACGCGTGAATCCGCCGCCCTGTTCGACATCTGCCACATGGGCGAATTCACCCTGCGCGGCCCCGGAGCGCGCGGTGCGCTGTCCCGCGCCGTCAGCCACAACCTGGAAACGCTGAAGCCCGGCCGTTGCCGTTACGGCTTTCTGCTGAACGAGGCGGGCGGCATCCTGGACGACCTCATCGTGTACTGCATCGCCGAGGACGACTACATGCTGGTGGTCAACGGCGCCTGCACAGAAAGCGACTTCGCCGCCCTGCGTTCGCGCCTGCCCGCCGCCCTGCCCTTCGAGGACATCTCGGCCCGCACCGCCAAGCTGGACCTGCAAGGCCCCAAGTCGTTCGACGTGCTGGAAGCGGTGCTGGGCGAAAGCTTCCGCGACCTGCCCTATTTCGGCTTCCGTTCCGTGGTCTTCGGCGGCGCGCCGCTGCTGGTCAGTCGGACTGGTTACACCGGCGAACTGGGCGTGGAACTGTACCTGCCCTGGGACAAGGCCGAGGCCCTGTGGACCGCCCTGCTGGCCGACGAGCGCGTGAAGCCCGCGGGCCTTGGCGCGCGTGACACCCTGCGTCTGGAAGTGGGCCTGCCCCTGTACGGCCACGACCTGGACGACACCCACACCCCGGCGGAAGCGGGCTACGGCTCCATGCTGACCAACCCTGCCGACTACGTGGGCAAGGGCGCGGACCGCGAAGTGCGCGAGCCGCTGGTGGCGCTGTCCATTCCCGGTCGCCGCAGCGCCCGCCACGGCGACGTGGTGGCCCTGCCCGACGGCACCGTTGCCGGCGTGGTGACCAGCGGATCGTTCTGCCCCACGCTGGGCTACGCCGTGGCGCTGGCCCGCGTTGCCGCCGCCCATGCCGAGGCCCCCACTTTCGTGGTCAAGGCCGCCAAGGTGGAACTGGAAGCCACCCGCGTGGCGTTGCCGTTCTATACGCAAGGGACAGCGCGGACCAAACTGATCTAGCGCGCGGCGTCTTTTTCCTGCTGGCTGCGTCAAACGCTGCCTGCCAGTTCGGTCACGTACCCAAGAGTACGCTCCCTTCTGGCAGGCGCGTTTTCCTTGCCAGCAGAAAAAATCCTGCCGCGCGCCATGTTGTGCATATTTCACCTATCGCACCTCCCCCCGCGCCAATCCCCCACTCCCCGGAGCATCACCATGCGCACCTTTTTCCTGCCGCCCGAACGCTGGGCCGAACCGTACCTGCTCGAAGGGCAGGAAGCCCGCCACCTGGTCAAGGTGGTGCGGGTGCGCGCGGGCGACTCGGTGCGCCTGCTGGATGGCCGGGGGCGCGAGGGCGAATTCCGGGTCACGGACACGGAAAAGGCTCTGGTGCGCCTGGAGCCGGTGTCGATCACCGAGCATCCGGCCCCGGCATCGCAGGCGGTGCTGGCCATCGGCTGGGGCAAGGAAGTGCGCCGGGGCTGGCTGATGGAAAAGGCGGTGGAACTGGAGGCGGGCGGCATCTGGCTGTGGCAGGCGGAGCGCAGCCAGTCGCGCGTGCCCGAGGAAACCCGCGAATCATGGCACGCCCAGATGGAGGCCGGAGCCAAGCAGAGCCGCAACCCGTGGCTGCCGGAACTCCGCACCCTGCCCGGCGGCGTGGCCGAACTGGCCGAGGCCAGCCGCGATTTCGCCAAGCGGTTCATCCTGTGGGAAGGCGACACCGGCGGCGTGCTGCTGGGCGCCGGAGACATCGGCCAGCCGGGCCGCACCCTGTTCGTGGTGGGTCCGGAGGGCGGTTTTTCCGACCGCGAGGTGGCGGCTTTGCTGGATTCCGGCATGCAGGCCGTAAGCCTTGGCAACCGGGTGCTGCGCTGGGAAACGGCGGCCATGCTCTGCCTGGGGCTGCACTGGTGGGCCCGGCAGGGACGATAGCCGCCGGTCGCAACCTGTTGCGGGCGGTTCGCCAGCCCGCATGCCGCACCGGTGCTTCCTTCCCGAAGGCATCGCCCATTGGCCCGACGTCATCGGCCCGACGCACCAAACAACCGCACCGGGGCACGTTCGCCATGTTCATCGCGCGGCCTTGCGTAACGGCCTCCACGGTCCCGAGCCGCGCACCCATCTTTTCCTTGCGCGGCGGGCCTGATACACAAGACCGAAGCCGCTGGCCAGGCCGCACGGCACCAGCAGTTCGCAGGCCCTGCCGGGTGCCGCTTCAGGCATACGCGGGCGCGGCCATGCATCCCGACCAATCGCAGTTCCGCCCGGCACCCGCCCAGCCCGCCAGACATTTCCGGAGACCATGACGTGACGCTGAAGCAGCCCCTGCCGGAACGCATCCGGCCCAGCACCCTCGACGGCTTCGTGGGCCAGACCCACCTTACGCCGCGCATTGCCGCATTGCTGCGCGCCGAACGGCTGCCCAGCCTGTTGCTGTTCGGCCCGCCGGGGTGCGGCAAGTCCACGCTGGCCCTGCTGCTGGCCAATGCCCACGGCACCAAGGTGCTGCGCCTCAGCGCGCCCGAGGCGGGGTTGCAGCAGTTGCGACGTTCGCTGTCCGGGGTGGACGTGCTGGTGCTGGACGAATTGCACCGCTTCTCCAAGGCCCAGCAGGACTTCTTTCTGCCCATCCTGGAAAGCGGCGAAATCACCATGATCGCCACCACCACCGAGAATCCGTCCTTCAGCGTGACCCGCCAGCTGCTGTCACGGCTGCACGTCATGCGCCTGCGCCCGCTGGGCCGCGAGGAACTGATGGAACTGGGCAGGCGCGGCGGCACGGCGCAGGAAGCCCCCCTGACCGACGACGTGCTGGATTTTTTGTCCGGCATGTCCCACGGCGACGCCCGCGCCATGCTGAACCTGGTGGAATACGTGGCCGGGCTGCCCGCCGAGAATCGCGGGCTGGACGGGGTGCGCGCCGCCATGCCGGAAATCGTCAGCCGCCACGACAAGGACGGCGACAGCCATTACGAGTTGGCTTCCGCGCTCATCAAGTCCATACGCGGCAGCGACCCGGACGCGGCCCTGTACTACCTGGCCTGCCTGCTGGAAGGCGGCGAGGATCCGCGCTTCGTGTGCCGCAGGCTGATTCTTTCCGCGTCCGAGGACGTGGGACTGGCCGACCCGCAGGCACTGCCGCTGGCCGTGGCCTGCCAGCAGGCCGTGGAATTCGTGGGCATGCCGGAAGGGTTCATCCCCATGGCCCAGACCGTGGTGCACCTGGCCCTGGCCCGCAAGAGCAATTCAAGCTACGCCGCCTACCTCAATGCCGCGCGGGAAATAAAGCTGAACGGCCCGCAGCCCGTGCCCATGCACCTGCGCAATGCCGCCACCAAGTTGCAGAAGGACTGGGGCTACGGCAAGGGCTACAAGTACCCCCACAACTACCCGGACGGCTGGATAGAGCAGGACTACCTGCCCGACGGTCTGACGGAACGCCGCTTCTACCAGCCCAAGGAACACGGTGACGAGCAGCGCCTGACCAACTGGTGGCGCAGGCTGGTCCGCCAGCGCAAGCCGCGCCCCGAGTAGCAGGAGACGCCACGCACCGCCAAACGGGATGCATCGCGTCACGCGTTGCCGCCCCGCATGGCCGCACCGGACGCACCGCCCCCCGCAACCGCACGACGCGCCAAACCCACCGGAGCCACGATGCCCGACGCCGCGCCGCGATACTCCATCATCACCCCCAGCCGGGGTGACCGCCCCGTGGCCCTGGGCCTTGCCATCGACAGCGCGCGCACGGCCATGGAACGAGCCGGGCTGGCCCCCGGCGACGTGGAAATGCTGATCGGCTTCGACGGGGTGAAGGGCGAACGGGTGCGGCCCGACGGCTTCGTGCGCTGGTTCGACTTCCGGCCCGACAAGGACTACGGCAACGCCATCCGCAACGGGCTGCTGCGGGCAGCGCGCGGCAGGCGCATCCTGTTCCTGGACGACGACAACTCGCTGACGCCGGAAGCCTTCCTCATCTATGAAGCATACCCGGACGTCGACCTGCTCATCGCGCGCATCGACGTGAGCCTGGCGCACAAGGCCGCCTACCTGCCGGTGATAGAGGAAGGGCGCGACCCGGTGTGGCAGAGCAACATCGACCCGTTGTGCCTGTGCATGACCCGCGAGCTTGCCGTGGTGCGCTGCGAAGGCTGGCAGGGCCGCAGCTACGAGGCGGACTACCGCAACATGCTGCGCTACTATCGCCGCGCCCGCAGCGTGCAGTTCACCGAACGCACCGTGGGCATCTACGATTCCGGGCGGGGACTGGACGAGGGCGGCCTGAACTTCCGGCAGGTGAAGAAGGAACAGGAGAACGCCGCGTCCTGACGCAGACCCGACAGCCCAGAAACAGGACGGCCTCGTCCTTGCGGCTAGTCGAGGGCGGCCTGAACTTCCGGCAGGTGAAGAAGGAACAGGAGAACGCCGCGTCCTGACGCAGGCCCGACAGCCCAGTAACAGGACGGCCTCGTCCTTGCGGCCAGTCGAGGGCGGCCTGAACTTCCGGCAGGTGAAGAAGGAACAGGAGAACGCCGCGTCCTGACGCAGGCCGATGCGCCCGCTCGCTTCCGGCAGCCCTATTCCCTCGTCGCATCCTCTCCACAAAGGTATTTTCCTTTCGCCGTCGCCGGGATATACGGCGGTGCAACGCACACCTTCCGCTTCAGTTCATGCCGCTGCCGTATGCCCGGCGCCCGGCAAGACCGCAAAGGGATACCCCACATGACCGACGCCGACATCCCCACTCCCAACATGCCCGCCCCCGACATGCCCGTGCCGTTCACCGGCGATACATACACCACCCCTGCCGATGCGGCTGGCCCCATTGCCCGGCTGCTCCCCACACTGGCTTACTATCCGGTAATGGCAGGCATCGTGTTTCGGGCCGCAGCTGCCGCGCAACGGGGGGAATACTCCTCGTCAGCGTGGGTGGACAGCAGCGTCGAGGTGGTTCGCGCGCTGGAACGCACCGGGGTACGGCTGTTCGTGGAAGGCATGGAACACTTCACGCGCCTGGAAGGTCCGTGCGTGTTTGTGGGCAACCACATGAGCACGCTGGAAACCTTCGTGCTGCCTTCCATCATTCAGCCGCACAAAAACATGACCTTCGTGGTCAAGCAGAGCCTGGCCGACTACCCCGTGTTCAAGCACGTGCTGCACGCGCGCGACCCCATCACCGTGGGCCGCGTGAACCCCCGTGACGACCTTGCCGCCGTGCTGGAAGGCGGCGTGGAACGGCTGAAGCGCGGCATCTCCGTGGTCATCTTTCCCCAGGCCACCCGCAGCGAGACCCTGGACCCCAAGACCTTCAATTCCATCGGGGTCAAGCTGGCGCGCCGGGCCGGGGTGCCCGTGGTGCCGCTGGCCCTGAAGACCGATGCCTGGGGCACCGGCTGGCCCATCAAGGACTTTGGCCCCATCCGCCCCCAGCGCACGGTGCACTTCCGCTTTGCCGCGCCCCTTGCCGTTTCCGGCAACGGCAAAGAAGAGCAGGCCGCCGTGTACGCCTTCATCGAAGGCTGCCTTGCCGAGTGGCGCAATGAAATTCGTGCCATTTCATCTTGACAGGGGTTGAGGTGTTGACACTCATCCGAGTGGGTACTATAGTTTTCTTGCACTGATTGATTGACCAGCCAGCTTAGGGCGCGATCTGCACCATCCACCCTCCGGCATGCACCTGTCGGCCAAGCGTTCCTGGCATCAGTACACTCCTCTCCGAGGCGGCTCCCTTTAACGGGAGCCGCCTTGTTTGTTTAATCAGTCAAGATCAGATACACCTACCGATTTCGTGGTCGCCACGCTCAGGTTTCAGCGCCGCTATCTTCAAACGAGGCGTCGCCACCGGCCTCAAACGGCCTACCCAGCACCCTTGACGCGCTGCCCCTGCGGTGCTAGTCGTTGTTTGCTTGGCCAAACAAACCGGCCCGACGCACTCCACCTGCCTCCTTCACGCTTTCCCGGACAGGTTCGTCGGCTTACTCGGTGCGCAAGGTGAGCAACGGAACACTCCTCACGAGACGGCCCCATTGTGGGGCCGTCTTCGTTTTATGCCCACCCTGCCGCTAGAGCACGACAATCGAAATTGGATTGATCGACCATTCAAATGTTCGTGTTACTACAGCGCAAGACAATGCAACTTTTCCGAGGAATCTAGTTGACAAAACCCGCGCCAACATTTTCACTGTGCGCACAGGCGGCGTTGACTGCCCCATGCATGTAAGCTACACAGGTGCAGCCCTTCGCGGCCCCTCGCCGGGTCGACAGCGAAGGCACAAGTGTTCCCGGTGTTCCGTCGGGTGCGGGTCCGACGGTTCTTATGCGGCTCCACGACGAGCATCCGCACATTCGGATGCGGAGCCCCTGTATACACACCTCAAGCACTACCACGGGCCGTTGATATGAGCATCTCGAAGAAAGAAGCGTTGCTTCATGCGGCAAAAGAGCTTTTCGGTGAATACGGTTATGCCGACACCACCTTCAAGAAAATTTCCGAACGCGCAGGCGTGGCCCTTGGGCTGCTGACGCACCATTACGGCAACAAGGAAAAACTGTTCCTGGCCGCGGGCATTGATGTGCTTGAACAGTTCCTTGGCGTGCTGCGCGATGCGTCGGCCAAGGGCAAGAACGGGTACGAGTCGGTCTTGAATTTCTGCACCGCCTACCTCGACTTCTCCATCGACAAGACATCCAACTGGCTGGTGCTTGTGCGGTGCTCGCCCTACAGCGACATGAAGACCAAGACCGACCGCGACCTGATGTACGAAAAGTTCAACCAGGTTCCCCGCGAGCTGGAAAACCAGCTGCGCCGCGGCATCGAAGATGGCTCCATCCGCCAGCTGCCGGTGCACGAAACGGCGCAGGTGATCATTTCCATGATGGTTGGCGCCAACCGTACCCGCCTGCTGACCCCCTATGCTCCGCCGAACCTGTACGAAGAAGCCATTCGTTTCATTTCGCGCAGCATCGCCCCGTAGGCGACGTCACCGACATGCTCGAAACAGAACCGCTCCGCAAGGGGCGGTTTTTTCATGGGGGACGAAAAAAGGGCCGAAACCCGCAGGGGTTCGGCCCTTGGACATCAATGGCAACAGGGGAGGCTCAGGCAACACGAACCCCGCCTGCCGGGAAAGCACGGAGAGAGATCAGCCGAAGGTGACCATCAACGGAATGGCGTGCAGCGTGCGCGACATCTCCCGGGTGGGCAGTAGGCGCCATTGCAGCTTTTCTTCGGCCTTGTCCAGGGCATCGGCAATCTTGGACACCACGCCGGGCAGGTCTATGACGGGGTGCCGCTCGAAAACCTGCGGCAGGCCGTAGGTAAGGTTGCAGGCCAGACAGTGCCCGGGCCGCTGGGTAAGCCGGAACGAGAATTCCACCCCGTTGGCGTGTTCACCTTCGAAGGCCAGGGTGATGTCGTAGGCGCCGTCTTCCGCATCGCCATACAGGGCGTCGAAAAAGGCGTCCGCCCGCTCTGGCGGAAACATGGCGGCAAGCCGTTGGGGGGTGAAGATGCGTTCGCTGCTGGTGGTGGGCATCGCTGTTCTCCCTTTTCGCGGCAGTGGCTGGCGGTGCTGAACCTGTATTCCGTTGGAGCGGACGTGCCTTCCGGAGTGGATGGAAGCACGTCGCTCAAGAAGTCGAAAACGCTCCCGGCAGCAGGGCCTGGAGGGCGGAATCCCTTGCCATTACCGGAGTTCGCGGACAACTGGCTAGCACGCGCGGGGCGGAGAGGCAACCCCCTTACAGGGGAAGCAACGGGGCCAAG